>JBJXGF010000393.1:0-5445 GCA_046153015.1 Acidimicrobiales bacterium | reverse complement strand
GGCCAGGGCGGCGCGCACGGCCTGAGCGCGCCGGCGCCGGCTCGAACGTGACGGCCCTGCGCCGGCCGGCCCGGCCGACGGCGGGGACGCGGGCGGCGACGCAGCCGGACGGATGGCGGTCGGGGTGGAGGCGGTCACGGGAGGCTCCTCGGATCAGGAAGGGATGGGGTTCAGCGTCGGTTGGTCGCGCAGCTCGCGCTGAGCGCCGGATACGGGTTGACCGGCTCACCGCCGCCCGGGTGCAGCTGGAAGTGCAGATGCGGGGGCGTGGCGGCGGCGTTGCCGGTGTTGCCCACCTCGGCGATGCGCTCCCCGGCGGCGACCCGTTGGTCGAGCCGGACGAGGTTCCTGCTGTTGTGGGCGAAGTAGTACCGGTCTCCGGAGTCGCCTCGGACCCAGAGAGATACGCCGCCGTTGCCGACGTTGTCGTCGGTCACCTTGTCCACCACGCCGCTCTCCACGGCGACGATCGGGGCGCCGTGGGCGGCGAAGAGGTCGGTGCCCTCGTGTGACCGGCCGCCGGAGCGGGGGGCGCCCCAATCGTCGGTGAAGCTCACCGGCGCGTCGACCGGGCAACGCAGGGTCACGTTGGCCGGGCGCAGCGGCGGGGCGGTCAGCTTCGCGCCGTACTCCACGGCCTTGCGCTTGATCGGGGCGACCGCCGCCGCGCTGCCGGTGTAGGTGGCCAGGGCCCGGTCGAGGTCGGCGATGCGCCCGGCGTCGCCGCACAGGTAGGCGGCGGCGGCGTACACCGAGTCGTACGCGTTCTGCGGGGAGGGCTTCACGCCGGCCGGACGGCCCGGGGCGAGGCGGCCCCAGCGGGCCCACGTGCTCGGCAGGAACTGCATGAGGCCCGCGGCGCGCGCCCAGCCGTCGGGCGAGGCCGGATCGCGGACCGCGGCCCGGCCGCCGGCGCCGTCGAGCGCGGGGCCGTACAGCGCGGGGCGCAGCTCACCGGTGGAGGCCCTGAATCGGCCCCCGCCGTGGCGGGACGCGCTCCAGCCGAGCGCGGCGAGCACCGGCCAGTCGAGCCCCGGGCAGGTGGGCGCCGCCCGCTGGTAGGCGGCGAGCAGCTTCGGGGGGATCTCGGCGGCGGCGGGGGCGGCCTGCGCCGGGCGGGGGGCGAGCAGCAGGGCCGACGCCGCGGCTGCGGCGGCGAGCAGGACGGCGCCGGGCCGGCGGACGCGTCGGCTGCGCCGGGACGCTCCTCGCAGGTTGGCCGGACGCGTCCGTCGGGGGGACGGGGTCGGGGTCGGGGGCGGGGTCTGTGCAGTGGTCAGCATGGTTGGTCACCTCGCCGAGCCTTAGGGGTGTGCGGAGGTGACGGCGGGATGACAATGCCGGGATGACCACTGCGTGGCCCGGCGCCGGCCGGGTTAGGCTCGATCACCGTGGCGGTGGGGCTGCTGCCGGCGGCGGGGATGGCTCGGCGGCTCGGCATCTCGCATCCGAAGGAGCTGCTCGGCTTCGAGGGCCGGCCGGTGATCGACTACGCGCTCGACCATCTGGTGGAGGCGGGCGTCGACGCGCTGGTGGTGGTGATCCGGCCGGGCAAGGAGGCCGTCGCCGAGCACGTGGCCGCCCGGAGGCTCGGGCCGCAGCTCGTGGTGGCCGAGCAGGACGGCGAGATCGGCAACCTGCTCGACGGGGTGCGCGCCGGGCTGCGCGTGGCGTCCGGACAGGACGTGCTGCTGGCCTTTCCGGACACGTTCACCGCCCCCAACCCCTTCCGGGCCGCCCGCCGCGGCGAGCTGCTGCTGCTCTGCCACGACGCCGGGCCGCTGTGGCGCCAGTTCGGGGTGCTCGATCCGGCCGCCGGGGTGGTGGTGGAGAAGGCGCCGGCCGAGCTGACCGCGCCGCCCAGCACCCTGTGCTGGGGCGCGGCCTCCTGGTCGCCGGCCTTCTCGGCCCGGTTGACCGAGCCGGCCACGGCGACGGTGACCGAGGCGATCAACGCCGTCCGCTGGGAGCACGCGCTCACGATCGAGCGCTATGTAGACATCGGCATCGGCATCGGCATCGGCATCGGCATCGGCCTCGGCCCGGACGCGGCGCCGCCCGGCGGGCGCCGCCTCGGCGCAGGACGCGGTGTGGAGCGGGCCCCAGCGGGGTAGGCCGCTGCCGACCCGCCGTCGCCGGGGCCGCCGGCCGAAAGCCGCCCGCCCGGCCGCCGGCCCGAGCGCTCGCAGTCGAGGTGCCCATGACCATCGCTCACGCCGCTGACCCCCTGCCGTGTCCCACCATCCTCGGCTTGGAGCACGAGCTCGGCGTCTGCATCGAGGGCGTCGACGCCGCGTCGCTCGCGCCCGGGGAGTCGCCGGCCGCCCTGCTGCTGCGCCTGGGCGGCGTCGGCGTCACCTGCTGGGACCGCAACCACTTCCTCGAGAACGGCGGCCGCCTCTACGTGGACTGCGGCGACCATCCCGAGTACGCCACGCCCGAGTGCTCCACCATCGAGGAGCTGGTGGCCGCCGACAGCGCCGGCATGGCGATCGTGGCCGCGATGGCCCAGCGCGCCGAGGCCGCCCTCGCCGCCGAGCGGAACGCACCGGTGCGCCTCCGGGTGCTGCGCAACAACCTCTCGCCGAACGGGGCCTCGTGGGGCGCCCACGAGAACTACCTGGTGGGCGCCGAGCTGTCATGGACCCGCCTGGCCAGCCAGAGCGCCTCGCACCTCGCCAGCCGCGTGTGCTGCACCGGCGCCGGCACGGTGATGGCGGCGGGCGATCACCGGCGGGGCGAGTTCCGGCTCAGCCAGCGGGCCCCCTTCGTGGGCACGCTGGTGGCGGCCAGCGCGGTGAACACCGAGTACCGCAAGCCCTTCGTGCTGGCCCGCGACGAGCCGCTCTCGGACCCCCGGCGCCACCGCCGGGTGCAGGTGGCGTGCGGAGACTCGACGATGTCGCAGACCTCCACCGCGCTGCGGGTGGGCGCCACCGCGCTGGCGCTGCACCTCGTCGGCGCGGGCGCGGCGCCGGCGGTGGAGCTCTCCGACCCGGTGGCCGCGCTGCACACGTTCGCCGCCGACCCGACCCTCACCGCCACCGCGGCGACCAGCCGGGGGCGCATGCGGGCGCTCGACCTGCAATGGCAGTGGTTCGAGGCGGCGATGCGCCGCCTCCACCAGGAGGGCCTGCCGCGGGGCCTGGCCAGCGTGCTCCCCCTCTGGGAGGAGGTGCTCAGCGCGTTGGAGCGGGACCCCGAGCTCCTGGCCGACCGCCTCGACTGGGTGGCCAAGCGCCGCCTCATGCGCCAGCTCGTCGAGCGGGACCAGCTGGCGTGGAGCGACGTGCGGGTCCTCGGCCTCGACCTCGCCTACCACGAGCTGCACGCCGAGCGTTCGTTGTTCTCGCGCCTCGTGCGGGCCGGGCTGATGCGCACGCTCACGCCGGCCGGGGCGGTGGAGCGGGCGCTGCACGAGCCGCCGCCCACCACCCGGGCGGCGGCGCGAGGGCGGCTCATCCGCCTGCTGCGGACGCGGCGCATCGACTACCACGCCGAGTGGCACTATGTGGTGGTGCGCCGCCGCGGCGGCGAGGACCAGGTGAGCCTGCCCGACCCCTCGGTTCCGGCGTCCGAGCAGGTCGACGCGCTGGCCGCGAAGACCGAGGAGGACGCCGCCGCCCTCGGCGGCGCCGGCGCCGTGTGGTGGCCGTGGCCCTCCTCGGAGGCGTTGCTCGCCGAGGCGGAGGGGCGGGTCCGCCCGTGCGACCGCGGCCGCTTCGGCGCCTCCCCCGTCGACGACGTCGGCCGCTTCGACCAGCTCGACTCGGACTTCTGGCCCTTCGTCGCCTGAGCGTGGGCAAGGCGCCCGGCTCGGCCGGCGCCCCGAGCGGTAGTGTCTAGGGCGTGGACCACCACGTGGACCAGGCAGCGGGCGCCGACCCGGCCGGCGCGGCAGAAGGCTCGGCGGAGCGGCCCGCACGGCTGCGGCTGGGGTGGTTCGCGCTCGCGGCGGCTGCGCTGGTGCTCGTCCCGGTGGGGCTGAGCCGGATGGTGGGCGAACCGAAAGGCGTGGATCGGGTCTTCGAGATCCCGCTCGGCGCCGCCGGCCGCATCGCCGCCGGGGAGGACCTCGAGGTGCTGCCGGCCGATCTGCACGTCTCGCTGGCCGACCGGCTTGTGGTGGTCAACCGTGACGTGGCGGCCCACCAGGTCGGCCCCTACACGGTCGCCCCCGGGGAACGCTTGGAGCAGCGCTTCGCCGACGTCGCGTCGTTCAGCGGGTTCTGCTCCCTGCATCCCGGCGGCGAGATCACGATCAACGTGCGCCCCCGTTAGAAGCCGTTAGAAGGGCTTCGCCTCCGGGGCGAAGCTCGGCCAGCTCCCGCCCGGGTCGGGTTCGGGGGCGAGCACCGCGGCGGCGATGGCGGTGGTGAACGGCACGGCCAGCACGAGGCCGATCGAGCCCACCAGCATCCGCACGATCTCGACGGCCACGACCTCGCGGGTGAACACCCGACCGAGGGGCTGGCCCGCCTGGTGGAAGAACACGAGCAGCGGCAGGCTCACCCCCACGTAGGCCAGCACCAGCGTGTTCACCGTGGAGGCCACGTGGTCACGGCCGATGCGCAGCGCCGCCCGGTAGAGGGCCCGGCCCCGCAGGCCCGGATCGGCGCGGCGCAGCTCGAGCACGGCCGACACCTGGGTCACGGTCACGTCGTCGAGCACGCCCAGCGCGCCCACCACTGCGCCGGCCAGGAGCAGACCCCGGGCGTCGATCGCCTGGGCGGTCACGCGCAGGATCTGCGCGCTGTCGTCGGAGAGGCCGGTGAGGCGCGCCGCGGCGATGAACACGGCGCCGAGCCCGGCGATCACCAGCACCCCGGCCAGCGCGCCGAGCAGCGCCACCGTGCTCGCCGGGTTCACGCCGTGCGCCAAGTAGAGCGCGCCGGCGCCGACCAGCACGGTGGTGACCAGCCCCGCGGCGAGCGCGTTCTCGCCGCGCAGCAGCGCCGGCAGCAGGAACGCGCCGACCACCCCGAGCGAGACCACCAGCCCGCCCAGCGCCCGCAGGCCCTGGAGGCGGCCCACGCCGACCACGACCACGGCGAAGAGCCCGGTCAGCAGGAGCAGCGGCGTGCGGCGCTGGAAGTCGACCCAGCTGTAGCGGAACGAGGCCGGCGCGGCGGCGTTGCGCAGCAGCACCACCTTGTCGCCCACCGCGAGCGTGGGCGCGGAGAAGTCGATCCGGGGGATGCGCACCTCGGCGAGGTCGCCCTCGCCGGGCCCGGAGGTCACCTCGGCCCGCACGAGCTGGCAGTCGACCGGCGCGTCGACCTCGCCGGAGAGGCACTCGCCCTCCCCCACCTCGGTCACGGTGGCGTCGACCATGGCCAGCCGGCTGGCGCTGCCGGCCAGGTCGGGCGCGGCGCCCCGGGGCCACAGCGCCGCGAGGCCGATCAGCGCGGCGGCCACCAGCGCCGCGGCGAGCCAGGCCAGCCG
>JBJXGF010000377.1:0-6692 GCA_046153015.1 Acidimicrobiales bacterium | reverse complement strand
GCCCGGCCGAGGAGCTCGCGGCGGGTGGATGTGCTGGTCACGGCGGCCAGCCTCCCCGCCCGCCGCGCGCGAAGCGTTGTCGAACGGTGAGGATTGTGTGAGGTTGCGCGGTCGCGACGGCGCCTCTACCGTTCCCCGGCCATGGAGTTCACCGGTCGCGTCCTGGTACTCGGCTGCGGGTCAGTGTCCCAGTGCACGCTGCCGCTGCTGCTCAAGCATCTCGACGGGCCGCGGGACCGCGTCACGATTCTCGACATGGTCGACAACCGGGCCAAGGTGGCCGGCGCGTTGGCCGAGGGCGTCCGCTACGAGCAGGAGCAGGTCACCGAGACGAACATGGCCGAGGTGCTCGGCGCCCGGGTCGGCCCCGGCGACCTGGTCATCGACCTCGCCTGGGACATCGACTGCTGCGCCATCCTCCAGTGGTGCCACGACCACGGGGTGATGTACGTGAACACCTCGGTCGAGCTCTGGGATCCGTACACGGGCATGGCCGAGCAGCACCCGCTCGACCGGACGCTGTACGTGCGGCACATGGCCGTGCGCCGCCTGGTCCGGGAGTGGGACCGCCCGGGGCCCACCGCGGTGATCGAGCACGGCGCCAACCCGGGCCTCGTGTCCCATTTCACCAAGCGGGCGCTGTGGGAGATCGGCGAGCGGGCCCTGCGGGAGGGCCGCGCCGTGGAGGGCCGGCGCCGGGCGCTCGAGCACGCGATGGCGGCCGAGGCCTACAACCTGCTGGCGCTGGAGCTGGGTGTGAAGGTGATCCACATCGCCGAGCGCGACACCCAGATCACCGACCGGCCCAAAGAGGTCGACGAGTTCGTGAACACCTGGAGCGTCGAGGGCTTCTACGAGGAGGGGATCACCCCCGCCGAGCTTGGCTGGGGCACCCACGAGAAGCGCATGCCGCTCGGGGCGTCCCGCCACGGCGGGGAAGGGCCGGGCAACCAGATCTGCCTGCCCCAGCCCGGCATCAAGACGTGGGTGCGCTCCTGGGTGCCGCACTGCGAGATCACCGGGATGGTCGTGCGCCACGGCGAGGCGTTCACGATCTCGGACCATCTCACCGTGTGGGACGGGCCCACCCCGATCTACCGGCCGACCGTCCACTACGCCTACTGCCCGGCCGACGTGGCGTTGAACAGCCTCCACGAGCTCGAGATGCGGCGCTGGCGGCTGCAGGAGCGCCAGCGGATCGTGACCGACGAGGTGACCTCGGGCGAGGACCGGCTCGGGGTGCTGCTGATGGGCCACGACTACAAGGCGTGGTGGACCGGGAGCCTGCTCTCGATCGGCGAGACGCGTGCCGTGGCCCCGCACCAGAACGCGACCACCCTGCAGGTGGCGGCGTCGGTGCTGGGCTGCGTGGAGTGGATGATCCGCCACCCCGAACGCGGCGTGAACGTGCCCGACAACCTGCCCTGGCGCGAGGTGCTCGACGTGGCCTACCCCTACCTCGGCACGTTCTGGAGCGACGCGGTGGATTGGGACCCGGTGAGCACCGCCAACGAGCTCTACGCCGGCTTCGACGGCCGCAGCGTCGACCGCGACGACCCCTGGCAGTTCCACAACTTCCTCGTGTGAACGCCCCGCTCAGGTCGTGTAGTCGGCGTTGATGCGCACGTAGCCGTCGGAGAGGTCGCAGCCCCACACGGTGGCGGCCGCGTCGCCGGTTCCGAGCGACACGTGGATGAGCACCTCGGCGGCCTTCATGATCGTGCTGAGCTGCGCCAGGTCGGCCCCGCCCGGCGGGGCCGGGTACACCGGCAGCGAGCCGAAGCGGATCACCACGCGCCGCTGGTCGATGTCGGTCTCCTCGTGGCACTTGCCGACCGCCATCGCCACCCGCCCCCAGTTGGGGTCGGCGCCGTGCACCGCCGTCTTCACCAGCGGCGAGTTCACGATCGACTTCGCCACCCGTTTCGCCTGGCGGGCGTCGGCCGCGTGGTCGACCCGCACCTCGATCAGCTTGGTGGCGCCTTCGCCGTCGCGGGCGACCATCTTGGTCAACGCCAACGCCACCTCGCCGAGCGCCGCCTCGAACGCGGCCGGCTCGACCGGCCCGGCGGCGCCGTTGGCCAGGATCAGGGCGGTGTCCGAGGTGGAGGTGTCGGTGTCGACCGACACGCAGTTGAACGTGGCGTCGATCACCCGGCGAAAGATCACCTCGAGCGCCGCGGGATCGAGCGAGGCGTCGGTGCAGAAGTAGGTGAGCAGCGTGGCCATGTTCGGCTCGATCATGCCGACGCCTTTGGCGATGCCGGTCACCACCGCCGACCCGACCCGGGCCGAGGCCCATTTCGGCACGGTGTCGGTGGTCATGATCGCCCGGGCCGCGGCGGCGAAGTCCGACTCCGGGTACGGCGGCGCGCCGAGGGCGGCGAGATGGGCCCGGACCTTGTCCATCGGGTAGGGCCGCCCGATCACGCCGGTCGAGCCGATCAGCACCTCCTCGGCGGCGGCGCCGACCGCGGCGGCCACGCCGGCCGCCACCTCCCGGGCGTCGGCGTCGCCCTGGGCGCCGTTGGCTACGTTGGCGTTCTTCGAGATCGACACGATGGCCCGAGCGGTGGGCGACGCGGCGAGGTGGGCCCGCGAGAGCAGCACCGAGGGGCCCGCGAAGCGGGACTGGGTGAACACCCCAGCGGCGGCGGCGGGTCGATCCGAGGCGATGACCAGGAAATCGGCCGTGTCGTCGCGGATGCCGACGTTGGCCACATGGGTGGAGAACCCGGCCGGGGTGAGGGGCGGCAGGGTCGGCTCGGGCGCCATCACGCCGCTGCGTTCTTGAACTGGATCAGCTCGATCACCGTGCCGTCGGGGTCGTAGAGGCAGACCCAGCCGTCGGTCGTGCCGTTGGGGTTCTCGACGATCACCGGGGCCGAGACCAGCTCCACGCCCCGCTCGGCGGCCTGCTCGCACAGCTCGAGCAGGTTGTCGCACAGCAGCGCCAGGCGGGCGAGGCCGGCGTGCCACAGGTGCGGGTAGGCGCGGCCCTCCACGCGGGGCTTCTTCCACTCGATGAGGTCGATGCGCAGCCCGCGGGGGTCGTCGCCCACGGCCTGGAGCAGCGCCGCCCGCCCGACGGGCCGCTCGGACATGCCGAGGCCCTGCTGAATGCCCCGGTTCCCCCCTTCGCCGAGGTCGTTGACGATCTCGAAGCCGAGCCAGCGGTAGAACTCGAGCGAGCGCTCGAAGTCGGTGCAGTTGACGTTGATGTGGAACGCCCGCTTGACGGCCATGGCCGTCAGGCTAATCCGGGCCCGCGCGTGGAATCAGCGGACGCCTTCGTTTGTTGGCTCCCAACGGTCGCATCGCGGGCTCGTCGCAGATAAGAATGACGAGCCCTGCGCGGCCGCACCGCGTCAGGACGGCATCGGGCGATGGCTTTCGCCCCGCCTCCTCGTCCACCCACCGGAAGGAACCACGTCATGTCCATGTTCCGCTGCGTTACTGCCCTGGTGCAGTCAACGTCCACCTGCACGTCGGCGACCACCGCCGAAGCGAAGTCGGCGATACCCGAATCCATGAACGACAGCTTGGTCGGGGTCGGGTGGCGGCGCGCGATGGCCCACCAGGCGGCCCGTTGACGGCGCGGTCGCGCCTGCACACCGGCGAGAGCGTCGGCCACGACGCCGCCGGCCGGATCGGCTTCCCGCTGACCGAGCGGCTCGAGCGCTTCCTCGCCGAGACCGATCTCCCCACGCCCTTCCTCGTCGTCGACCTCGACGTCGTCGCGGAGCGGTACCGTCAGCTCGCGGGGGCGCTGCCCTTCGCCGAGCTGTTCTACGCGGTCAAGGCCAATCCCGCCGCGCCCATCCTCCGCCTCGTCGACGCGCTGGGCGGCAGCTTCGACGTGGCCAGCCCGGCCGAGATCGAGCTGTGCCTCGCCGAGGGCATCGACCCGTCCCGCATCAGCTACGGCAACACGATCAAGAAGGAACGCCACATCGCCTGGGCATACGAGCAGGGCGTGCGGGTCTTCGCCATCGACAGCGACGCCGAGCTCGACAAGGTGATCCGCTCGGCGCCCGGTTCGCTCGTGTGCTGCCGGCTGCTGTGCAACGAGAACCCCGGCGCCGACTGGCCCCTTTCCCGCAAGTTCGGCTGCGAGCCCTCGCTGGCGGTCGAGGTGCTCGCCCGAGCGGCGGGGGCGGGGCTGTCGGTCGGCGTGTCGTTCCACGTGGGCTCCCAGCAGCGCGACCCCGACGCGTGGGGCCCCGCGCTGGCCGAGGTGGCCAAGGTGCGCGCCGAGCTGCGCCGCCGCGGCGTGGAGCTCGACGTGGTGAACCTCGGCGGGGGCTTCCCCGCCCACTACGACTCGACGATCGCGCCGATCGGCGCGTACGGCGCGTCGATCACGGCGGCGCTGCGCCGCCGGCTCGGCGAGCCCGACCGCGGCGAGCTGCGGATCATGGCCGAGCCGGGCCGTTACCTGGTGGCCGACGCCGGGGTCATGCGCAGCGAGGTCGTTCTCGTGGCCCGCAAGTCCGAGCTCGAGGAGCGCCGCTGGGTGTACCTCGACGTCGGCATGTTCGGCGGCCTCGCCGAGACCATGGACGAAGCGATCCGCTATCGCGTGCGCACGAGCCGCGACGGCGACCCGACCGGGCCGGTGTGCATCGCCGGGCCGACCTGCGACAGCGCCGACATCCTCTACCAGAAGACCGACTACCGGCTTCCGCTCAGCCTGGCGCCGGGCGACTGGTTCGAGCTGATGTCGACCGGCGCGTACACCACCACCTACTCGAGCGTGGGCTTCAACGGGTTCAGCCCGCTGGCCAGCCACTACCTGCCCGCTCGGGCGGAGGCCGCCGCGGCGGAGGACCGCGCCGCGTGAACGCGTGTCCGGGCGGTGGGGGCGCGCCTCCGCCGCCCGGGCGGCGCGCCGGGGCGGCTCAGCGGGGCAGGGGGTCAAGCGCGGCGTCGTTGTAGCGCACGGTGGGGCTCCACAGGAGGAAGCTGTCGATGCCGAGCGAACGCGCGGCGTCGATCTGCGCCCTCACCTCCTTCGGCCCGTACGCCACGCCGAGGCTGAAGTCCTGCAGCCACGGGTTCAGTGGGGTTCCGGCGGGCCCGGCGACCGCCTGGAAGTCCTTGAGCGAGGCCTTCACGATCTCGCCGGGCTGGCGGTTCGGGTCGGCCACGCCGTACTCGCCCTTGCCCCAGTGCGAGGGGTACACCATCGGCGCCACGTAGTCGGTGTGGCGGGCGATGAGGGCGACGTCTTGGCCGACGGCGTCGCCGCGGGAGGCGGCGATGCCGAACACCGACGCGCCTTGGTAGACGCCGAGGGGGCGCAGCAGGTCGTGCCCGTCGGCGAGGAACCGGCCGATCCACTCGCTGGTGACGGTGGTGAGGCCGGGCACGTGCATGGCCGACGGGCTGCCCTCGGGCCGGCGGACGTAGTCCCAGAGGATCTCGTCGACGCCGAGCGCAGCCGCCTCGCCGGCCAGGTCGAGGTTGTAGCGGCGCACCTCGTCGACCACGTAGTTGGTGAACAGCCCCGACCCGACCGCGTACGGCGAGCCGTCGGGCGTCTGCACCACCCAGTCGCGCCGGCCCTTCGCCCACGCGTCCCGGGCCAGGATCGGGTCCCTGAAGGCCACCACCCGGCCGATGACCCGCACGCCGAGGCCGTGCAGCTCGCTGACCGCAGCCGCCAGGTCGTACGGGTCCTGCACGGCGCCGATCTCGGCGGCCAGCGGGTTGCGGCTGGCGAAGCCGACCACGCCGGCCTCGTCCTTCAGGTCGAGCTGGACGGCGTTGATCTTGCCCGCCCGCACCAGGTCGAGGACGCTCGCCTTCAACCCGGCGTGGTTCCACGCAGCGGCGGTCACGTGGATGCCCTGCGTGGCGGGGTAGGCCACCGGCACGACCACGCGGCGCTCGGAGCGGTTGCCGGCCCGGTCGAGCGCCTCGAGGCGCACCCCGCCTCGCGGCGGCCCCGTGTACGCGAGGCGGAACCGCCCGTCGGCGTCGAGGGCGGCGGGGGCGCCGTCGACCGACAGGGACGCACCGGGCTCGGCGACGCCTTCGATCGTGACCGCCGCGTCGAGCGCGGCGGGCGAGACCGGGCCGAGCTCGATGCTCGGCGGGCGGCTGTCGAGCGTGATCCTCCATTCCCGCACCGCGGCCCGGAACGGCGGTCGAGGCACCTCGAGACGGAGGCGGTAGTCGCCGTCGGCCAGGTCGGCCGGGGGGCTCCACGACAGCCGGCCGGGCTCGACGCGCACCTCGCGGCTGGGCGGGGCCGCGCCGTTGACGGTGAACACGGCGTGGTCGAGCTGGTTGCTGGGCGTCACGTCGATCGCCAGCGCGGCGCCGGCCAGGCGAGCGGCGGGCACCACGGCGCCGTCGTCCAGGCCGACCAGACGGCTCTGCACCCAGGTGTCGCGCCAGGCGTTGAACAGCAGCGCGATCAACACCACCGCCAGCACCAGCGGGAGCAGCAGGTCGAGCCGGGGGCGGGGCAGCACGAACGCGCCTCGGCGGCGCGGGCGGGGCCCGGCGCCCACCGGCAGGATCGGCCGGGGCGGCCGGCGAGGCTCACCCCGGCGGGGTCGACCACGGTTAGCGGTGGGGATCTCGCGCAGCGACGATGCCACGATGGCGCAACCTCGGTTGCTTCGGCGAGGACGGGCGGCGGGCGCCGGCGCACGCCCACAGCTGCGCAGCCTAACCGGCGG
>JBJXGF010000370.1:0-21323 GCA_046153015.1 Acidimicrobiales bacterium | reverse complement strand
CGACCCCGACCAGGGCGACGACGGCGAGGCGCCGCGCGCTCGGCGGGCCCTGCGACCCGGTCGCGAGCCCGGCGGGGACCGCAACCCCGATCTGCCCGATCGCCACCTCGAGGGCCGGCCGCAGTCGGCCGAGGCCGCCGAGCGGGCGCTCGTGCGGCGCAAACCCCGCATCGGCGACACGCTGCCCGCCCCGCCGGCCTCCCCGCCCGCCCGCCGGGACGAGCCCGGTGACGCGGGGGGCCGTTCCCGCCGCCGCCGCGGAGGGCGGGGGGCGCGCCCAAGCCCCCCGAGCCCGCCGGGCCGTCCGGTCGAGGCGCTGCTGGGCGAGGGTCCGGTCGAGCTCGGCGAGGAGGTGCTGGCCAGCCGCCGCGGCCGGGAGCGCAAGGGCCGCCCGGTGGGGCGCTACCTCATGGCGGTGCACGTGCACCCCAAGGCCGTGCAGATCGCGGTGCTCGAGGGCAAGCAGCTGATCGAGCACTACGTCGCCCGCCCCCAGGACGACGTCTCGCAGATCCACGGCAACATCTACCTCGGGCGGGTTCAGAACGTCCTGCCGGGCATGGAGGCGGCCTTCGTCGACATCGGCACGCCGAAGAACGCCGTGCTCTACCGGGGCGATGTCCACTGGGACAAGGAGGACATCGAGGAGTCGGGCCCGCCGCGCATCGAGCAGATGCTGCGGGCCAAGCAGAGCATCATCTGCCAGGTCACGAAGAACCCGATCGCTCATAAGGGGGCGCGCCTCACCCAGGAGGTGTCGCTGCCCGGTCGGTTCGTGGTGCTGATCCCCAACAGCCGCACCTACGGCATCTCCAAGCGGCTGCCCGACCAGGAGCGCCGCCGCCTGCGGGCCGTGCTCGACACGGTCAAGCCGCCCGAGCACGGGCTGATCGTGCGCACCGCGGCGGAGAACGTGACCGCCGAGGAGATCCAGCGCGACGTGCGGCGCTTGCTCTCGCAGTGGGACGCGATCGAGAAGCTGGCCAAGCGGTCGAAGGCGCCGGCGTTGCTGTACACCGAGCCGAACATGGCCCTGCGGGTGATCCGGGAGGAGTTCAACTCCGAGTACCGCAGCGTGATCATCGACGACGAGCGGCTCTTCGAGGACGTGCGCGACTACGTGCGCAGCATCTCGCCCGAGCTGGAGGACCGCGTCGAGCACTGGGACCCGGCGGTGGAGCGGCTGCCGATCTTCGAGGCCCACCACGTGGCCGAGCAGCTCCGCAAGGCCCTCGACCGCAAGGTGTGGCTCCCCTCGGGCGGCTCGCTCGTGATCGAGCACACCGAGGCGCTCACGGTGATCGACGTGAACACCGGCAAGAACGTGGGCAACTCCAGTCTCGAGGAGACGGTGTTCCGCAACAACCTCGAGGCCGCCGTGGAGATCGCCCGGCAGCTCCGCCTGCGCGACGTGGGCGGGATCATCGTGATCGACTTCGTCGACATGGAGGTCCGCGCCAACCGGGAGGAGACCGTCCGGGTGTTCCGGGAGGCGCTGGCTCGCGACAAGACCCGCACGCAGGTCTTCGACATCTCCGAGCTCGGCCTCGTGGAGATGACCCGCAAACGGATCGGGGAGGGTCTGCTCGAAAGCCTCTCCGAGCCCTGCCCGCACTGCGGCGGCCTGGGCCTGGTGCACGACAAGGAGTTGCTGCAGGAGCTCGAGTAAGGTGCAGCGCTCCCTGCGCTGGCCGGCGACTCCCGCCGGCCCCTGCTAGGCTGGACGGCCGTATGTACGCAGTCATCAAGACCGGCGGAAAGCAGTATCGGGTCGCCGAGGGCGACAAGGTCGACGTCGAGCTGCTCGGCGAGGCGGATGAGGTTCGCTTCACGCCCGTCCTGCTGGTCGACGGCGCCGATGTCGTGTCGAGCCCCTCGCAGCTCGCCGCCGCGTCGGTCTCGGCCCGGGTGCTGGGCGAGACCAAGGGCCCGAAGATCGTCGGGTTCACCTACAAGAACAAGACCAACCAGCGCCGGCGGTGGGGTCATCGCCAGCGGCACTCGTTGATCGAGATCACCGGCATCTCGAAGGGGTAGGCGACCATGTCCAAGACCAAGGGCGGCGGCTCCACCCGCAACGGCCGCGATTCACAGGCCCAGCGCCTCGGCGTCAAGTGCTTCGACGGCACGCTGGTCAAGGCCGGGGCCATCCTCGTGCGCCAGCGCGGCACCCGGTTCCATGCCGGCGAGAACGTCGGCCGCGGCGGGGACGACACGCTCTTCGCCACCGCGCCTGGCAAGGTGAAGTTCGGCTTCCGCAAGGGCCGTCGGCTCGTCGACATCCAGCCCGGCGAGTAGCGGGCCCGGCGGGGCCCCGCCATGGCCGGCGGGCCCGCCGCGGTCGATCGGCTGCGGGCCATCTGCCTCGGCCTGCCGGAGGTGGAGGAGCGGCTGAGCCACGGCGAGCCCACGTGGTTCGTGCGGGGCAAGAAGGTCTTCGTGATGCTCGACGACCATCATCACGGCGCCGACCACCTCGCGTTCCACTGCCCGGCGCCCGCCGGGGCGCAGGCCGCGCTGATCGAGCAGGACCCGGCCCGGTTCTTCCGGCCGCCCTACGTCGGCGGGCGAGGCTGGATCGGCGTCTGTCTCGATCGCTCGCCCGACTGGGGCGAGATCGAGGCGTTGGTGGAGGACGCGTACCGGCTGGTCGCCTCCCGCCGGCTCGTCGCGCTGCTCGACGCCCGCTGAACCCCGCGCACGGAATCGCGTGCTCGGGCGGGCGCCGCCCGGTCAGCGAGCCCCGATGCCCTGGGGAAGGCGGGCCGGGTCCCAGCCGAGAAGGGTGACCGCGGCGTGGCAGGCGAAGCGGTCGGTCATTCCCGCCACGTAGGCGACCGCGGCCCGAGCGGCGCCGGGTGAGCCCGCGGCCAGGCCCCCGGCCCCGCGAGCCGGGGGCAGCAGGTTGGGCCGGTCGGCGTAGCGCTCGACCAGCGCCCGGAGCAGGGCGATCACCGCGTCGCCCTGCGCGATCGACGCCGGCCGCAGGTAGATCCGCTCGTAGTTGAACCGCCGGAACTCGGCCAGCGCCTCGGCCAGCGGGGCGGTCATGCCCACCCGGCCGGTGTCCTGCCCGGCGGCGATCACCCCGTGGATGAACGCGGCGAGCTGCTCCCGCCGGGTGGGTCCGCAGCGCTCCCGCACGAGCGCCGGCAGCATCTCCTCGGCCACGATCCCGGCGAACACGGCATCCTCGAAGTCGTGGCACACGTACGCGATGCGGTCGGCCCAGCTCACCACCTCACCCTCGGGCGTAGACGGCGCAGGGCGGGACCACGAGTGGTTGCGCACCCCGTCGAGCGTCTCGGCGCAGAGGTTCAGCGGCTCGAGCACCACGTCGGCCCCCCACACCGCGTGGTCGTAGCCGCCGGCCACGTACGGGCCGAACGCGTCTTCGCTGGCGTGACCGCCGGGCCCGTGGCCGCAGTCGTGGCCGAGGGCGATCGCCTCGGTGAGGGCCAGGTTGAGCTGCAGCGCCCGGGCGATCGAACGCGCCACCTGGGCCACCTCCAACGCGTGTGTGAGCCGCGTGCGCTGGTGATCGTCGGGGAACACGAACACCTGGGTCTTGCCCGCCAGGCGACGGAACGCGGCGGCGTGCAGGATGCGGTCCCGGTCCCGCTCGAAACAGGTGCGGTGCGGATCGGCCGCCTCGGCCGAGGCCCGCTGCCCCGCCCCCCGGGCCCTGGTCGCGCCCTCCGCCAACGCCAGATCCTCGAGCGCTTCGCGCTGTTCGCGGGCCAGGGCGGGGGCCCGGCCGATCCGGGCCCGGGAGTCTCGGTGGGCGAGGGTGAGCCCCTCCTCGTCCCTCCGGTGGGCCTGCATGGTGGCCGCCCAGGCCGCCGCTCGCTCGGTGATCTCCACCGCGGCGAGCTTAGGGACCGGGTGTGACGCGCCCGGCCCCTAATCTGTCCGGGTGTCACAGTTCGTCGACGAGTGCCTGCTCAACGTGCGCGGCGGCGACGGCGGCGCGGGCGCCGTGTCGTTCCGGCGAGAGGCCCACGTGCCCAAGGGCGGGCCCGACGGCGGCGACGGCGGCAAGGGCGGCGACGTGTGGCTCGTGGCCGACCGCAACGTCGCCTCGCTGCTGGCGTTTCGCGACCACCCGCACCGGCGCGGCGAGAACGGCCTCCACGGCCAGGGCAAGCGCAAGGCCGGCCGGGCCGGCGCCGACCTGTGCGTGGCGGTGCCGGTCGGCACGGTGGTGACCGACCGGGACGGTGAGGCGCTGGCCGATCTCGTCGGCCACGGCGACCGTTTCCTCGCCGCCGCCGGCGGCCAGGGCGGCAAGGGCAACGCCGGGTTCCTCTCCAACCGGCGCCGGGCGCCGAGCTTCGCCGAGCAGGGCGAGCACGGCGAGGAGCGCTGGCTGCGCCTCGAGCTCAAGCTCATGGCCGACGCGGCGCTGGTGGGCTTCCCCAACGTCGGCAAGAGCACGCTGATCTCGCGCCTGTCGGCGGCCAAGCCCAAGATCGCCGACTACCCGTTCACGACCCTCGAGCCCAACCTCGGGGTGGTGCGCCTGGACGACGGCCGGGAGTTCGTCGTGGCCGACATCCCCGGCCTCATCGAAGGAGCGAGCGAGGGCCGGGGCCTCGGCCACCGGTTCCTGCGCCACATCGAGCGGGCCCGGGCGATGGTGCTGCTGCTCGATCTCGCCGCACCCGACGGGCTCGACCCCGCCGACCAGGAGCGGGTGCTGCTGGCCGAGCTCGAACGGTACCGGCCCGAGCTGCTCGACCGGCCGCGGCTGCTGGTGGGATCCAAGGCCGACGCGGAGGGCCAGGCGGGCGCGCCGTGGCCCAGCTTCGAGGGCCTGCGCATCTCGGCGCTGACCGGCCTCGGCCTGGCGGAGCTGACCGGCCGGCTGGCCGACCTCGTGACCGCGGCCCGCGACGCCGAGCCGGAGTCCGACGCGGTGGTGATCCACCGGCCCGCACCCGTCGGGTTCTGGGTCGAGCGCGACGTTCGCGGGGAGCTGGTCGTGCGGGGCCGGCAGGCCGAACGGGCGGTGGCGCTGTCCGATCTCACCAATCCCGACGCGCTCGACTACGCCCGTCAGCGGCTGCGCAGCATGGGCGTGGATCGGGCGTTGGCCCGGGCGGGCGCCCGCGCCGGCGACACCGTCCACATCGGGGGGTTCAGCTTCGACTACGAGGAGGACGAGGCCCGCCCGTGATCGTCGTGGCCAAGATCGGCACCTCGTCGGTGACCGACCCAGCCGGCGGCGTGGACCGCGCCGCCATCGCGAAGCTGTGCTCGGAGGCCGCCCACGTGCGGGGCCGCGGGCATCACGTGGTGCTCGTCACCTCCGGCGCGATCACCGCCGGCGTCACCGCGCTCGAACTGTCCGCTCGGCCCCGGGATGCGGTGACCCTGCAGGCGCTCTCGGCGGTGGGCCAGAGCCGGCTCATGGGGGTGTACGACGAGGCGCTCAGCCGTCACGGTCTCGTCGGCGGCCAGGTGCTGCTCTCACCGCTCGACTTCTTCGACCGCAGCCAGTACCTGCACGCCCGGGGCACGCTGCTCCGCCTGCTCGAGCTCGGCGTCGTGCCGATCATCAACGAGAACGACGCCGTCGCCGACGACGCGATCCGTTTCGGCGACAACGATCTCATCTCGGCCCTTGTCGCCCATCTCATCTCCGCCGACCTGCTGGTGCTGCTCACCGACCAGCCGGGCCTGCTCACCGCCGACCCTCGCATCGACGCCAGCGCCTCGTTGATCGAGGAGATCGTGCTGATCGACGCCGCGCTCGAGGCGGTGGCCGGCGGCGCCGGCAGCGTGCGGGGCAGCGGGGGGATGGCCAGCAAGCTGGCGGCGGCGAAGATGGCGGCGTGGTCGGGCGTTCGCACCACGATCGCCGCCGCCCGGCGCGAGCGCGTGCTCGTCGACGCCGTGGCCGGTCAGCCCGGGGTGGGCACAGTCGTGCTGCCCCACGAGCGCAAGCTCACCGCCAAGAAGCTGTGGATCGCGTTCGCGGCGCCGGCCGCCGGCTCGGTCGTGGTCGACGCCGGCGCCCGCCGGGCGTTGCTCGAACGGGGCGCGTCGCTGCTGCCGGCCGGCGTGGTCGAGGTGCGGGGCCGTTTCGCGCCCGGCGACGCGGTCGAGGTGCTCGACCCGACGGGCGAGGTGTTCGCCAAGGGCCTGGTCGCCCTCGACGCCGGCAGCCTCGCCGCCGTGCTCGGCCGGCGCACCGCCGCCCTCCCCAACGGCGCACCGCACGAGGTCATCCACCGCGACGACCTCGTCCTGGTGCCCGGGTGAGCGAAGCGAAGCCGGGGCGCTCGGGGAGCGCCAGCGAGCCGGGCGCCGATGGGGTCTGGGGGCGCAGCCCCCAGGACGGGAGGGGTGAGCGAAGCGAAGCCGGGGCGCTCGGGGAGCGCCAGCGAGCCGGGCGCCGATGGGGTCTGGGGGCGCAAGCCCCCAAGGACGGGAGGGGTGAGCTAGCTCGCTGGGTCGGGCTGCGCGGCGCCGGCCTGGGGGGCGGGGGCCTCCGCCGCCGCGGCGCCGATGCCCAGCTGCGCCCGGATCTGCTCGAGACGAGCCTGGGCTTCGGTGTTGCTGGCCGCCTGCTCGATCTCGAGCATGTGCCCCTCGACCGAGCTCTGCTGCAGCTCCGCGCCGGCGCGTGCCTTGGCGTAGCGGGCTTCGATCTTCTCCCGCACCTCGTCGAGGGAGGGCACGTCCTCGCCGACGGTGGCGGAAAGGCTGGTCATCGCCTTGTTCATCTGCTCCTGCATGCGAGCCTGGTCGAGCTGGCCCATCAGCTTCTGGCGGTCGGCCAGCTTCTTCTGCAGCGCGGAGGAGTTCTGCTGCACCGCCGCCTTCGCCGCGTCGGACGCCTGGGTCGTCTGCAGCGACAGCGCCTTCAGGTCCTCGATCTCGGCCTCGACGGCCACGAGCTTGCCGGCGAAGGCCTCCGCCGCCTGGGTGTACTGCAGCGCCTTGGCTGCGTCGCCGCCCTTCGCCGCGTTGTCGGCCATCATCACGGCCTGGCGTGCGTTGGCGTTGAGCTTCTCGTACTCCTCGAGCTTGCGGTTGAGGCGGAGCTCGGTCTGCTTCTGGTTGGCGATCACGTTGGCCGCCTGCTCGGTGAGGCGGCGGTGCTGCTCCTGCGCCTCGAGGATCGCCTGCTCGAGCTGCACCTTGGGGTCGGCGCGCTCGTTGAAGGAGCCGGTGAGCTTGGCGGTGAGGTACTTCCACCAGCGGCGGAACAGCTTGAGCATGACACCGGAGTCTAGTTGGCCGGACCAGCGGGACCTGCTGGGCGGGCGCCCGATCCGCTAGGCGGCGGCGCCGCCGTTCGTCTCCTCCAGCGCCAGGCGCAGCGCCTCCATCTCCTCCACCACGTGGTCGATGTCGTCGCCCACGCCGGCCAGCGCGGTCGGGTCGCCGGCCTTGACCGTGAGCTCCACGCCGCGCGCCACCGCCTCGTCGAGCTGCGCCTGGAGCAGCTTGAGCCGGCTTTCGGCGTCGGCGATCACCCCGTCGAGGCGGGCCGCCGACTCGATCTGGGATTCGAGCGCACGGACGGTCTTGGCGGCGGTGTCGGACAGCTCGGGTCCGCCGGCGCGGCGGGTCTCGGCGATGCGCTGCGCCACCACGTTCGTGTCGATCCGCTTGCGGGCTTCGCGCAGCTGCTGACCCTTCTGCGCGGTGATCCAGCACTGCTCCACGCCCTGGTCGAGGCGATGGCTGATGTCCACGAGACGCTCGCGCACCGGCCCGGCGCCGGCCCGGGACACGGCCTCGTTGAACCGGTTGCGGGCCTGGAGCGCGCCCCGCACGAAGTTCCGCCAGGGCTCGCCCACGGCGAACGGGTCGATCTGCGCCCCGAGCCGGGGCGGGGAGAGCGCTCCCCGGGCCGGCCGAGCGCCGCTGCGCATCGCCGCCCAGGCCACCCGGAACCCCCACAGGAGCACCCCGAGCACCACGCCGACCAGCAGCGAGCCGGCCAGCCAGCCCACCACCGCGCCGGCAGCCAGAAGCCCGAGCCCGACCGGCGACACGAGCGACCCGGCGATCGACGCCTCGCGGCGCGGCTCGAGGCTCATGGCTTACTCCGGGAGCTCGCGCCCCCGGACCCCATCGACCCCCGGCTCGCGTCGCTCATTGCTGCCGAGGCTACTGGGGGCGCGGGGTCAGGGTTCGACGGGGATGTCGGCCGCGGTGAGCCGGCACAAGTCCTCGTCGCTCGGCGCGCTGAGCTGCACCACCCGGGACGCCTGCCGGGCCACCGCCGCCTCGAACAGGTTGCGGGCCAGGCGGGCGTTGCCGAAGCCCTTGTCCCGCGGCTGCGCGTCGAAGACGGCCCGCACCGCGGCCAGCGCCTCGGCGTCGGGCGAGTAGCGCTGCTTGTCGCCCTGGCGGCGGAAGATCTCCACCAGCTCCTCGGTCGAGTAGTCGGGGAAGTAGATCGTGGTCGGAAAGCGCGAGCGCAGGCCGGGGTTGGAGTCGATGAACTCCGCCATCTCGTCGGTGTAGCCGGCGGCGATCACGACCACCCGGTCGCGCCGATCCTCGATCAGCTTCACCAACGTGTCGATCGCCTCCTGCCCGAAGTCGTTCTCGTTGCCCCGGGCAAGGGCGTACGCCTCGTCGACGAGCAGCACCCCCTCGTCGGCGCGGTCGAAGGCGGCGACCACCTTGGGCGCGGTCTGGCCGACGAAGCCGGCCACGAGCGCCGAGCGGTCGACCTCGACGAGCTGGCCTCGGGACACCACGCCGAGGGTGCGGTAGATCTGGGCGAGGAGCCGGGCCACGGTGGTCTTGCCGGTGCCGGGGTTGCCGGTGAACACCAGGTGGCGGCTCGTCTCGAGCACCGGCAGGCCGCGCTCCCGGCGCAGCTGCTGCACCCGCAGCAGGTTCGTCACCAGCTTGACCTCGGCCTTCACCTCGGCCATGCCCACCAGCGCGTCGAGCTCGCCCAGCAGCTCCTCGAGCGGCCGCACCGGCCCCGCGGCCGGGTCGGGCGCCTTGGGGCCCGCAGGCGCCTCACCGCCGGGCGCGGCGCGGGCGGGGGAGTCGTCGTCGAGCGCGCCGGGATCCTTCAGCCGGCCGCCGAGGTTGGCCCGGAACGACTCGATCGCGTCGAGCTCGGAGGGGGTGACCTCCACGTCGGCGGCGGCCACGCTGTAGGCCACGGCCAGCGCCCGGTCGTAGTAGAGGCGGCCGAACGCGGTGCCGCGCTGCTGGTCGTACTGGGTGAGCGTGTCGAAGAGCAGCGACGGCGCGTCGAGCCAGCGGCGCTTCTGGGCGAGCAGGCCGGCCTTTCGCACCTGGTCGGGCGTGGCGCCGGCGAGGCCGGTGTCGAGGTGGGGCGCGAACGCCCGGGTGAGCGCCCAGATCTGCTGGTCGGTGTGGCGGCCGCCGCAGTCGACGAACGCAGCGGCGACGTTGAACGCCTCCACCGCTGCGTCGTGGCGGGCGCGTTCGGGTGTGAGGGCGTTGGCCGCGGCGCCGACCTCCGCGAGGGCGCCGCCCACCCGTTCGACGAACGCGCTGACGGCCTCCTCCAGCGTGTCGCGGCGCACAGTGCGAGGGTAGCTGGCCGCCGCCGAGCGCGAGAGGGGAGCGCCGGGGGAGCGGTAGCCTCTCCCAGCGTGGAGTCATCCGCCGATCGCCTGCGCACCCTCGGCCTCCGGGCGAAGACCGCCTCCCGGGCGCTTGCTGCCGCCACCACCCACGCGAAGGACGCGGCGCTGCTCGCCGCCGCCGATCTGTTGGTGCAGCGGAGCGAGGAGATCCTGGCCGCCAACGGGCGAGATGTGGAGCGGGCCCGCCGAGACGGCGCGTCGGCCACGGTGGTCGACCGGCTCGCGCTCACCCCCGGCAAGCTCGAGGCCATGGCGGGGGGCCTGCGCAAGGTGGCGGCGCTCGCCGACCCGGTGGGTGAGATCGCCGATGGCTGGGTCCGGCCGAACGGCCTGGCCGTTCGCCGGGTGCGGGTGCCCCTCGGCGTGGTGGCGATCATCTACGAGAACCGGCCCAACGTCACCTCCGACGCCGCCGGCCTGTGCGTCAAGTCCGGCAACGCGGCGTTCCTGCGGGGCTCGTCGGGCGCGATCGAGTCGAACGTGGCGATCGCCGCCGCGCTCCGCGAAGGCGTGGCGAAGGCGGGCCTCCCGGAGGATTCGGTGGTGCTGGTGGAGGACACCAGCCGGGAGGCGGCGGTCGAGTTCATGCAGCTCCGAGAGGCGATCGACGTGCTGATCCCGCGCGGCGGCCCCTCGCTCATCGCCTCGATCCGGGAGCACGCCACCGTGCCGTACGTGATCGACGGGGATGGCAACTGCCACGTCTATATCGACGCCTCAGCCGATCTCGCCATGGCCGAGGCGATCGTGCTCAACGCCAAGACCCAGCGGCCCTCGGTGTGCAACGCGGCCGAGTCGCTGCTCGTGCACCGCGCTGCAGCGCCCGACCTGCTGCCCCGCCTCGACCACGTGCTCGCCGGGGTCGAGCTGGTCGGCTGCGAGCGCACCCGCGCCCTGGCGCCCCGAGCGGGCGCCGCCACCGAGCAGGATTACGCCACCGAGTTCCTCGACCTGAAGCTGGCGGTCAAGGTGGTCGACTCGCTCGACGAGGCGATCGCCCACATCGCCCGCTTCGGGTCCGGCCACAGCGAGGCGATCGTCACCGCCGACCTCGCCGCCGCCGAACGGTTCACCGCCGAGGTCGACGCGGCGGCCGTGCTGGTCAACGCCTCCACCCGTTTCGTCGACGGGGAGGAGCTCGGCTTCGGGGCCGAGATCGGCATCTCCACCCAGAAGCTCCACGCCCGCGGCCCGATGGGCCTGCGCGAGCTGACCACCCTCAAGTACGTGATCCACGGCGCCGGCCACGTGCGCGGCTGAGCGCCAGCGAGCCGGGCGCCGATGGGGTCTGGGGGCGCAGCCCCCAGAACAAGCGCGGCTGAGCGAAGCGAAGCCGGGCGCACGCGCGAGCGCAGCGAGCCGGGCGCCGATGGGGTCTGGGGGCGCAGCCCCAGAGCAAGCGCTGAGCGGCCTCTGGCCGGCGATCGGCGGGAGCGATTGGAATTATCTTCGGCGGGCGGGGCTTGGCTACGCTCCCGCCATGGATTACCGCTTCGAGTCCGTCCCGGCCGTTCGTGAGTCGCTAAGAAGCGTCCAGTACCTCGCCGACGACGGCATCGCCGGCGTGGTCTACCTTGCCGACCGCCTCGGCAAGCCGGTGCTCATCGAAGGCCCCGCGGGCACGGGCAAGACGCAGCTCGCCAAGTCGGTGGCCGAGATGGCGGGGGCCCGCCTCATCCGCCTGCAGTGCTACGAAGGCCTCGACGAGGCCAAGGCGCTGTACGAGTGGAACTACAAGAAGCAGCTGCTGCGCATCCAGGCCGAGCGGGTCACCGACAGCGACGGCAAGGACTGGAAGCAGATCGAAGAGGACATCTTCGACCACGAGTTCCTGCTGACCCGCCCGCTGCTGGAGGCGATCAGCGCCGACGACCCGGTGGTGCTGCTGATCGACGAGGTCGACCGCGTCGAGATCGAGACCGAGGCCCTGCTCCTCGAGGTTCTCTCCGACTACCAGGTGTCGATCCCCGAGCTGGGCACGATCACCGCCAAGCAGATCCCGCTCGTGTTCCTCACCTCGAACAACACCCGGGAGCTGTCCGAGGCCCTCAAGCGGCGCTGCCTGTTCCTCCACATCGACTATCCCGACCTCGACCGCGAGCGGGAGATCGTCACCACCAAGGTGCCCGACATCAGCGAGAACCTCGCCGATCAGATCGCCCGCATCGTCCGCTCGATCCGCCAGCTCGAGCTGAAGAAGGCGCCGTCGGTCTCCGAGACGCTCGACTGGGCCCGCACCCTCGTGCTGCTCGGCATCAACTCGGTCACCGCCAGCGACGCGATCGACACGATCAACATCCTGCTCAAGTACCAGAGCGACATCTCGAAGGCCGTCAAGGAGCTCTCCTCGGAGGGTTCGAGCTGGAAGGCCACGCGGTGACCGTCGTCGAGCAGACGCCGGGCGGCGCCGGCGGCGCCGGCCAGCCCCACCCGCTGCTGGAGCTGCTCAACGGCTTCATTGGCGAGCTGCGCGCCGCGGGCATTCCGGTGAGCCTCACCGAGAACCTCGACGCGATGGAAGCGGTCATGCACACGCCGCTCGGGGACCGCGAGGCGTTCAAGTACGCGCTGGCCGCCACCATGGTGAAGAACCAGCAGCACTGGAAGGCCTTCGAGACGATCTTCGAGGTCTACTTCTCGCTGCGGGGCAAGGAGTACGAGCTCGGCGGCGACGGTCAGGGCGACGACCAGCTCGACGGCGACCTCGACGAGGACGGCGACGGCGACCAGGAGGGCCAGGGCGAGGGCGACCAGCCCGGCATGGGAGGCTCCGGCGGTCGGCGCCTCACCGCCGAGGAGCTGGCCGAGATGCTCTTCCAGGCGCTGCTGCGCGACGACAAGACCACCCTGCGGGCCATCGCCCGCGAGTCGGTCCGCCGCTTCGCCGGCATGGAGCCCGGCCGGCCGGTCGGCGGCACGTACTACCTGTATCGCACGCTGCGCAACCTCGACCTCGACAACATGCTCCGCCGGCTGATGGACGCCTCCCGGGAGCGCTCGGAGGGCGTGCTCACGCCGCTCGAGGAGCGCCTCGAGCAGGACGAGTACGAGTCGCGCATCGAGCAGCTCCGCCAGGAGGTCGAGGCCGAGATCCGCCGTCGCCTCGTGGCCGATCGCGGCATCGACGCCATGGCCAAGACGCTGCGCAAGCCGCTGCCCGAAGACGTCGACTTCATGCACGCCAGCCGGGAGGAGATGGCCAAGCTCCGCCAGGCGATCTACCCGCTCACCCGCAAGCTCCAGGCCCGCCTGGCCCGCAAGCGCAAGCACAAGCGCCGCGGCCCGCTCGATTTCCGCAAGACCGTCCGCAACTCGCTGTCCTACGGCGGCGTGCCGGCCGAGCCGCGGTTCAAGCACCCCCGGCCGAACAAGCCCGAGATCATGGTGGTGGCCGACATCTCCGGCTCGGTCGCCGCGTTCGCCCGGTTCACGCTGCACCTCGTGTACGCCATCTCGAGCCAGTTCTCGAAGGTGCGGGCGTTCGTGTTCATCGACGGCCTCGACGAGGTCACCCGCTTCTTCGAAGGCGTGGAGGACATCGTCGACGCGGTGCACCGCGTCAACACCGAGGCCGACGTGGTGTGGGTCGACGGGCACTCCGACTACGGCCACGCCTTCGAGGTGTTCTGGGAGAACTACGCCCGCGACGTGGGCCCCAAGACCACCGTGATGATCCTGGGCGACGCCCGCAACAACTACCACGCCAGCCAGTCCTGGATCATCCAGAACGTGCAGAAGAAGGCCCGCAGCGTGTTCTGGCTGAACCCCGAGCCCCGCTCGTACTGGGACACGGGCGATTCGATCGTCGGGGAGTACGGCCAGCACTGCAACGGCGTGTTCGAGGTCCGCAACCTCCGCCAGCTCGAGGCCTTCATCGACAACCTCGTGTAGCGCCTGATCTCGTCGCGGGCGCAGCGCGCACCGCACGCGATCCGGCCGCCGATCATCCGGTGGCCGGGCCGCTGCGGGCGCCACCATGGGAGCCATGTCGAGCGAGCGCGTGACCACCCGGCTGCTGCTCGTGCGCCACGGCGAGAGCAAGGTCACCGTGGCCCGCACGATCGGCGGGCCGCGGACCTGCAGCGGGCTCTCGCCGCTCGGCGTCCGCCAGGCGGCGGCGTTGCGCAAGCGGTTCGAGGCCGGCCACGAACCCCACGTCGACGTGCTCTGCTCGAGCACTCTGCCGAGAGCGTACGAGACCGCCGAGGTGCTCGCCCCCGGCCTCGGGGACCTGCCCATCGCCGCCGACGCCGACCTGAGCGAGATGCACCCCGGTGAGAGCGACGGGCTCACCTTCGACGCGTTCGTCGCCAAGTACGGCAGCCCGGCCGGCCCCGCCGAACCCCATCGGCCGATGTGCCCCGGGGCCGAGAGCCCGGCCGAGTTCCATCACCGGGTCGACCGCGTGCTGCACCGGCTGCTGGCCGAGCATTGCGGCGCCACCGTGCTCGTCGCCTGCCACGGCGGCGTGATCGACGTGGCCATGCGCTCGCTCCTCGGGCTCGGGATGCGGACCCATTTCGACCTCTGGACGCTCAACACCTCGATCACCGAGTTCGCCGCCACGGGGCCGGCCCGCTCGCACCATCAGCGCATGCGCCTCGTCCGCTACAACGACGCGGCGCACCTGGCCGGGCTGCCGGCCGAGACCCCGACCAAACGTTGACTACGATCCGCCCATGAGCACCACCGAACAGGGCGTGAGCATCGCCGGCGCGGCCGGCCCGGGGGCCTACGACTGGCCGAAGCTGTTGGACGACCTCACGCGTCTGCTGCGGATACGCACGACCCCGATCGGGATGAAGCTGTTCGAGACGGTCGAGGCGATGGAGGCGATCCCCAAGATCCGCCGCCCGAAGGACGTCCACACCACCGACCAGATCGTGGCTCAGGCCTGCCGGCTGGGGTGGACGGTCGGGGTCAGCGCACCCGAGCTCGTCGGGGACCAATGCCGAGCCGTGATCGGTCTCGGCCCTCAGGACGAGGAGTGGCTGTCCGGCAAGCGGATGAAGGGCGTGTGGTACGAGACGCTGGAGGACTCCCACGCCCACCAGCTGGCGATGACCTGCGTGCCCCACGGCAAGTATGCGGCGATGGCGGTGTCGCCGCTGGCCAGCGGCCGCCTCGACCCGCCCGACATCGTGATGATCTACGCCACGCCGGCGCAGACGATCATCATGATCAACGGCCTGCAATGGGCGGGGTACAAGAAGTTCGACTGGGGCTGCGTCGGCGAGTCCGCGTGCGCCGACTCGTGGGGTCGGGCGTTGGCCACCGGTGAGCCGTCGGTGTCGATCCCCTGCTTCGCCGAGCGCCGCTACGGCGGCGTGATGGAGGACGAGCTGCTGCTGGCCATGCCCCCGCAGTACCTCCCCAAGATGCTGGCCGGCTGCGACGCGCTGGCCCGCAACGGGCTGCGCTATCCGATCCCGCAGTACGGGATCCAGCAGGACGCCCGAGCCGGGCTCGGGGTCAGCTACGGGTAGCGCTCAGGAGCCGGCCAGCAGCTCGCCGACCCGGAAGGCGAGGTCGAGCGACTGGCGGGCGTTGAGGCGCGGGTCGCACACCGTCTCGTAGCGCATCTCGAGGTGGTCCTCGACCAGCTCGTCGCCGCCGCCCAGGCACTCGGTCACGTTGTCGCCGGTGAGCTCGCAGTGCAGCCCGCCGGGCCACGTGCCGACGGCCCGGTGGGCGGCGAAGAACCCTTCGATCTCGGCCATCACGTGGTCGAAGTGCCTGGTCTTCAGCCCGCCGGCGGCGGTGAAGGTGTTGCCGTGCATCGGGTCGCACGTCCACACCACCGGCCGGCCGCTGTCACGCACGGTGTCGAGCAGCTTGGGCAGCACCTGCGCCACCTTGTCGTGACCCATGCGGGTGATCACGGTCAGCCGGCCCGGGATGCGCTCGGGGTTCAATGCGTCGCTCAGGGCGATCACCTCGTCGGCGGTCACGCCGGGCCCGACCTTCACGCCGAGCGGGTTGCGGATGCCGCGGAAGAACTCCACGTGGGCGCCGTCGAGCTGGCGGGTCCGCTCGCCGATCCAGATCATGTGGGCGGAGCAGTCGTACCAGTCCCCGGTGAGCGAATCGACCCTGGTCAGGGCCTCCTCGTAGCCGAGGATCAGGCCCTCGTGGCTGGTGTAGAAGTCGACCTGATGGAGCTCGGGCTGGCCGGCGGTGGTCACCCCGCAGGCGCGCATGAAGCGCAGCGCCTTGTCGATCCCGTCGGCCACCTCCTCGTACCGGCGGCCCTCCGGCGAGCTGGCCACGAACTCCTGGTTCCAGGCGTGCACCCGGGACAGGTCGGCGAAGCCGCCCTTGGTGAAGGCACGCAGCAGGTTCAGCGTGGACGCCGACTGGTTGTAGGCGGTCACCAGCCGCAGCGGGTCGGCGAGGCGCGCCCCCTCGGTGAACGCGTCGTCGTTCACCATGTGACCGCGGAACGACGGCAGCTCGAGCCCGTCGACGGTCTCGGTGGGCTTGGAGCGGGGCTTGGCGAACTGCCCGGCGATGCGGCCGACTTTCACGGCCGGCACACCCGAGGAGTAGGTGAGCACGACCGCCATCTGAAGGATCACCTTCAGCTTGTCGCGGATCTTGTCGGCGGTGAAGTCGTTGAACGACTCGGCGCAGTCGCCCGCCTGGAGCAGGAAGGCCTTGCCCTCGCAGACCGCGCCCAGCCGGTCGGTGAGATCCCTCGCCTCGCCGGCGAAGACGAGCGGGGGCATCCCGCCGAGCACCTTGAGCGCGTGGTCATAGGCGGAGGCGTCCGGCCACTCCGGCTGCTGGGCGGCCGACAGGTCTCTCCACGACGACGGGGTCCACGTTGCGCTCACTCCGTAAGCCTGCCGCCGCCCCGGCCGAGACGCAAAGCGGTTAGGTGACCCGGGCGGCGGGCGGCCCTGCTCACCCCGAGACGGTGGGCCCGACGCGTTCGATGGTGAGGCGCAGCAGCACCCGCCGATCGCGGTCCATGGCTGCCCGGTAGTCGTCCCAGTCGGGATGCTCGCCGGCGACGCGCCGGTAGTAGTCGACGAGGGCCTCGATGGCGTCGGGCCGGCGCACGATCTCGACCGTGCCGTCGACCTGCAGCCACCGCCCGGTCCACGCGTCGGGGAATGCGCACACCGCGGCGCGGGGGTCGCGCTCGAGGTTCTTGGTCTTCATCGCCGTGTCGCGCGTCGAGATGATGACCCGGCCCTCGGCGTCGACGCCCACCGCCACCGGTGAGAGCTGCGGGGCGCCGTCGCGCCGGTAGGTGTGCAGCACCGCCCGGTGGTGCTCGGCGAGGTAGGCCCGCGCATCGTCGATCGTGAGCCGGTGGGTGGTCGCCATGCGGGCGAGGCTAGCCCCGCCCGCAGTCGGGCTCAGGCGGCGTCGATGGTCTGCGCGGCCTGGTCGCGCACCGCGCTCACGGCCCGCTTCACCAGGCGGCGGGCGGCCTCGGCGGTCACGCCCAGCTCCTCGCCCACCTCACGGTAGCTGCGCTTGCGGCCGTCGATGAGGCCGAAGCGCTGCTCCACCGCGTAGCGGGCGCGGGCGTCGAGCACGTCGAGCAGGTCGGTCACGAGCTGCTCCTCGACCCGGGCGACCACCTCCTGCTCCGGGCTCGGCATGGCGTCGGGCAGCAGGTCGACCAGCTCATTCGAGTCGTCGTCGCCGATCGTGCGGTCCAGCGAGGTCGGCGTGGTGAGGCGGTGCAGGCGGGCGTGCTCGTCGTCGAGCTCGTCGCCGTCGCCCGACACCTGGCGCAGCGCGGCGCGCAGGCTGGCCGAACGGTCGCCGGGGAGGCGCACCAGGCTGGCCTTCTGGTCGAGGGCCCGGCCGATGGCCTGGCGGATCCAGAACGTGGCGTAGGTGGAGAACTTGAAGCCCTTGCGCCAGTCGAACTTGTCGACCGCGTGCTCGAGGCCCAGGTTGCCCTCCTGGATCAGGTCCAGGAGCTCCATCGACGGGGGCAGCGGGTAGCGGCGGGCCACGCTCACCACGAGGCGCAGGTTGGCCCGGATGAACCGATCCTTCGCACGCTCGGCATCGTCGACCGCGTTGCGCAGCTCATGGCATTCCTCGCCCCGAGCGAGCCGGCGGCGCGCCCGCTGGCCCTGCTCGATGGTCTGGGAGAGCTCGCGCTCCTCCTCGGCCGTGAGCAGGGGAACGAGGCCGATTTCGTTCAGGTACTGTCCAACCGAGTCGCTCATATCACCTGTACCAACGGAAACCACAGGGATGTGATTTCAGTCTGATGTTGAATGCGGTTGTGCTTGCCCACGTCTGGCGCCCGTCGGGAGCCGCGGTGACCACGCCGTGAGCGCTCCGGGGGAGCGGCTCGGCGTCTTCGGCGGGACGTTCGACCCAGTACATATCGGCCACCTGGTGGCCGCAGTAAATGCGTTGCACGTCGTTTCTCTCGATCGAGTCGCTCTCGTTGTAGCCAACATTCCGTGGCAAAAGCAGGGTTCTAGGCACATTTGCTCAGCCGAAGATCGCCTTGCGATGGTCCAGGCGGCGGTGGCCGAGGTCGATGGCCTCGAGGCCTGCGATATCGAGATCCGCCGAGGCGGCGAATCCGTCACCGCGGACACGCTCCAGACGCTGCATGCGCAGGATCCATCGCGTCGCCTGTTCCTCATCGTCGGCGCCGACGCGGCGGCGGGCCTGCCCACCTGGCGCCGCCTCGACGAGGTGCGTTCGCTCGCCGAGCTGGTAATTGTGGATCGCCCCGGGGGTTCGCCGCTGCCCGAGGTGGGGGAGTGGTCCGCGCACCGCGTGGAGATCCCGTTGCTCGGCATCTCCTCGAGCGACCTGCGGGCGCGGGCGGCGCAAGGCCGGCCGCTGCGCTTCCTCGTGCCCGAACCGGTGCGCGCGTTGATCGAGGAGCGCATGCTCTATCGTCTCGACGGTGACGGTGACTGACCGGACGCCGTCGAGCGGGGGCGGCGCCCCCCCACCCGAAACGATCCGCCCTCGTTGGGAGCCGGTGCCGCCGAGGCTGCGCCCGAAGCGGTTCTCGCGCCCCACCCGGCGGATCGCCTTCGCCTCGACCATGGCCGTGCTGATCGGGCTCATACCGGCGCTCACGTTGATCGGGTTCCGGGCGTCGCTCGAGCGCCGCGACGGGCGGGCGGTCTCGGTGGGCCAGAGCCCGGACTCGGCGGGCTATCAGGCGCTGGTCACGCCCACCCCCACGCTGCTGCTCGTGCAGGAGAACGCCGAGCAAGAGGCCGTGTCGTTCACGCTGGCGGCGCTCGGCTCGGCCCAGGGCGGGGGGGCGGTGGTGTTCCTGCCCACCGCCACGCTCGCCCCGGGCGAGGGCCAGGGTCCGCCGCGGCCGCTCACCGAGCTGTGGCGCTCCGGCGGCGAGGCGGCGGTGAAGGCGGGGGTCGAGACGCTGTTCAACGCGGCGATCGACCGGGTGGAGACCGTCGGGCGTGACGAGCTGAGCGCGCTGGTGGCGCCGGTCGCGCCCCTCCGGGTGCCCAACGCGGAGACGCTGGTGACCCTGGACCGCAACGGGCGGCCCCAGGTCCGCTTCCGGGGCGACCCGATCGTGCTCCCGGCGGCCGACGCCGCCCTGTTCCTCGAGATCCGCAACCCGGGCGAAGCCGAGCCGGCGCGGCTGTACCGTCACGAGCAGTTCTGGCGGTCGTGGCTCGGCGCGCTCGGCCGCACCGCCGCGCCGGGCGAGGAGGGCGCCGTGGCGGCCTTCGTGCGCCGGCTGGCGGCCGGGGCGGTCGACTACCCGGCGCTGCCCGTGGCGCCCGTCGAGCCGCTGGCGTCGGCCCCGGCGCGCTCGGAGGTGAGCTACCAGGTGGACCAACGGGCGCTGCCCGGGTTCGTGGCCGGGGTCATCCCGTTCCCGGTCGGCCCCACGCCGGGGGCCCGGCTGCGGGTGCGGCTGCTCGACGGCCGCGGCGAGCGCGTCGTCACGCTGGGCGCCGCGCAGCGGCTGGTGCCGCTCGGCGCGGAGATCACCATCTTCGGCAACGCCGACCGGTTCGACTACGACGCCAGCGAGGTGGTGTTCTACGACCCGGCCAAGGAGGCGCAGGCCGCCGGCCTGGCCCAGGCGCTGGGCGTGGCGGCGCCGAGCCTGGCCGACGTGACCGACGAGAACGTGGATGTCACCGTGCTGATCGGCGCCGACTACCGGGCCCCGTAGGGCGCCGGCACGGGGGAGGGCGACCGATCGGCCCCGCCGAGGCCGCCGCCGGGCCTAACATCGCAGGCGTGGACGAACGATGCACTCCGAGAGGCGGCCGCGCTGTTGGCCGGTGACCACGGGCCGGCCGCCGAGCTGGCCGGCGCGGCGGCGCGGGCGGCGGCGGACAAGCTCGGGGTCGACACGGTGGTGCTCGAGGTCGGCGACGTGCTGTCGATCACCGAGTTCTTCGTGATCACGTCCGGCGCCAACGCCCGCCAGGTGCGCACGATCGTCGACGAGGTCGAGCGCTGCGTCGCCGAGCTGGGGGCCAGGCCCGCCGCGGTCGAGGGCCTCGATCAGGCGAGCTGGGTGCTGGTGGACTACGGCTCGTTCGTGGTGCACGTGTTCCTGCAGGAAACCCGGGACTACTACCAGCTCGAACGCCTCTGGGCCGACGTGCCCCGCCTCGACTGGCGGGCCGCCGCCCCCGCCGGCGCCTGAACCGTCGCCGGCGCGCTAGAAAGAGCCGGCGGCCGGCTCCGGCGGCCGCCGAGCCTCGGGGGGGACGATGAAGATTGGTTTGGCGTCACCGAACAGCGACTATGGCGTGGCGCCCGGCGAGCTGGCCGCGGATCTGGAGCAGCGGGGCTACGACTCGCTCTGGGTCGGCGAGCACAGTCACATCCCGGCCAGCCGGGAGACCCCGCACCCGAGCGGCGAGGAGCTGCCGAAGTTCTACTGGCACATGCGCGACCCGTTCGTGTCGCTCGCCGCCGCGGCGGCGGCCACCTCCGAGCTCAAGCTGGTGACCGGCGTCTGCCTCGTGCTCGAGCACGAGATCCTCGACCTCACGAAGACCGTCGCCACGCTGGATCAGCTGTCCAACGGCCGGCTGCGCCTCGGCGTGGGCGTGGGCTGGAACCGGGAGGAGCTGGCCAACGTGTCCTCGGTCCCCTGGGCGCAGCGCTATCACGCCATGCGCGAGACGATCGCCGCGATGCGCGAGCTGTGGGGGAACGACGAGGCCGGCTTCCGGGGTGAGCACGTGAACGTGGCGCCGTCGTGGGTGTACCCCAAGCCGACGAGCCCGTCGGGCCCGCCGATCCTCATGGGCTGCCAGGGCCGCATCGGCCTGCGCCACGTGGCCGAGTACGCCGACGAGTGGTGCCCGCTCGACGTGGGCTTTCGGGACGTGGCCAAGGGCCTGCAGTGGTTCCGCGACGCGGTCGTCGCCGCCGACCGGGACCCGGACACCATCCCGATCTCGATGTACTGCTTCGGCCGTCCGTCGGCGGAGACGCTGGAGCGCTACGCCGGGCTCGGCATCGGCCGGGTGGTGCTGAGCGCGCCCGACGAGCCCGACGCCCACCACCGGTTCCTCGACCGGGTGCAGCCCCTGGTCGAGCAGTTCGCGCCGGCCTGAAGCCGGGTTCCGGTCGGTCAGCGCGGCCGGCGGGAGCACGCCCATGGCGAAGCCCGAGGGCCGGCGGAGAGGCCCGCCTGACGACCGCCGCTCCCTCGAGCAGATCGAGCGCGACGTGTGGGGCGAGCCGGAGCACCCGAGTCGCCTGGTGCGCACCGTG
>JBJXGF010000359.1:0-18478 GCA_046153015.1 Acidimicrobiales bacterium | reverse complement strand
CCGCGCCCCGGGCGCAGCAGCGCCGGGCTGGACGGCGAGCGCGGGCGGGGCGGCGACGCCGGGCGGGGCAGCTCCACGGCGCCGGTCACCGTGACCTTCACGCTCACCGAGCAGGAATACCGCCGCGCCGCGTTCGCCGCCTCGATGCGCAACCCCGAGCACGTGCTCGGGCCCACCATGATCGGCCTCGGGATCGTCTACGCGTCCCGGGAGTGGTGGATCGGCCTCCTGGCCGCCGTGGTCACGGCCCTCATGGGGATCGTGCTCTCGCCGTACCTGCGCTGGCGGCGCAACCCGGTCGCCCGGGCCGAGCAGACCCACACCTTCACCACCACCGGCGCGGTCGTGCGCTCCGGCGGCCGCTCGAGCAGCTACAACTGGTCGTTCTATCCGTGGGTCCGCCAGATCGGGGGGCTCTACGTGCTGCTGCACAACACGCGGCAGTGGAACGCCGTGCCGGAGCGGGCGTTCGCCACACCGGCCGACGAGGCCCGGTTTCGCACGATCGTCGCCGCCAAGACCCGCGCGTCGCTGCGGTCCTGAGGAGGCGCCGGCCGGGGCCGGCGCGTCACTCGTCCCAGCCGCCGTCGAGGCGGGCCAGCGTGCGCAGCATCACCTCGTCGGCGCCGCCGCCGATCGACCACAGCCGGGCGTCGCGGAAGAACCGGGCGGTCCAGTGCTCCTCCATGTAGCCGAGCCCGCCGTGGAACTGCAGCACGAGGTCCGCCACCCGGCGCAGGAGGCGGGCCATCTTGAGCTTGGCCACCGTGGCGTAGCGGGTGGTGTCCTCGCCCCGCAGGTACGCCGCGGCGCAGGCGTAGTTGTACTGACGCAGCATGTCGGCGTCGGCGGCGAGGTCGGCCAGCTCGTACTGCAGGTGCTGGTTGGCCAGGAGCGACTTGCCGAACGCCTTGCGGGCCTTCAGGTACTGCCGGGTGCGGGCCAGCGCGTCGTCGATCGCGCCGACGGCGTTGTACGAGGCGATCATCCGCTCGTTCTGGAACTGCTGCATCTGCTGCTGGAACCCGCGCCCCTCGACCCCGATCACGTTGCCGACCGGCACCCGCACGTCGGTGAGCGTGAGCTCGGCCGTGTCCGAGGCGCGCATGCCCAGCTTGTCGAGCTTGCGCGACACGGTGAAGCCGGGCGTGGCGGTGGGCGCCACGATCTGGGACATGCCGCTGTAGCCGCCCGAGCCGGAGGTGCGGGCGAGCAGGCACACCCAGTCGGCCTGTGTGCCGTTGGTGATGTAGAGCTTGGCCCCGTTGATCACCAGCTCGTCGCCGTCGCGCACGGCCCGGGTGCGGATGGCGGCCACGTCGGACCCGGCGTCGGGCTCGGTCACGCCGATCGCGGCGACCATCTCGCCCCGGCAGGCCGGCGCCAGCCAGCGCTCCTTCAGCTCCGGCGAGCCGAAGCGGGCGAGCGAGGGGGTCGCCATGTCGGTCTGCACCCCGGTGGCCATGGCCACCGACAGCGTCTCGACCCGGCCCAGCTCCTCGCCGAGCACGACGGTCCAGCTGTGGTCGGCCCCCTGGCCGCCGAACGCCGGGTCGTACTCGAGGCCGAGGAAGCCGAGCGCGCCCATCTTGGCGAAGAGCTCGTGGGCCGGGAATCCGCCGGCGGCCTCCCACGCGGGGATGTTCGGCGTGATCTCGGCCTCGACGAAGTCGCGGACCGTCTTGCGGAACAGCTCGTGCTCGGCGGTGAAGATCATGGCCGCGAGCATACCCCAAATCGGTAGACCAACGATCGTTCGTTTGGTAGGCTCGACGCATGCGCACGTGGAGCTCTCTGGCCGAGTTCGAGTCGTTCCTCGAGGAGGGCGGCATCGTCGAGCCCGGCGACCAGATGCCCGAGGAGTACCGCCTGGCGGTCTTCCGCTTCATCGAGCTCCACGCCAACTCCGAGCTGATGGGCGGGCTCTGCGAGCGGGACTGGATCCCGCGGGCGCCTGGCCTCGCTCGCAAGCTCTCGATCCTGGCCAAGACGCAGGACGAGATCGGCCACGCCCACCTCCTGTACATGGTGGCGGCCGACCTCCGCGTGAAGACCCGCGAGGAGATGCTGGCCGACCTCTTCGCCGGCCGCTCGAAGTTCCACAACGTGTTCCATTACCCCACGCTCTCGTGGGGCGATCAGGTGGCCATCGCGTTCCTCGTCGACGCCGCAGCGCTGGCGGCGCAGCAGGCGGTGTTCAAGAACTGCTCCTACGGCCCGTACCGGCGGATCCTGCGCCGCGTGATCGCCGAGGAGGGCTTCCACATGCGCCAGGGCGAGGAGATGCTGCTGGCCCTGGCCGAGGGCACCGCCGACCAGCACGCCATGTTCCAGGCCTCGCTCGATCGTTGGTGGTGGCCGGCGCTGCAGCTCTTCGGCCCTCCCGCCCGGCCCGACGACCCGCTGCTGCGCTGGAAGATCAAGTCGGAGACCAACGACGTGCTGCGGGACCGCTACGTGCAGAAGTACGCCCCGCTGTTGACCGACTACGGCTTCACCATCCCCGACCCGGGGCTGCGCTACGACGCCGAGACCCGGCGCTGGGAGATGGGCGAGGTCGACTGGGCGCCGCTCTTCGCCACGTTCCGCCAGGGCGGGCCGGACAGCGAGCGTCGCATCGGCACGGCTCGGCGCGCCTTCGAGGACACGGCCTGGGTGCGGGCCGCGCTCGACGCGGCGGCGGCTCGGCTGGCCGGCGCGGCCGCATGAGCGGGCCGGGAGTGGCCCCCGATCCGGCCGCGGTGCGGGCCGCGGTGGCCGCGGTGTGCGACCCGGAGTACCCGGATCTCACGATCGAGGAGCTGGGCATGCTCGAGGCGGTGGCGGTGGCCGGCGCCGACGTGGAGGTGGCCCTCACGCCCACCGTGTTCGGGTGCCCCGCGTTGGCCATGATCGAGCGCGACGTGCGGGCGGCGGCCGAGGCGGTGCCCGGCGTGGGCCGGGTGCGGGTCACGCTGCTCGACGAGCCTCGCTGGAGCCCGGACCGCATCGCCCCGGCGGCGCGGGCGGTGCTCGCCGCCCAGTACACGATCAGCATCCGGGGCGCCGACGGCTCGGTGATCTGCCCGGTGTGCGGCTCGCGGGAGGTCGCCGAGCGCTCCGCATACGGCCCGACCCGCTGCCGTTCGATCGCCTACTGCGCCGCCTGCTCCAACCCGGTGGAGGTGATCCGCCTCACCGAAGCCGGCGAGCGGGCGCAACCGTGAGCGCAGCGAGCGGCGCCGCGCCGGTGGGCGCCCCGCCGCGGGTCAAGCGCAGCCGGGACGACGTGGTGGCGGTGGCCGGTCGGCTCTTCGCCGCCCGGGGCTTCCACGGCACCTCCATGCGGGAGCTGGGCGAGGCGCTCGGTCTGCTCGGCTCGTCCCTCTACGCCCACATCGGCTCCAAGGACGAGCTGCTGGTCGAGATCATCGGCGAAGGCGCCGCGCTCTTCCAGGCGTTGGCCGACGAGGTGGCCCAGGCGGGCGGCGACCCGGCCGCCCAGCTCCGCCGGCTGGTGGCGGGGCACATCCGCATCGTGGTCGACAACCGTGATCGGGCGGCCACCTACCTCAACGAGGACCGCCACCTGCCCGACCCCGAGCGCTTGCGCGCCGTGGAGCTGCGCGATCGCTACGAGGCCTCGTTCCGCCGGGTCATCGAGGCGGGCGTCGAGGCCGGGCGCTTTCGCGAGGGGCTCGACCCGGGGCTGGCGGCCACCTTCGTGCTGTCCCTGCTCAACGCAACCGACCGCTGGTACCGCGCCGACGGCGCGCTCACTCCCGAGGAGCTGGCTGACGCCATGTACGACTTCATCGTCCGGGGTCTCTCGTGAAGGCGGCGACATGAAACGCTACGAGGTGTTCCTCAAGGCGCCCGGCAAGGACCCCTTCGAGCACGCCGGCAGCCTCGACGCGCCCGACGACGAGCTGGCCCTGATCCTGGCCCGCGAAACCTACCTGCGCCGGGCCGAGGGCGAGGCGGCCTGGGTGGTCGAACGCAGCCGGATCCTCGAGGTGGACCCCGAGCTCATCGAGGTCAACCGAGACCGGCCCTTCCGCCACAACGACGGCCAGAAGGTGGCGGCCCGCCGCCGCGCCAACCGCCAGGCGGCCGGCCGATGACGCCCGAGGCGCGTGAGCTGATCCTGGCCTTCGCCGACGACGAGCTGATGCTCGGGCACCGCTGCTCGGAATGGATCGGAGTCGGGCCCTTCCTCGAAGAGGACCTGGCCTTCGTGTCGATCGCGCAGGACGAGCTGAGCCACGCGCTGTCGCTCTACAGCCTGCTGACCGACCACGACCCGGCGGCCGTCGACCGGTTGGCGTTCGGCCGCGCCCCCGGCGAGTACCGCTGCGCCCACCTGGTGGAGGCGGCGTGCCCGCGCTGGGAGCACGCCCTCGCTCGCCACCTGCTGTACGACCTCGCCGAGGCGCTGCGCTGGGAGGCGTTGAGCGCCTCGAGCCTGCCCGGCCTGGCCCCGATCGCCCGGCGGGCGCTGGCCGAGGAGGCGTTCCACCTCAAGCACGCGACGCCGCTGGTGCAGCGCCTGCTCGCCGGCGGCGACGACGCCCGCAGCCGGCTGCTCGACGCGTTGAACGAGCTGGCGCCGCTCGCCCTCGGCCTCTTCGAGCCCACCGAGGGGGAGGCGCAGGCCGTGGCGCAGAAAGTGGTCGCCGCGCCGGCGGCCGAGCTGGCGCAGCGCTGGCGGGCCCGGGTCGAGGAGACCCTGGCCGCCGCCGGGGCGTCCCTGCATTGGCCGGCCAACCCCGCCGGTCACGGGGGCCGGCGCGGCGTCCGCTCCGGAGACTTCGCCGACCTGCTGGCCGAGATGACCAAGGTCTACGCGCTGGATCCCAGCGCAACGTGGTGAGATGCTCACAGCAGGCGGTCGGCGGCCGGGCTCGATCCGTCGTCGGGTCGCTAGAGTCTCGCCTCACCCTTCACCGACCCAGAGGTAGCGCGTTGCGCCACAAGAAGTTCCTGCTCGGCCGCATCCACCTCAACGGCGTGCCGGTCGAGCTGCGGTACGGCGACCTGCTGGTGGCCCAGGGCGAGGGCGCCAACGCGCTCGACTGGGAGGTGGTGCTGCGCACCGAGGAGCTCCTGCGGCTCGAGCAGGCGCCGTACGACGTGCACATGGAGACCAAGGACGAGCGCCAACTCTGGGGCCAGGGCGTGCTGGTGCGCACCGACGGGCTGGCCCACGTGCTGCGCGGCGGCGGCCGCGGTCTCGACGGCTTCGCCGCCGAGGACTTCGACTAAGGGCGAGCGCCGCGAGGCCAGCCGCCCCTCGCCCGAGGGAGGGCCGCGCGGCCCTCCCTCGGGCGTGGGAGGATCCGGCCATGAGCGAGCTCGTGTGGCGCAGCGCCCGGGACCTGGCGGCCGACCTCGCCGCCGGGCGGGTGTCGGCCCGGGAGGTGCTGGCCGCCCACCTCGACCGGATCGCCTCGGTGAACCCGGCGGTCAACGCGGTGGTCACGCTCACCGCCGAACGGGCGCAGGACGCGGCCGCCGCCGCCGACGAGGCGCGGGCCCGGGGCGAGCTGCTCGGCCCGCTGCACGGGCTGCCGGTGGCCCACAAGGACCTCGTGCTCACGAAAGGCGTCCGCACCACGTTCGGCTCGCCGATCTTCGCCGAGTTCGTGCCCGCCGAGGACGCGCTGCTCGTCACCCGCCTGCGGGCGGCCGGCGCCATCGCGCTCGGCAAGACGAACACCCCCGAGTTCGGCGCCGGCTCCCAGACCTTCAACCCCGTCTTCGGCGCCACCCGCAACCCCTACGACCTCTCCCGCACCTGCGGCGGCTCGAGCGGAGGGGCGGCGGCCGCGCTGGCCAGCGGCATGCTGCCGATCGCCGACGGCTCGGACCTCGGCGGCTCGCTGCGCAACCCGGCCAGCTTCTGCAACGTGGTCGGGCTGCGGCCCACCCCCGGGCGGGCGCCGTCCTGGCCCAGCCGCTTCGCGTGGGGCTCGATGTCGGTCGAGGGGCCGATGGCCCGCAGCGTGGCCGACGTCGGCCTGCTGCTCTCGGCGATGGCCGGGCCCGACCTGCGCTGCCCGCTCTCGCTCGAGAGCGACCCGGCGGTGTTCGCCGGCCCGCTCGACGCCGACCTGGCCGGCGTGCGCGTAGCCTGGAGCCCGACCCTGGGCGGGCTGCCCGTCGAGCCGGCCGTCCGCGCCGTGATCGACTCCGCCCGATCGGTGCTCGAGGCGCTTGGCTGCGTGGTCGTGGAGGCCGATCCGCCGCTCGACCACGCCGACCGGATCTTCGAGGTGCTGCGGGCCCACCAGTTCGAGCTGGGCTTCGGGGGCTTGCTCGAGCGGAGCAGGGCGCAGATGAAGGACACGGTGGTCTGGAACATCGAGCAAGGCCGGGCCCTGTCGGGCCCCGAGGTCGGGGAAGCCGAGCGCCTCCGTTCCGAGCTGTACGCCCGTTGGTGCGAGTTCTTCACCCGCTTCGACGCGGTGGCCGCCCCGGTGGTGCAGACCCCGCCGTTCCCGATCGAGCAGGAGTGGGTCGACGAGATCGACGGCGAGAAGCTGGCCACCTACCTCGACTGGATGAAGTCCTGCTTCCGAATCTCGGTCACGTCGAGCCCGGCGCTGTCCGTCCCGGCGGGGTTCACCCCGGAGGGCCTGCCGGTCGGTCTGCAGCTCGTCGGGCGGCCCCGGGGCGAGCTCGACCTGCTGCGTCTCGCCCATGGGTTCGAGGCGGCGACCGGTCACGGCGCCCGCCGCCCGCTGCTGCCCTGAGGGCGTCTCAACCCGCGCCGCCCGGCGGTCGATGTTCACGGGCATGGTGGCTCGCGTGTCCCGGAAGCTCTCGGCCCCGAAGAACCGCACCCGGGAGGTGGCCCACCTGGCCGCCGCGAAGCTCCGCCCGGGCCTCGGCGTGTCGGGGCACCTGCGCCGCCTCCCCGGGCTGCTCGACCCGGGCGACCGGCTGCTCACGATGGGCGGCGGGCGCGCCGGAAAGGGGATCGCGGTGGTGGCGGTGACCGACCGGCGCATCCTGATCCTGAGCCGTCGTCGCCTGGAGTGGAGCGCGATCGACCTCGGCTACACCCGCGTCAACGGGGTCAGCTTCTTCCGCCGCCTGGGCGGGGTGACGCTGCGGATCGCCGCCAGCGGCGGCCCGCTCGACCTCGACGGCATGACCGTGCGTGAGGCGCTCGATGTGGCCGCGCACATCCAGGCCCAGCTCGACTCGGTCATCGATCTGCGCCGCCCGTGAGCGCGGGGCAGTAGCGTCGCCCCCATGCTTGCAGAACAGACCCCGGCGCCGTCGTTCACGGCGCCGGACCAGAACGGGCGCCCGGTGTCGCTCAGCGACTTCGCCGGCCGCTGGGTGGCGCTGTGGTGGTACCCCAAGGCGTCGACGCCTGGTTGACGGCTCGAAGGCCAGGGGTTCCGTGACCGAACCCCAGAGTTCGAAGCCGCCAACGCGGCCATCCTCGGCATCTCGTTCGACGTCGTCGAGGACCAGAAGAAGTTCACCGACGAGGAGGGCTTCCCCTACCCGCTCCTCTCCGACCCCGAGAAGGCGATCGGCCAGCAGTACCAGGTGACCCGCCCGCCCGACGACAAGTTCGCCGGGTTCTCCGAGCGGGTCACCTACTTGATCGACCCGCAGGGGAAGATCGCCAAGTCGTACCTCGTTGGCCGCGACGACATTGACGGCCACGCCGAGAAGGTCCTGGCCGACATCCGCAGCCTGTCGTAAACACAGCCTGTCGTAATCACAGCCTGTCGTGAACACAGCCTGTCGTAGCAGCAACTTGTCGTAGAGCAGCCCGGCCCGGCCGGCAACGGCCGGGCCGGGACAGGCCCGACGGGCGGCAGCTCAGCTCGCGCAGACCGCGGCGAGGCTGGCGATGGCGGTGCCCCGCTTGGGCTGGCGGACCTCGTGGCGGTCGAAGCCGTTGGTGGTGTAGCCGAGCGAGAGCCCGGTGGCCGGGTCGGCCCACGCCAGCTGGCCGCCGGCGCCGTTGTGGCCGAACGCCCGGGGGGACACCGCCCGGCCCAGGCCCCGCAGGTTGGCGAAGCCGTCGTCGCCGGCCACGAGGAAGGCCAACGTCCGGCTGGCCGGAACCTTCGCGTAGTCCGGCAGCATCGAGCGGATGTTCCCGGTGAGCTCGGCCAGCGTGGCCGCGGTCCACACCTCGTGGCGGTTGTGGAGCAGCTCCTGGTACCACAGCGCCAGGTCCGCGGCACGCCCGAAGCCCCCGGCGCCGGGCACGCCGGCCTCGCGGGCGGGGGAGCTGTTGAGCGAGAGCACCAGGTCTTCGAGGTACTCCCGGCCCGGCAGCGCCTCCACGCCGAAGACCCGCTTGACCTCCTCGGGCGGCGCGAACTCGCCGACCATCTCCATCACGGCGCAGTGCTGCTGCTGGTCGGCGGGGATGCCCACGATGCGGGAGAGGCCGGCCTTGCCGGTGACCCGCTCGTGCACCACGTCTCGGAAGTCGCGCCCCTCGACCCGCTCGATGATCTCGGCCTGCACCCAATGCGCCGAGGTGGGGTGGTACTCGTAGCGTGAGCCCGGCGCCCAGGTCAGCTTCCAGTCGGCCATGCGGTCGACGCGCGACTGGCGCTCCTCCCAGACTCCGGGGCCCATCGGCGCGTAGGGGAAGCCGCCCTGGTGGAGCATCACCTGCTCCACGGTGACCGCCTCCTTGCCGTTGGCGGCGAACTCGGGGAAGTACTCGGCCACCGGCTTGGCCGGGTCGACCTTGCCCTCGCCGATGAGGATGCCGAGCGTGGTGGCCACGAACGGCTTGGTGGCCGAGTAGAGGCAGTACTGAGTGTCGAGCGTGGCGTCGCCGAACACCTCGTTGCAGACGAGCTCGCCCTCGTAGCCGAGCGCGATCTGGCACGACGGGAGCAGCCCCTCGTCGACCTCTCGCCGCGCCCGCTCCACCAGCGCCTTGACCTTCGCCTGGTCTATGCGGCCCTGCGTTGCTCCCATCGCGTCATCCCTCCTGCGCGCAGGCGCCGGCGAGGCTCGAGATCGCGGTCGAGCGGCGGGGCTGGCGGATCTCGTGCACGTCGTAGCCGTTGGTGGTGTAGCCCAGCGAGATGCCGGTCTCGGGGTCGGCCCAGGCGAGCTGGCCGCCGGCGCCGTTGTGGCCGAAGGCGCGGGGCGACACCGTGCGGCCGTGGCCCCTCAGGTTGGCCTTGCCGTCGTCGCCGGCCACGATCACCCCGAGGGCGCGGTTGGCGGGCACGCCCATCGGGTCGGGCAGCGTGTTGCGCACGTGGCCGGTGGCGTCGGCCAGCACCGCCGGGTCCCAGATGCCGTGCGGGTTGTGCAGCAGCTCCTGGTAGAAGAGGGCGAGGTCGGCCGCTCGCCCGAAGCCCCCGCCGCCGGGCACGCCCACCTCCCGCACGGTCGGGTCGTTGAACTGGATGATCGTGTCGTCGTTCACCTCGGTGGCGGCCAGCTTCGGCACGCCGAACACCGCCATCACCTCCTCCGACGTTGCGTGCTCGCCGACGAGGGTCACCTCGGCGCAGTTGCCCTGCTCGTCTTTGGGGATGCCGAGGATGCGGGGCAGCCCCGCGGGGCCGGTGATGCGCTCCTCGACCACGTCGCGGTAGTCCTTGCCGGTGAGCCGGGTGATCAGCTCGGCCTGCACCCAGTGGGTGGAGGTGGGGTGGTACTCGTAGCGGGTTCCGGGCGCCCAGTTCAGCTTCCAACTCCGCATGCGCTCGATGCGGCGCTGGCGGTCCTCCCAGACCCCGGGCCCCATCGGCGCGTACGGGAACCCGCCCTGGTGGAGCAGGATGTGCTCGACCGTGATGTCCTTCTTCGCCTCGTCGCCTCCCTCGCCGAACTCGGGGAAGTAGTCGACCACCCGGGCGTCGAGATCGATCTTGCCCTCGGCCAGCAACGTCCAGATCACCGAGCTCACGAAGGGCTTCGTGGCCGAGTAGAGGCAGTAGCGGGTGTCGGCCGCGGCGTCGCCGAACACCTCGTTGCAGACCAGCTCGCCCTCGTAGGCGAGCGCCACCTGCACGGAGGGCAGGTGACCGTCGTCCACCTCTCGCTTGGCCCGCGCGAGCAGGGCATCCACCTTCTTGGGATCGATCGTCATGGCCGAACGCTACCGAACCGCCGCCCGACGCGCCGCGGGGCCGCGGCGTGCTCCGACCGGCGCCTCGGGCGCCATGATTGGAGGCCGACGACACGAGATTCGGGGGGACCGATGAACGGCGTGCTGCACGGGATCAGGGTGCTCGACTTCGGCCGGTACATCGCCGGCCCGTGGTGCGGGGCGCTGCTGGCCGACCTGGGGGCCGAGGTGATCCGCTGCGAACGGGTCGACGGCGGCGAGGACCGCTGGGTCAACCCGGTGACCGATGACGGCATGGGCCCGATGTTCCTGCAGGTGAACCGGGGCAAGAAGAGCCTGACGATCAACCCGGTGAAGCCCGAGGGCCGTGAGATCGTCCGCCGCCTCGTGAAGACGGCCGACGTGGTGATCGCCAACTACCCGCACGCCACGCTGGTGGAGATGGGGCTCGACTACGACTCGCTGCGCGCGGTCAAGGCCGACATCATCCTCACCACCGTCAACGCCTTCGGCTCGGGGGGCCCGATCAGCCACAAGATCGGTTTCGACGGCCTCGCCCAGTCCATGTCGGGCAACCTGCACCTGACCGGCACGGCCGAGCAGCCGACCCGCAGCTTCGCCCCCTACGTGGACTTCGGCACCGCCACCCTCTCGGCGCTGACCACGGTGGCGGCGATCATGCACCGGACCCAGACCGGCGAGGGCCAGTTCATCGAGGGCGCGCTGCTCAAGACCGCGCTGATGATGACCAACGCCGCCCTGATCGAGCAGGCGCTGCTGGGCACGAACCGGGTGGCCAGCCTCAACCGCGGCCAGACCGGCGGCCCCGCCGACGTGCACCAGACGAAGGACGGCTGGGTGATGTGCCTCGTGATCGGGGCGTACCAGTTCGAGCGGTGGTGCCAGATGGTCGGCCGTCCCGAGCTGCTCCACGACGACCGCTTCAAGGACGACCAGGCGCGGGGCGACAACGGCGAGGCGCTCTCGGCCATCATGAACGAGTGGTGCGCGCAGCGCACCAACGCCGAGGCGCTGGCCGCGATGGAGGAGCACAAGGTGCCGGGCGGGCCGATCTACTCGCCCCAGGAGGCCCTCGACGACGAGCACATCAAGGCGCTCGGCGTTCTGAAGGACGTGGAGTACCCCACCGCCGCCAAGCCGGCGCCGGTCATCGACTACCCGGTCTACACCTCGTCGGGTATGGCCACGCTGCGCGGCCGGGCGCCCCAGCTCGGCGAGCACACCGACGAGGTCCTGCGCGGCCTCGGCTACTCCAGCGCCGAGATCGACGCGCTGCGCGCGGCGCGGATCGTCTGATGGCCGACGCCCCGCTCGACGGGTTGGCGCTCGCCGAGCTGGTCGAGCGGGGCGAGGTCAGCCCGCTCGAGCTGGTCGACGCCGCGATCGCCCGTGTGGAGGCGGTGAACCCGCAGCTCAACGCCGTGATCCACGAGCGTTTCGACAAGGCGAGGGCCGAGGCGGCCGCGGCCGACCTGCCCGACGGGCCGTTCAAGGGCGTGCCGTTCCTCGTGAAAGACCTCGGCTGCGCCACCGAGGGCGACCCGTACAACGCCGGCGCCGAGTTCTTGAAGCGGGCCGGCTGGCACGCCGAGCACGACTCGTTCATCGCTCAGGCGTTCAAGGCGGCCGGGCTGGTGATCCTCGGGCGGACCAACACCCCCGAGCTCGGCGCGGTGCCCACCACCGAGCCGCTGGCGTTCGGGCCCACGCGCAACCCGTGGGACGTGGCCCGCACGCCGGGCGGCTCCTCGGGCGGTTCGGCGGCGGCGGTGGCGGCCGGCGTGACGCCCCTCGCCCACGCCACCGACGGCGGCGGCTCGATCCGTGTGCCGGCCTCGTCCTGCGGGCTGGTGGGGCTCAAGCCCAGCCGCGGCCGGGTGAGCCTCGGGCCCGACGCCGGCGAGATCTGGTCGGGCCTCGTCACCGAGCTGGTCGTGTCGCGCTCGGTGCGGGACACCGCCGCCGCGCTCGACGCCGTGTCGGCGCCGGTCGCCGGCGACCCCTACGTCGCCCCGGCGCCGAGCCGGGCGTACCTGGAGGAGGTGGTCGACAAGCCGGGACGGCTGCGGGTCGGCTACTGCGCCTCGGTCCCGGGTCTCCGCGTCGACGAGGAGTGCCAGGCCGCAGCCGAGTCGACGGCTCGGCTGCTGGCCGTGGTGGGCCACCGGGTGGAGCCCGCGTCGCCGCCGCCGCTGCGCCTGGAGTTCGAGGAGTTCGCCCGCCGCTTCGGCCGGGTGGTGATGGCCAGCGTGGCTGCGGAGGCCGCGGCGTGGGAGGCCACTCTCGGCCGGCCCATCCAGGAGAGCGTGCTCGAGCCGGCCGGCTGGCGCATGGTGCAACGGGGCCGGCGCATCACCGCGGTGCAGCATCTGGAGAACCTGGCGTGGCTGGCGGCCTACAGCCGGCGGATGGCGGCGTTCTGGGCCCGCGGCTTCGACCTCGTCATCACGCCCACCGCGCACGTGCCGCCGCCGGGGCTCGGCTGGTTCACCGACACGCCCGAGGGCCGGCGGCGCACGCAGGACTTCTGTGCGTTCACCGCCCCGTTCAACGTCACCGGCCAGCCGGCGATCTCACTGCCGCTGCACTGGACCGAGCCCGAGGACGACATCCCCGCGCTGCCGGTCGGCGTGCAGCTCGTGGCCGCCTACGGCCGGGAGGACCACCTCCTCGCCGTGGCTGCGCAGCTCGAAGCCGCCCGCCCCTGGGCCGACAAGCTGCCCCCGCTGTTCGCCGCCTGACTCGATGGCCGAACGCGAAGGCCCCACGCGCGACGCGCAGCCCGGCTCGCTCCTCACCCGAACACGAGGACGCCGTTGATGTAGACGGCGTAGTAGCACCAGCCGCCGGTGCAGACGTACAGCGTGTTGTAGTAGTTGGGCACCTGGCGGGCGCCCTGGTCGGCGGCCACCGTGCGGTAGTTGGCCACCACGTCGGAGACCGAGCATGACACGTCGAGGCGACCGCCGAGCTCGTAGTAGTGGCAGCCGCCCGCGTCGAGGGGTGGGTCGAGAACGAGCTGGTAGGCGAAGCTGCGGCCGTCGTCGCCCTTGCCGGGGTCGGCCAGGTTCACCGTGACCCGGATCCGGAGCGCGATCTCCTCGCCCGGCGCCGCGGTCGGGGGCTTCGGCGGGGCCGCCTGCAGCACGGCGTCGACGGCGCCGGCGAGGTCCAACCCGAGCAGGTCGGCCGAGCGCAGCCCGCGCCCGCCGAGCAGCTCACGGGCCACGCCGAAGACCTCGGCCAGCGCCCGGTCGCGGACCTCGGCCGGCAGGGTGAGGTCGCGGACAGCGAGCTGATGCCACAGCGACGCGTCCGGCGACGCCTTGGCGCCCGCTTCCGCGGCGTGGCGACGGGTGATCCGCTCGATGTCGAGGTGCGCCCCGGGCTCGAGCTCCGCCACGCTCAGCCCGGCCCGCACCGCCGACGCGTACGCCAGCGCGGCCTCGGGTCGGCCGGCCACCTCCAGGCGCGCCTCGAGCACGGCGCCGTTGTCCTCGTTGCGCACCACGGCGAGGAAGCGGCCCTGGCGCGGGTCGCCGTCGACCACTCGCAGCGGCGCCAACGGCGGCGCGCAGAGCGGCTGGTTCGGCAGAGCGAGCGGGTGATGCATGGGTCCTCCCCCGGCGGGGTTCGTCAAGCGGGTCGGATGCAGCGGAAGCCGATGTCTACGAACCCGGGGGTCGGCGCGCCGCCGTCGACGAGGCGCTCCCCGGAGGCGCGCAGCGCGTCGGCCGGTTCGTCCAGCACCCCGGCGGCCTGGTTGGCGAAGGACACGCCGACCACCCGCAGCTGCGGCGGCGGTTCGCCGGCCGGCCACTCGTAGCAGACGCCGTCCTCGCACGCCGTGCGGGTCCACTCGGCCACGTTGCCGACCAGGTTGTTGAGCTCGTCACGTGATCGCGCCTCGTTCACCGCCGGCTGCAGCTCGTGGTCCCCAAGGTAGAGGCTGAACTCGTGGTCGTCGTGCTCGAGGACGAGCTCCTCCCACTCGCCGACCGAGAGCAGGTCTCCGCCGAGCCACTCGCAGAAGGCCCGCGCCTGCGCCGCGTCGAGGCCCCGCACCGGCTTGAGCGCCTGGGTCGAGGCCTTCGGGTTGAGCGGTCCGGCCGTCTCGCACAGCTCGGGCCCGTGGTCCATGCACAAGGCGTACTGCGAGGCGCCCACCTCGTTCTGCTGCACCTCGACCGCTCGGCCGCCCAACGTCAGCTCCACCGAGGGGCCCCAGGCTTCGCTGCGCAGGGCGTCCGCGGCGCGGTCCTCGCCGTGGCGGCGCAGCCCGCCCAACGCGGCCAGCGCCACCAGCGCGCCCAACCCCACGAGCCCGACGAGCCCGGCGAGCCCGGCGAGTGGGGCCGCGCCGCCACGGCGGCGGGGGGCGCGCACCCGCTCAGCGGCGAGGGCCAGCTCGTAGTGGGCCTTGCCGGCCAGGTGGCGGGCGACGAGCCCTTCCGCCTCGGCGAGGGTCGCTGCGCCCAGGACCCGCACCGGCAGGCCTGACCGTTCGGCCAGCGCAGCCACGTCGGGCTCGTCGGCGGCGGGGGCCACCACCGTCCGGGCGCCGGCGGCGACCAGCTTGTTGCGGTAATCCCCCAGGTCGCGACCGGCGCCGAGCAGGGAGCGCACCCCGCCCGAGTGGTCGAGCGCGCCGGTGAACGCCCACGTCGGGTCGACCGGCGGGGCGTCGCGGTGGAGCAGGCGGCGAGCGGCGATCGCCGCGCCGAGCCCGACCGAGGGGCCCGTGACCAAATCCACCGGACGGTTCGTGCGCGACGAGTGGGCCGACCATCGCAGGCTGAGGGCGCCGGCGCCGGCCAGGGCGGCGGCCTGCGCCAGCGCGGCCTCGAACTCGGCGTCGGCCCGGCTGAACGGCGCCACCAGCGGGTCGAGCGCCAGCCCAGGCGGGCCGGGTCGGCTGCTGAGGGTGAGCTCGAGCACCTCGCCGTCCACGTGGCGGCTGGTGAGCACCGCCACTGTCGCCGGCCGGTCGGGCGGGGTGGGGCGGCCGAGCAGGTGGGCGAGCAGGTCCCGGGCGCTGAGCAGCGCAGGGTGCGGCGAGGCGGCGAGCGCGGCGTCGACCAGCGCCAGCAGGTCGAGCTGGCCGCTGCGGGCGAAGAGCCCGCTGGGGGGCAGCCAGCGGTCGCCGCCGGCGGGCTCGAAGGCGCGGGCCAGCACGCGGAGCTGTTCGGCCCGCAGATCGGGGTCGGGGTGGGGGCGGCCGGCCAGCGCGCCCGCCGTCAGCTCGCCGGTCAGCGCATCGGCGGCCAGCTCGGCGGCGGCGACGAGCCCGGCGGCCCGGGTGGACGGCGCCACCGCCCCGCCGGCGGGGGACTGGTCGTCGAGGTCGTCGAGGAGGTCCGCGAGGCGCTCGTCGCGCAGCAGGGAGAGCTCGCCCTGCGCCACCGCGTCCCGGCATACCGCCAGCAGCCCGTGAGGGCCGGTGAGCCAGCGGATCTCGGCCGCGGAGCGGTTCTCGCCGGCCAGCATCGCCTCGAACCGGCCGCGCAGCTGGAGGGTCTCGACGGTCGTGCTCATGGTCGGTTGAGCTCCCGGAGCAGGGCGGAACGCGCGGGCAGGGGCAGGTCGGGGCGCTCGAGCAGCGCCACCCACGCCCGCCGGGCGCTGCCGTAGAGCACCCGGGCGAAGGCGGCCCGCACGTCGCCCGGGCTGAGCGAGGCGAGGGGAACGAGCCCGGCCGGCGCCACGTCGACCGCCTCGGCGGGCAGGACGCTGCCGAGGTCGTACCGGGCGCAGGCGGCGCGGCCGGGGCGGGCCGAGAGCGGGGTCACGAGGCGCTGCACCTCGCTCACCCCGTCGGCGTTGACGAACGCCCAGCGGCAGCTCGCCAGCTGACCCGGCGCCAGCTCGCCGAGCGCGGTGATCGTGAGCTGCAAGTGGCCGGCGTCGGTTTCCACCACCTCGGTCACGAAGCAGGCGTCGTCGCTCGTGTAGCGGCCCTCGATCACCCGCGCGCCGCCGGCCGCCGCTGCGGCCAGCACCCGGGAGAGGCGCTGGAAGCCCGGTGCCGCCGCGACTGCGTGCTCGCCTGCCATCCTCGGTGCAGAGGGGTGCGGCGCGGCGTCCGAGCTTGACGATTTGATGACAGCTGGCGCCCTACCAGCTGCCGCCGCCTCCTCCACCGCCCCCGCCTCCGGAGAAGCCCCCGCCGAAGCTCGAGCCGCCGAACCCGCCGCCGGTCGAGGACGACACGTCCGGGGCGGTGAGCGCGGCGCCGGCGACCTTCTCGAAGCTCGACATCGAGTCGCCGAGCCGACCGAAGGGGTCCGGCCCCCACAGCCCGCCGACCGGCACGTACCAGACGGGGCGCACGTCGACCCCCTGGTCGGCCAGGCGGCGCAGCACCGCGGCCCAGCGGTGGGTCAGCCCGAACACCATCGCGTAGCCGAGCCCGTCGACGAACTGGCGCTGCTCCTCGTGGAAGCGGAGCTGGTCCGCGTCGGCCACCTCCAGGAACTGCCGGTAGCCGACGCTCTCCTCCAGGGCCCGCCGCCCGGCCGCGGTGCGCGACGGCATGTGCTTGGCGCTCACGAGCAGCGCCAGGGCCGCGGCCAGCGCGGGCGCGCCCACGAGCGCCCAGGTGGTGAACGCGGCCAAGAGCACCAGCGCGGCGATGGCCGCGACCACGGCCGCCCCGCCCAGCGCGTACCACACGCCCCGCACCCGGTCGGGTCGGCGCGGGAACCAGCCGAGGCGCACGGTCTCCTCGTAGAGCCGCTCCTTCACCTCGCCCATCGGTCCGGCGAAGTTCCGCCGCAGCTCGGACACGCGCACGCTCGCCAGCCTGTCCTCGCCGGTGGGTTCGCAGTGGTGGGCGAGCTCGCTGAGCAGCTTGTCCTCGTAGGCGCTGAGCGCGCCGCCGGGCGGGGCGGGCAGCAGGGTGAGCCGCCAGTCGCCGTTCTCGCCGTGCGGCGCCTCGCCGGCCTCCTCGATGCGCAGCCAGCCCCGCACGGCGAGATCGACGAGCGTGGCCGACACGTCGACGGTGTCGGCTCGTTCGTCGATGACCACGCCCACCAGGCCCGGCGCTGCGCCGTCCGGCGGGCGGAACCGCACGGGGCTCTCGGCCTTCTCGAAGAGCCCGACCCGTTCGGCGCCGCTGCCGGCGCCGGCCGGGGCGTAGGCCGCGGTCACCGCCCGGCGGTCGCGGGCCCGCCGGCCGAGCAGCGCGAAGACGGCCCCGAAGCCGAGCGCGCCGACCGCGGCGGAGGCGGCGGCGGTGGCCGGGGTCACGGCGAAGGCCCGGCGCAGCGACCAGCGGGGCTCGAGCAGCGGCGTGGCGTCGGCCACCGCGCCGGCCGGCAACGCGGCGGCCACGGTCATGCCCTCACCCGGCGCCAGCCGGTCGGCCCGGAACGAGGGGCCGGCGCCCGCCTCGACGGTCTGGCAGGCGGCGGTGGAGCGGTACGCGCCCCGCCAGCAGCGCACCGAGGCCACCGGCGCCGGGGCTTCCAGCGTCACGGCCGCCCCGCTGATCGGGACCTCCCACTGCCCGCCGATCGCGTTCCACACCAGCTCCTGGAAGGTGCTGCCGAACGGGTCGACGACCTGCTCGACGGTGTGCGCCACGTCGTAGCCGATCACGTAACGAAGCCGGCCGCTGACCGTGAGCGTGGGGCTGCCGACGCGGATCACGCGGTTGTGGTTGGCGTCGTCGTTCACCTCCACCTGGTCGGCCCCGGGCGGCGCCGGGCCGCCGTCGGGGCGGCTGACGGCGACCCGGATGCCGGTCGGGTCGTACACCCGCCAGTGGTCGGCGTCGTACGCCGCCCGCAGCGGGAGGAACCGGCGGATCCCGTGGCGGTCGGTCAGCGCGCCGAACTCGTAGTCGATGGTCTCGGTCACGTGCAGCACGCCGGCCGGGTCGAGGCGCAGCGCCACCGCGTAGCCGGTGATCATCTCCCCGCCGGCCTGCGCCGCGCCCGCCCCCGCTGGGCCGGCGCCGAGCAGCGCCAGCAGGCCGGCCAGCGCCCCGAGCAGCGCCGCGGCGGCGGTCCGGGTGCGGGCCCTGGTCCGGGGAGCAGCGGGCGCGGTCACGGCAGGCTCGCCGGGGTCTCGAGCTCGGCCTGGAAGTACTCGGCCGGGCGGTAGCCCAGCGGGCCGGCCAGCAGGTTGGCCGGCGCGCTCTGGCGCAGCGTGTTGTAGATGCGGACCCGGCCGTTGTAGTAGCGGCGGGCCGCGCTGAGGTCGTCCTCCAGGCTCGTGAGCTGCTCGGCCAGGCGGCGGAACTGCTCGTTCGCGGCCAGCTCGGGGTAGGCCTCGGCGCGGGCAACCAGGCCGGCGGCCTGTGCGTGGAGCTCGGCCTCCGGCCGCTCCCGAGCCGCCGCGGCGCCTGCCCCCGCCTCGGCGGCCGCGCCCCCGGCCGCCGCCTCGGCGACCGAG
>JBJXGF010000358.1:0-3214 GCA_046153015.1 Acidimicrobiales bacterium | reverse complement strand
GACCGGCTGGCCCGCCGCGACCTGACCGTCGGCGTGGTCGGCCTCGGCTACGTGGGCCTGCCGCTCGTGATCGGCTTCGCCGAGGCCGGCTACCGGACGGTCGGCTACGACCTCGACGCCGAGCGGGTCGCCGGGTTGAACGCCGGCCGCTCCCACATCGAGGATGTGAGCGCCGAGCGGGTGGCGGCCATGCGCCGCAACGAGCGCTTCAGCGCCACCGTGCAGCCGGGCCCGCTCGGCCGCTGCGACGCGATCTTCATCGCCGTGCCCACCCCCTTCGACGACGCCAAGACGCCCGATCTCTCCTATGTGCGCTCGGCCACCGAGATCGTCACCCGGGTCCTGCGCCGGGGGATGCTCGTGATCCTGCAGTCGACCACCTACCCGGGCACCACCGCCGAGATCGTGCAGCCGGCCCTCGAGTCGACCGGCCTGCGGGCGGGCGAGGACTTCTTCCTCGCGTTCTCCCCCGAACGCGTCGACCCGGGCAACGCCCGCTGGACCCTGCGCAACACCCCCAAGCTGGTGGGCGGGTTCACGCCCGCCGCGGCCCGCTACGCCGCCGCCCTCCTCGAGTCGGCCATGGACGAGCCGGGCCTCGTGAAGGTGCTCTCCTCACCGGCCGCCGCCGAGTTGGCCAAGCTGCTCGAGAACACGTACCGGGCGGTGAACATCGCCCTCGTGAACGAGCTCGCCGTGCTGTGCCACAAGATGGACGTGGACCTGTGGGAGGTGATCGACGGCGCCGCCACCAAGCCCTTCGGGTTCCAGGCCTTCTACCCGGGCATCGGCGCCGGCGGCCACTGCATCCCGGTCGACCCGTACTACCTGTCGTGGCGGGCCCGGATGTTCGACTTCCAGACCAAGTTCATCGACATGGCCGCCGACACCAACCTCAACATGGCCGACTACGTGGTGAACCGGGTGAGGGACCTGCTCAACGAGCGCAGCCTCGCCCTGCGCGGCTGTCGGATCCTCGCTCTCGGCGCCTCGTTCAAGCCGTCGGTGTCCGACATGCGCAACTCCCGGGCGGTGCGGGTGATCGAGCTGCTGCGCCAGGCCGGCGCCGAGGTGGCCTATCACGACCCGCACGTGCCGTGCTTCCCCCTGGCCGGCGACACGCTGAAATCGGTCGAGCTCACCGCGGAGGCGGTGGCCGCAGCCGACCTGGTCGTGGTGCTGGTGGCGCACCCGGAGCTCGACCTCGACCTGCTGCTCGCCGGGCCGACCATCGTGTTCGACGCGGTGAACGCCACCAAGGGCCGGGGACGGGACCTGCCCCAGGTGAAGCGGCTCTGATCGCCAGCGCGTGGCGGCGCGACGCCGGCCCGGCGGCCGTAGCCTGAGGGCGTGATCACGGCCGGCGCGCTGCGTCCAACCGCCAAGCGGGCGGCCAAGACCGCGCTGAGCACGGCGAAGGCGCCGGCCCATCCGCTGCTGCGACGCTGGCTGCTCGGCCGGGGCGTCGACATCACCGAGACGGCCGCCGCGCAGAGCTGCCTCGTGGTGGCGCCCCACCCCGACGACGAGACGATCGGTCCCGGGGCGCTGATCGCCCGCAAGCGGGCGGCGGGAGCGGCGGTGCGGGTGGCGGTGGTGACCGACGGCCGCTTCTCCCACCGCTCCTCGGTGCTGAGCCCCGCGGAGCTGGGCGCGGTGCGTGAGGCGGAGTCGCGCGCCGCCTGCGCCGAGTTGGGCGTGGCGCCCAGCGAGGTGCGCTTCCTCGGCTTCATGGAGAACGCCCTGGGCGCCGACCTGTTCGCGGTGGCCGCCGCGCTGCGCCAGGAGATCCTCGACACCGCTCCCGAGCAGATCCTCGTGGTGTCCGACCTCGACTGGCACCCCGACCACAAGGCCGTCCACCAGGCGCTGCTCTGCGCCGCCCGGGACTGCGCCTTCGACGGGGAGATCCTCGCGTTCCCGGTGTGGTTCTGGGCGGAGGGCCCGTGGCGCTCGCGGCCGGGCGCCAATCTGGCCGCCGCCGCCCGGGACTTCGTGGTGCACCCGGTGCAGGCCCGGCGGATCCCCCCGCCGCGCCTGGTCTCCACCGCAGGCTTCGCCGAGCAGAAGCGGCGGGCGTTCGAGTGCTACGCCAGCCAGACCACCAACCTCACCGGCGAGCCCGGATGGGCGCAGTTCGACCCGGCCTGGATCGAGCCGTTCCTGGCGCCGGCGGAGATCTTCCTGCCCGTGCGAACGGGCTGGTGAATAAGGGCGCCCTCGGCCCGCAGCGGCCGGCCATCGTCACCGGGCCCCTGGAGCGCCGCCACGGCCTCACCCTCGCCCTCGCCGTGAGCAACGGCCGCAACAGCGCCCACTCGACCCAGCCGGCGAGGCGCACGAACCTGGCCGCCGGGTTCTTCGCCGCCATCCCCGGCGAGCTACGCCCGACCAACGCGTTCCTGGTGCGCTCGCTGGGCACGCGCGGCGGCGAGCTGTGCACTCTGGCGCTGGGCCGGGCCGCGCCCACCCCGATCGCGCTGGCGGAGGCGCCGTACGTGCACCTCGTGACGCTGCGGGAGCGGGGCGCGGTGTACTACGCGGCGGCCTCGGTGGACGATCCGCCGGGCCCGGCGCCGTGGCCGGAGGTGACCCCGGTGGGGATCGATCGTGCCGACGCCGAGGTCGCGCTGGTCGGCGGGGTCCACCAGCTCGTGCACGGCGAGCGGGGCTACCGGGCCGCGGCGCAGGTGTACGGCGTCGAGGTGCTCGAGCGCCCCGAGCTGGCCTGGCCCGGCTGGGCGCCCGCCGAGCCGATCACGCCGGACGGCGCCGGCTGGGTGTGGCGAGAGCTGGCCGCACCCGCCGGGCTGGTGCACGCCGCCGTAACCGCCGGCCCGAGGCTCGACCCGGAGGCCGAGGCGGGGCTGGTGTTCCGGGCGGCGCAGAGCGAGGACGGGCTCTGGGGCTGGCGGCTGCTGGTGTCGAGCCGGGGCGCGGAGCTGGCGGCGCGCCGCCCCGGCGGGCGCTGGGCGCTGCTGGGGCGCTCGCGGCGGGGTCTGGCCCCGGGGCGGACCTGCACGCTGACCGTGCTCGACCAGGGCGCCCGCCCGTTGGCGCTGGTCGACGGGGCGCCGGTGGGCTGGGCGGAGGCCGCCGGCCCGGTTGCCGGGTCAGTGGGGGCCGACGCTGGCGCCGCCGGCCGGTGCGGGGTGGTGGCCGCTCCCGGCGCCGATCTCGTGGTCAGCGCCTTCGAGGCGCAGCCCCGCCGGGT
>JBJXGF010000353.1:0-31317 GCA_046153015.1 Acidimicrobiales bacterium | reverse complement strand
TGGCGGCCGAGCTCGACCGGATCGGCTACCACTCGTGCCTCGCGGTGCTGGCCGAGCTCGACCGCCCCTCCGCCATCCCGCCGCCGGGGGCGCGTCAGCTCGACGAGGGCCCGTTCTCGTTCGTGGCCGACAACCAGGCGAAGGGCATCTCCGGCGCGCCGGCGATCACCCTGCACGCCGGCCACCAGCTCTCGGCCGAGCGCTTCGACGACGACCCGGCCACGGTGCTGGCCGACCTGCTCGAGCTCGGCCGGGAGTGGCTGGGCGACGCGTCGGTGGTGCGGGCCGAGCTCGAGCGGTGGCGGCGCTCCGGTCCGCGTGAGGTCTGGCCCGAACCGTGCTGCGTGGCCGTCCCCGGCCCGCACCCGGTGGTGCTCGCCGGCGACGCCTACGCCGGGCCGAAGGTGGAGGGCGCCTACCTCTCGGGCGTGGCCGCCGCCGAGGCGGTGTCGGGCCGGCTGGCGCCGCCGGGCGCTTAGCCGACCAGCGCCGCCGCCAGCACGAGCAGCGTGGCGGCGGCGAGCACGGCGGCGACGGCCACGCCGTAGAGCGGCTGCGGCCACGGCGCCTCCCACACCGACCGCGCGAGCGGCGGCGCCAGCCGGCTGACCCCCACGTCGACCTCGTGGAGCAGGCGCAGCAGGCGCACGGCGGCGGCGGCCTCCCCCGCCTGCACCACCACCCGCGGCCCGAGCGCGGGGCGGCCCTCGGGCAGGAAGCTCACCTCGTCGTCCACCACCGCGGCGGCGATGCCCTCGCCGATGAGGCGCGCCGCGGCGAGCTCGGCCTCGGACCGGGTCGGGAAATCCGACACCGCCGCCCACGCCGGCGCCGGCGCGGTCACCGCCCGGACTGCGCCGACTGGGCCGACTGGGCCGACCCTGCCGACTGGGCCGACCCTGCCGACTGGGCCGGCCCTGCCGGCCGGGCCGGGAGCCGCTCGGCGTGCTCGATCAGCACCGGCTCGAACCGGTCGGCCAGCTCGAAGCCGTAGACCTGGGCGTAGAACGAGGCCTCGGCGGCCAGCGCGGCCTCGATGTTGGCGGCCACGCGGAAGCCGTGCTGCTCGTCGGGGAAGAGCAGGAACGCCACGGGCAGGCCCTTGGCCCGCAGCGCGGCGGCCATCGCCTCGGCCTGGCTGGGGGGGACGATCTCGTCCTGGCCACCCTGGAACAGGATGATCGGGCACGACAAGCGCTCGGTGTGCTGCACCGGCGAGCGGGCCGCGTAGACCGCGGCGGCGGCCGGCCACGGCCCGACCAGGCCGTCGAGGTAGCGGGACTCGAACTTGTGGGTCTCGGCGGCCAGCGAGGCGAGGTCGGCCACCCCGTAGTAGCTCGCCCCGGCGGAGAACGCCTCGGTGAAGGTGAGCGCGGCCAGCGTGGTGAACCCGCCGGCGGAGCCGCCGCGGATGGCGAGGCGCGACGCGTCGGCCTCGCCCACCGCCACCAGGTGGGCGGCGGCGGCCGCGCAGTCCTCCACGTCGACCACGCCCCACTGCCCGTCAAGCAGGCGCCGGTAGGCGCGGCTGTACCCGGTGCTGCCGCCGTAGTCCACGTCGACCACCGCGAAGCCCCGGCTGGTCCAGAACTGCAGGCTGAGGTTGAGCGAGGGCGACGCCGCGCTGGTGGGCCCGCCGTGGGAGAGCACGAGCAGCGGCGGCCGCTCGCCCGCCGGCGCGGCGAAGGCCGGGTTGGTCGGCCGGTAGAGGTAGGCGTGGGCCCGCCGGCCGCCGGCCGACTCGAACTCGATGGCCTCGGGCCGGGCCACGAGCGCCGGGTCGAGGCCGATTTCGCGGGCCGGGCGCAGCACGCGAGGCGCGACCCCGCCGCCGACCCCGCCGCCGAGCGCCGACAGGTCGATCTCGGCCACCACGGGCTCGGCGTCGACCGCGGCGGCCACGCACACGGCGCGGGCCCCGGCCACCCGCAGCGAACTGAGGTCGGTGTAGGGCGTGTCGTGGCGGGTGAGCGAGCCGTCGGGGTCGATGATCGCGAGCTGCGCGCGGCCTTCCACGCGCAACGCGGCGGCCGCTCGGCCGTCGGCCAGGAACCCGTAGGCCGACTGGTTGAACACCCAGGCCGGCCCGCCGATCTCGGAGTCGACGGCGCCGAGCCTCGTGACCGACCCGTCCGGCTCGAGGCGGTGCAGGTTCCACCAGTCGCTGCGATCGGAGAGGAAGTGGAGCGCGCCGGCCGGGGACCACTGGGGCTGCATGATCGCCTCGCCCCCGCTCGCCCCGCCGGCCGCCGGGCGGGCGTCGACGAGGCGCGGCCCGCCGGCCGGGTCGGTGAGGTCGAGCTCGGCCCACCACAGCTCGGTGGCGTCCCAGGGCATGTTGGGGTGGTTCCACTGCACCCACGCCAGGCGAGCGCCGTCTGGGCTGATGCGGGGCGAGGCCACGAAGTCGGGGCCGCTCACGAGCACGGTCACCGGCCCGGCGGCGTCGCTGCGCAACGCCACGAGCTCGTTCACCGCCTCGCCGCCGCCCTCGTGGCTCTCGCGCACGCAGACCACCCACCGGCCGTCGGGGCTGACCCGCCCGTCGGCGTAGCGCAGGCCCTGCGGGGCGCCAGGCGCGGGCGTGAGCGCCGCCGGGGCCCCGCCGGGTTCGAGCCGGCGGACCCGCTGGTCGGACCAGTCGACGTAGAACAGCACGCCCTCGTGCACCCACCAGGCGCCGCCGCCGTACTCGTGCACCCGGGTTCTCGCCGAGGTCGGCGGGCCGCCGAGCACGTCGCTCGGCGCGCCCCCGGGCGCGGCCCGCACCACCGCCACCCGGCCGCCCTCGTCGGGCCGCAGCTCGGACCACCACACCGTCCCGTCGGGCTCGACCCACACCTCCCCGAGGCCGACCGACTGCGCCACGATCAGCGAGGTGGTGATCGGCGACGCCCACGAGCCGTAGGGGGCCACCGCCGCGGGGGTGGTCACGTGCGCCGGCCCAGCAGGTCGGCGATGCGGCCGACGCCCTCGGCCAGGTCGTCGTCGCCCAGCGCGAAGCTCAAGCGGGCGTAGCCGGGCGCGCCGAAGGCCTCGCCGGGCACGATCGCCACCTTCGCCGCGTCGAGGATCAGCTCGCACAGCTCCACGCTCGTGCGCGGCGTGCGGCCGGCCACGGTGCGCCCGAGCACCCCCTCGAAGGAGGGGAAGCAGTAGAACGCGCCCTGCGGCTTCATGCAGGAGACGCCGTCGATCTCGCCGAGCAGCTTGTGCATCGCCTCGCCCCGGCGGGCGAAGGCGGCCCGCATCTCCTCGACCGCGCTGAGGTCTCCGCTCACCGCGGCCAGCGCAGCGCGCTGCGCCACGTTGGACACGTTGGAGGTCTGGTGCGACTGCAGGTTGGCGGCCGCCTCGATCACGTCGCGAGGCCCGACCATCCACCCCACCCGCCAGCCGGTCATCGCGTAGGTCTTGGCCACGCCGTTGAGGATCACGCACTGCTCCATCAGCTCGGGGAGCAGGCCCGGCATGGAGGAGAACGCATGACCGTCGTAGGTGAGGTGCTCGTAGATCTCGTCGGTCACCACGAACAGGCCCCGCTCGAGGGCGAAGCGGCCGATGGCCTCGACCTCCTGCTGGGGGTACACGGCGCCGGTCGGGTTCGAGGGGGACACGAACAGCAGCGCCTTGGTCCGGGTGGTGAACGCCTCCTCGAGCTGCTCGACGCGCACCCGGAAGCCATCCTCGAGCGAGGTGGGCAGCACCACCGGCACGCCGCCGGCCAGGGCGATCGCCTCCGGATAGGTGGTCCAGTACGGGGCGGGGAGCAGCACCTCGTCGCCCGGGTCGAGCAGGGTGGCGAAGGTGTTGTACACCGCGTGCTTGCCGCCGTTGGTCACGAGCACCTGCTCGGCCTCCACGGCCACGCCCGAGTCGCGGACCGTCTTCTGCGCGATGGCGGCGCGCAGCTCGGGCAGGCCCGGGGTGGGGGTGTAGCGGTGGTTGGCCGGGTTGCGGCAGGCCTCGACCGCAGCCTCGACGATGTGGGCGGGGGTCGGGAAGTCCGGCTCGCCGGCGCCGAATCCGATCACCGGCTCGCCGGCCGCCTTCAAGGCCTTGGCCTTCGCGTCGACGGCGAGGGTGGCGGACGGGGCGATGCCGGCGACACGAGCCGAGATGCGGGACTGCATACCCACGATGCTGGCGCCTAATCGGGTGCTGGACGCACGGATTGGGGGGCGAGAATGGACCCGATGGCCACGCACGAGCTGCCCGACGTGAAGATCCCGGTCGACCTCCTGCCCGCCGACGGCCGCTTCGGCTGCGGGCCCTCGAAGGTGCGGCCCGAGGCGGTGGCGGCGCTGGCCGCGGTCGGCGGCGCCTACCTCGGCACCAGCCACCGCCAGGCGCCGGTGCAGTTCATGGTCGCCGCGCTGCGCGACGGCCTCCAGGAGCTGTTCGCGCTGCCCGACGGCTGGGAGGTGCTGCTCGGCAACGGCGGCACGACGCTGTTCTGGGACGCGGCCAGCTTCGGCCTGATCGAGCGGCGCAGCCAGCACCTCTCCTTCGGCGAGTTCTCCGCCAAGTTCGCGGCAGTCGCCAAGGCGGCGCCGTTCCTCGACGCGCCGGCGGTGCTCACGGCGCCGCCGGGCGACCACCCGAGCGCGGCGGCCGACCCGACCGTCGACGCCTACTGCTTCACCCACAACGAGACCTCGACCGGCGTGGCCATGGAGCTGCGCCGCCCGCCCGGCGCCGAGGGCCTCGTGTTGGTCGACGCCACCTCCGCGGCCGGGGGGCTGCGCTTCGACCCGAGCCAGCTCGACGTGTACTACTTCGCGCCGCAGAAGTGCCTCGCCTCCGACGGCGGGCTGTGGCTGGCCTGCGCCTCGCCGGCGGCGGTGGAGCGGATCGAGCGGATCGCCGCCTCCGGACGCTGGACCCCGGCCTGCCTCGATCTGAAGATCGCCCTCGACAGCTCCCGCAAGGACCAGACCTACAACACGCCGGCGCTGGCCACGCTGTTCCTCGCCGAGCAGCAGGTGCGCTGGATCAACGAGCAGGGCGGCCTCGGCTGGGCGGCCGGCCGCTGCGACCGCTCCGCCGAGATCATCTACGGCTGGGCGGAGCTCAGCGGCTACGCCCAGCCCTTCGTGAGCGAGCCGGCCAAGCGCAGCCGGGTGGTGGCCACGATCGACCTCGACCCCTCGCTCGACGCGCCCACCGTCTCGGCGGTGCTGCGGGCCAACGGGGTGGTCGACACCGAGTCGTACCGCAAGCTCGGCCGCAACCAGCTTCGCATCGCGCTGTTCCCCGCCATCGACCCGGCCGACGTCGAGGCGCTGTGCGCCTGCGTGGACCACGTGGCCGCGGCGTTGGGCTGAAGCCCGGGGAGTCGAACCCGCCGGCCGGTGGTAGAGATGGAGCCGCCCATGCCGACGCCCCCCGCCACCGCCCCCCAACCGGAACCGACCCGGCCCAGCGCGCCGCGGCCGACGTGGCGCGGCCGGCTGCACGCCTGGGCCTTCTTCTGCGTGCCGCCCGCCGGCCTCGCCCTGCTCGTGGCGGCGCAGGGGGCGGCGGCGCGCACCGCGGCGGCGATCTACCTCGTCACGCTCGCCGCGCTGTTCGGCTGCTCGGCCGCCTATCACCGCCTGGCCACGACCCCCCGCGCCCGGCGGATCATGCGCCGCGTCGACCACTCGATGATCTACCTCCTCATCGCCGGCACCTACACGCCGCTGTGCCTCGTGACGCTGCCCAAGGCCTGGGGCCTGCCCCTGCTCGGCGTGGTGTGGGGCGGCGCGGCGGCGGGGATCACGCTCAAGCTGGTGGGCTTCCACCGGTTCCGTCACGCCGCCAACTTCCTGTACATCCTGCTCGGCTGGGCCGCCGTCGCCGCCCTGCCGGCCATCGTCGGCCGCCTCAGCGCCGCGGAGCTCGCCCTGATGGTGGCGGGCGGCGTGGCCTACACCGCCGGCTCGGTGATCCTGCTGCGCCGCCGGCCCGACCCCTCGCCGCTCGTGTTCGGCTACCACGAGCTGTGGCACGCCTGCACCGTCGCCGCCGGCATCTGCCACTTCGCGCTGGTCTGGCTGCTCACCAGCTCCGCCGGCTCGCCGGCGTGAGGCGGCGCAGCGGCCCCCTCCGATCGCTACGCTGCGCCGATGACCGCCCCCGCCGCCGACCTCACGCCTGAGGAACGGGAGGCGATCCAGCGGCGCGTGCTGCGGGTGCTGACCGGGGGTCAGGTGGTCGGCGCGGCCGCGCTCGCCTCCGCGGTCACGGTGGGCGCCTTCGTGGTCCAGGGCATCCTCGGGGAGACCACCACCTGGGCGGGCATCGCCACCGCCACCGTCACCACCGGCACCGCGGTCATGTCCCAGGTGCTGTCGCGGCTCATGCGCCGCCGCGGCCGCCGCCCCGGCCTCCAGCTCGGCTACGGCATGGCGGTGGTGGGCGGGCTCACCGCCGCGCTGGGCGCCCAGCAGCGCTGGCTGCCGGTCTTCCTGCTCGGCCTGTTCATCTACGGCAACGGGCAGGCCTCGAACCTGCTCGCCCGCTACACGGCGGCCGATCTGGCGCTGCCCGACGAGCGGAGCCGGGCCATCAGCCGGATCGTGTTCGCCTCCACCTTCGGCGCCGTGTTCGGCCCGCTCGGCATCGGCCCCACCGAGTGGGTGGCCGAGCACTGGCTGGGCTTGTGGAAGTACACCGGGCCGTTCCTGTTCGCCTCGGTCTTCTTCTTCTTCGCGATGGTCAACATCGCCCTGCGGCTGCGGCCCGACCCGCTGGTGCTGGCCGGCGGGGTCACGCCCTCGGGCGACGGCGCGCCGAAGCTGCCGCCGATCCGGGCCTCGCTCGGCGTCATCGCCGGCCTCCCCAAGGCCCGGCTGGCCGTGCTGGCCATGATGGTCAGCCAGGCGTCGATGGTGGCGGTGATGGCGATGACGCCGGTGCACATGAAGCTCCACGGCCACGAGAGCGTCAGCCAGTACGTGGTCTCGACCCACATCGCCGGCATGTACGCGCTGTCGCCGCTCGTCGGGCGCTTCGCCGACCGCAAGGGCCGCATCCCGGCCATCCTCGTCGGCGGGGCCACGCTCATCGCCGCCACCGTGCTGGCCGCCTTCGCCGGCGACGTGGAGCAGCTGCTGTTCCCCGCGTTGTGGCTGCTCGGCTTCGGCTGGAACTTCGGGCTCATCGGCGGCTCGAGCCTGCTGACCGAGTCGGTGCCGGCCGCCGAGCGGGTGGCGGTGCAGGGCTCGGCCGATCTGCTGATGAGCTTCTGCGGGGGCATCGCCGGGTTCTCCTCGGGCTTCATCCGCGCCGCGCTCGGCTACCACATGCTCGCCAACCTCGGCACGCTCGCCGCCGGGATGCTGGTGGTGGTGGCCTACGGGTACCTGCAGTCGGCCCGCCGCCAGGCCGGGGCGGAGCCCGCGCCGGCGGCAGGGGGCTGAGCGCAGGGGCAGGCGTAGGGGCGGGAGCGGTTCGCCGGGGCCGCTCGGGCCTGCCAGCATGGCGGCCATGAGCGAGCACACGCCGTACCTTGCCGGGCTCCGGGTGCTGGACTTCACCCAGTACCTCGCCGGGCCGTCCTGCACCCGCATGCTGGCCGAGATGGGCGCCGAGGTCATCAAGGTGGAGATGGCCCCCTTCGGCGACCCGATCCGCGCCCAGTCGCCGCGCGTGAACCGGCGGTCGGGGTACTTCGTGCAGCAGAACCGGGGCAAGCAGAGCCTGTGCGTCGACCTGCGCCGCCCCGAGGGCGTGGCGGTGGTGAAGGAGCTGATCCCCCACATCGACATCCTGGTGGAGAACTACAGCCCCGGGGTGATGGCCCGCCGCGGGATGGGCTACGCCGAGCTGAGCGAGGTGAACCCGCGGTTGATCATGGCCTCGATCTCGGGGTTCGGTCAGACCGGCTCGTTCGCCCACAAGACCAGCTTCGACCTGATCGCGCAGGCCTTCGGGGGGCTCATGGCGGTCACCGGCGAGCCCGACGGCCCGCCCGAGTTCGTGGGGGCCGGCATCGGCGACTGCACGGCCGGGTTCCACGCGTTCGCGGCGATCGGCTACGCGTTGAACCGCCGCCACGAGACCGGCCTCGGCTCGCACATCGACGTGGCGATGATCGACTCGCTCTTCCACATGCACGAGATGAACGTGCACGCCCCGTCGATGACCGGCGGCGAGTGGCGGCCCCGCCGCGCCGGCCGGCACCACGCCGCGGTCTGCCCGGGCGGGGCCTACCAGGGCCCGCAGGACTACATCGTGATCCTCTGCGCCGCCAACCAGATGCCGGGGCTGTGGAAGGCGATCGGCCGGCCCGAGCTGGCCGAGGACCCGCGCTTCAAGAACAACCAGAACCGCCTCGACAACCTCGACGCGTTCGTCGACATCGTCGAGGCCTGGATGGCCGGCTTCGAGACCGACGCCGACGTGCTCGCCGCCCTCGAGGCCGAGCGCGTGCCGTGCGCCCCGGTGCTCAACCCGGCCGACGCGCTCGACCATCCGTACTTCCTGGAGCGGGGCATGGTGCGCGAGATCAGCGACCCGCTGGCGGGCACGTTCAAGATCCCCGGCTTCCCGCTGAAGTTCTCCGACGCCCCGCCCGAGCCCGACCTCGTGACCGCCTGCCTCGGCGAGCACAACCGCCGGGTGCTGGCCGAGCTGCTCGGCTACGACGACGCCCGGATCGCCGAGCTGGAGGCGGCCGGCGTGCTCACCGAGAAGGACCGGTAGGCCGCCGGCATGGACAAGGCCGAGTTCTACCGTGAGGCCCGCGGCGACCGGACCGGGCCCATCGACGGCGTGCGCGTGGTGGACTGCACCACCGCCTGGGCCGGCCCGATGGTCGGCTGTCTCCTCGCCGACCTCGGCGCCGACGTGGTGCACATCGACATGCCGGGAGGCCTCGGCTACCAGCTCCCGCCGATCCTGCCCGGCACGCAGCGCTCGTTCCTGCAGCAGACGGTCAACCGCAACAAGCGCAGCCTCTCGCTCGACCTGCGCCGCCCCGAGGCGCGTGAGGTGTTCCTCGCCCTCGTGGCCCAGGCCGACATCGTGGTCGAGAACTTCAAGCCGGGCACGCTCGCCGGCTGGGGGATCGGCTACGAGGACTGCCAGGCGGTGAAGGCCGACGTGGTGTATGTGTCGGTCAGCGGCTGGGGGCAGTTCGGCCCGTGGTCGGAGCGGGCCGGCTACGACCCGGCCGCCCTCGCCGCCGGCGGGTGGATGTCGCTCAACGGCAGCCCCGACGGGCCGCCGGTGAAGGCGCCGACGTTCCTGGCCGACGACATCGCCGGCCTCCACGGCGCGCTGTCGGCGCTGGCCGCGCTGCACCACCGCGACCAGACCGGCGAGGGCCAGCACGTCGACGTGGCGCTGCTCGACGCGCTCCTGTTCCAGTGCAGCGGCCACCTCACGCTCGGCGCGCTCGACGTGCCGCTGCGCCGCTGGGGAAGCCAGCTCGGCGTCACCGTGCCCTGCGACGTCTACCGCTGCACCGACGGCCACGTGTACGTGGCCATCGCGCTCGACACGCACTGGCGGCGCATGGTCGAGCTGATGGGCCGCCCCGAGCTGGCCGAGGACCCGACGCTGGCCACCAACAACGCCCGCATCGAGCACCGAGACGCCGCTAACCAGGTGCTGATCGAGTGGTGCGCGAACCGCAGCGTCGACGACGCCCTCGGCCCGCTCCTGGCCGCCGGGCTCGTGGCCGCCCGGGTGAACAGCTTCGCCGACGCGGCGCGTGAGCCCCACGTCCTGGCGCGGGACATGCTGCAGCCGACGCCGCTGGCCGACGGCTCGAGCGCGCCGATCACCGGGCCGGCCGCCAAGTTCTCCCGCACCCCCACCAGGGTCCGTCACGGCGCGCCCGACCCGGGCGCGAACACCGACGAGATCCTGGACGCAATCGGCATCACCCCCGAGCAGAAGGAGAAGCTGCGGGCCGCGGGGATTGTGTGAACGGGTCGAGGGTGAACGGGTCGAGATCCCTGAGCGGCGTCGGCCGGGCGTAGAGCCAGCCCTGGGCGGCGTCGCAGCCGAGGCGGCGCAGCGCGTCGGCCTGATCGGCCCGCTCGACGCCTTCGGCCACCACGCTGAGGCCCAGCGCGTGGCTCATCGTGACCACGGCGCCCACGATCGCGGCGGCGGCCGGGTCGTGATCGACGTCGGTCACGAACGAGCGGTCGACCTTGAGCACCGACGCCGGGATCCGGCGCAGGTAGGCGAGCGAGGAGTAGCCGGCGCCGAAGTCGTCGATGCTGAGCGACGCGCCGAGAGCGGTCAGCTCCGCCAATGCCTGCGCGGTGGCCTTGCTGTCCGCCAGCAGCGTGGTCTCGGTGAGCTCGATCGCCAACGCCGCCGGCGCCAGCCCATGGCGCTCCAGCGCGGCGGCGAGCTGGCCCACGGCGTGGGGCTGGGCCAGCTCACGAGCCGAGAGGTTCACCGCGATCGGGACCACCCGCTCGGGATGGGCGTCGCGCCAGCGGCGGGCGCAGCGGCACGCCTCCTCGAGCACCCAGGCGCCGAGCGGCACGATGAGGCCGGTCTCCTCCGCGATCGGGATGAACTCGGCCGGCGCAACGAGACCCACTCCCGGCCGGTTCCAGCGCAGCAGCGCCTCGACGCTTTGCACCGACCCGTCGGCCAGCGAGTGCACCGGCTGGCCGTGCAGCTCGAGCTCGTTGTGCTGGATGGCCCGCCGCAGGGCGTTCTCGGTTTCGAGACGCGAGTCCGCCCATTCCTGCATCTCCCGGTCGAACAGGGCGAACTGGTGGCGCCCGGCGGTCTTGGCCCGATACATGGCGAGGTCGGCGGAGCGGAGCAGGTCCTGCGCAGTCGAATCGGGCCCGGCCAGCGCGATGCCGATCGAGGCCGACACGAACGCCTCGTTGGCGCCCAGCTCGAACGGCTCGGCGAGCAGCTCGTCGATGCGCTGGGCCACGCCCAGCACCTCCGAGGGGGCGCCGAGCTCGGGGCAGAGCACCACGAACTCGTCTCCACCGAGGCGGGCCACCACGTCGCCCGAGCGAACGGCGCGCCGGATCCGCTCGGCGGCTGCGGTGAGGAGCCGGTCGCCGGCTTCGTGGCCGAGGCTGTCGTTGACCACCTTGAAGCGGTCGAGGTCGATGAACAGCACGCCGAGGCAGCGGGCGGCGAGGCCGCCCTGCGCCAGCGTCGCCTCGAGCCGCTCGAGGAACAGCGCCCGGTTGGGCAGGCCGGTCAACGTGTCGTGCAGCGCCTGGTGCTGAAGGGCCTCCTCGAGCTCCTTCACCGCGGAGACGTCGCGGACGATGCCGGTGAAGCGGCGGCGCTCCCCTACCCGCACCTCGCTCATCGACAGCTGGATCCTCACGCGGCGGCCGTCGCGGCGCAGGCCCTCGAGATCGGTCGACAACTTCAATGGCTCGTGGAGTTGACCGGCGACGTGGCCGGCGAGCTGCGCCCGGCAGCTGGCCCGGCGCTCCTCGGGCACGAGCAGCTCGACGCTTCGACCGACGATCTCCTCGGAATCCCACCCGAAGATCCGCTCGGCGGCGGCGTTGAAGGCCTGGATGACGCCCTCGCCGTCGACGGTGACGATGCCCTCCGCGGCGTGCTCGAGGATCGAGCGGTGGAGCTGCTCCTGCTGGCGCAGCTCCTCGTAGAGCCCCCGCATCTCGTCGGAGGACACCTCGATCGAACGCTCCAGCGTGTAGCGGTCGTTGTCCGCATCGCCATACGCGGCGTTCACCCTGGCGAGGAGCCCCACCCACGCGTCCGCGGCCGGCGGCGCGTCGGGTGAGAGGCCGAGCCGGCGCAGCTGGCGGACGAGGGTCGGGTGCAGCTCCATCACGAGCCGGCGGCGCCCTCGGCTTCGCGCAGCGTGGTCACGGTCATCGTCTGGTTGTGCAGCTCGCAGGAGCTGAACCCGAACGGCGAGATCTCGCCGTAGGAGTAGAAGCCGACGACCTCGGCCCCGGCCGGCAGCGCTGCGGTGACCGCCTCGAGCTCCTCCTCGACCCGTTCGCCGAGCGCGAGGCGGCGACCTACGCAGCTGATGCCCACGGCGAGGGTGGGGCCCTCGCCGCCGCGCTCCACGGCCGCCGCGGCGGCGTGCGCGCCGTGGACCAGGCGCTCGAAGCCGGCGTGCATGAGCTGCGCCCGGCCGCCCTCGGGGATGTCGCCGGCGAAGGTCATGCTCTGGTCGGCCTCGTCGACCGCCAGCACGGTGCGCACGAGCGCGGCGGCGGCCGAATGAGCCGAGCGCACCGCGAGCGGGAAGAGCAGCGCGGTGGCCGGCAGGCCCGAGGCGCGCTCGCCGAGATAGGTCTTGTAGAGCGCCAGCGCCGGCTTGCCGTCGAGCTCGTACAGCACGTTGCCCTCCGCCCGGGTGACCGTGCGCTCGGGACCGAAGATCTCCCACCCGCCGCCGGTGCCGTGACCCACGGTCAGCCCGGCGCCGGCCAGGCCCACCGCGCTGATCGCGCCCTCCACCGGCTCGCCGTCGACCAGCACCCAGGTGCGGGCGAAACGGCTGCCGTCGGCGGCGAGACCGCCGGTGATCGTGACCCCGGGCGCCAATCCGGCGGACAGGCCGCGAGCGAGATCGCTGCCGTTCACCGCCAGCCCGTCGGAGAGCACGAACACCCCCCGCAGCTCGGCGGTGCTGTCTCCGGCGCTGTCTCCGGCGCCGCCGAGCTGCTCGGCGATGCTGCGCCCCGCGGCGTAGGCGCCGCCCGACGCGAGTGCGTGCACCGGCGAGAGGCGGGCGCGGGCGAAGCGGGCGACCGCCACCGAGACGCTCCCGTCGCCCACCAGGTCGCCGCGTATCTCGCCCGCGGTCGAGCAGCCCATGATCACCGAGCGAGGAAAGGTCCGGGCCAGCTCGTGCAGCGGCGCCGGCGCATCGACCAGCTCCGAGGCGGCGAAGGCCAGCACGAGCGTGCGCGGGCCGTCGAGGTCGGCCAGCGCGGCGACGCTCGCCGACCAGCCCTCGCCTGGCGCCCATACCAGGGTCTTCAGCTCCACCTCGGCCTCCCGCGCGACGAAGTCGCCCGAGACATCGACCCCGTCGGCCGAGCGCTTGAATGGGCGAGGCTCGAATGGGCCCCGCTCAGCGGGCGGGGCCGCGCTCGATGGGACAGCTCATGCAGCGGGGCCCGCCGCGCCCGCGAGACAGCTCCGAGCCGGGGATCGTGAGCACCTCGATGCCCTCGCGGCGCAGCATCGAGTTCGTGTCGACGTTGCGGTCGTACGCCACCACCACGCCGGGCGCCAGCGCCAGCACGTTGTTGCCGTCGTCCCACTGCTCGCGTTCCTGGTCGACCCGGTTGCCGCCGGTGAGCACGACCCGGATGGCCCGCAGGCCGAGGGCGGCGGCGATGGCGCCGGCGAGGTCGGCGACGGGCTCGACCACCAGCTCGCCGGGACCCTCGGCCGGCCGCAGCCGCCAGGCCCGCAGCCGGTCCAGCACCCCGGGGAACACCACGAACGCGTCGTGGTCGGCCATCGTCACCACCGTGTCGAGGTGCATGAACGATCGGACCTTCGGCAGCTCGACGGCCAGCACCACGTGGGCCTGACCGGCGGCGAAGAGCCGGGCGGCGAGGGCCTCGACCGCCGGAGCGGTGGTCCGCTCGCTCACCCCGCACAGCACGGCGCCCCCGCCGATCACCAGCACGTCGCCCCCCTCGATCGAGCCCGGCGAGCCGTCCTCGCCCCGCCGCCACAGCTCGAAGGGCTCACCGGCGAAGAGCGGGTGCCACCGGTGGATGACCTCGAGGTGGTTGGCCTCTCTCCGGCGCACCGGCTTGGCCATCGCCCCGACCACGGCGCCGCCGTACACCCAGCACGACGAGTCCCGCATGAAGTACGAGTTGGGCAGGGGGTCGAGCACGAAGTCGCGGGGCCACAGCGTCTGCAGCCACAGGCTCTCGGCCGAGGACAGCCCGAGGGCGAGCGCCTCGTCGTTGGTGAGCCCGCCGATCAGGCAGCGGGTGAGCTCGGCGGGGTCGAGCGCGTCGAGCAGGGCCCGCACCGCGGGGGACGCGGCGCCGATGTCGTCGGGCCCGAACTCGCGGTCCATCACCCACTGGCGGGCGGCGGGGATGCTGAGGGTCTCCGCCAGCAGGTCGGCGAGGGCCAGCACCTGCGCGCCCTGCGAGGCGACCGCGGCGGCGAACGCGGCGTGGTCGCGGCGGGCCTGCTGCACCCACAACACCTCGTCGAAGAGCAGGTCGTGCTTGTTGGTGGGCGTGAGCCGGCGCAGCTCGAGGTCGGGCTCGTGCAGGATCACGCGCACGAGCGGACCCACCTCCGAGTGCACGCCCAGGGCCATAGGCCGACCATTGTGCCCGGCCGTCGCCGCCGGCACGCGCCCCGCATTCGGGGGTTTGCCCGCCGGGGCCGACGGCTAGGTCGGCAGCGTCACCAGGAACGGCCAGAGGGAGAACACGCGCCCATGCCCATCCGCCGCAGCCCCAAAGGCATCGACGAGACCGCCGCGAAGGAGATCTGCGACCGCCTCCAGCACCGCCTCACCGCCCTGCTCGATCTCGGGCTCACGCTCAAGCACGTCCACTGGAACGTGGTCGGGCCGAGCTTCATCGGCGTGCACAAGATGCTCGATCCCCAGGTCGACGCGGTGCGAGAGATGTCCGACGCGACCGCCGAGCGCATGGCGATCCTCGGCGGCGCCCCGATCGGCACGCCGGGCTTCATCGTGAACGACCGCAGCTGGACCGACTACAGCATTGGCCGGGCCGGCTCGCTGGAGCACCTCGCCGCGCTCGACCTCGCCTACGACGGCGTGATCGGCGGCCACCGCGCCGCGATCGCCGAGTTCGACTCGCTCGACCCGGTCACCCAGGACATGCTGATCGGCCAGGTCGAGAAGCTGGAGCTGTTCCAGTGGTTCGTTCGGGCGCACCTCGAGGACAGCGGCGGCCACCTCGTGCACGAGGGCGCCACCACCGAGGCCGAAGCCGCGGAGGCGGCCCGCGCCTCGTAGCCCGGGGCCGGAAACGGCGGAGGCCCGCCCGTGGCGACGGGCGGGCCTCTGCACGATCCGAGCCCGCAGGCTCAGAAGAACCCGCAGGCTCAGAAGAAGCTGCCTCCGGAGTCGAAGCCCATCGACTGCCAGGTGTCCCAGCTCGGGTCGCCGCCGAAGGCGAGCCGGCTGTTCTGGTAGCGGTTGTTGGTGAAGCGGTGGCCGCGGTCGAGCACCGAGGAGTCGCCGGTGTCGTACTTGACGCCGGTGACCCCGGCCGAGATCAGCGTGTTGTTGTGGACGTTCATCGCGCCCAGCCGCCACTCGCCGCGGTTCTGCTCGGTGCCGATGATCCCGTTCTGGGTGTTCTCGATGTGGTTGTTGGCGACCTCGACGGGGCCCGAGTTGGCCACCTGGATGGCCGCGCCCCACACCCAGCCGGCGTCGCTCGTCTGGTTGCGGACCCGGTTGCCGATGATCGCGGCGCCGCCGCCGATCTCGACGAAGATCCCGCGCTCGTTGCCCCAGAGGTCGTTGCCCTCGAAGCGGCTGTCGCTCGTGAACACGTCGGTCCACAGACCGGGCCCGTGGTTGTCGAAGACCGCGTTGTGGCTGAACCGCGCGCCGCGCAGCTTGCCGACCTTGATGCCGCCGGCCTCGTAGCCGGCGTCGTGGCCGCCGGTGTTGTTGCCGGCGATCTCGTTGTCGGTGAACACCACGCCTTCCGAGCTGCTGCCGAACGCGCCGACCTTGCCGTTGCGGCTGAGCACCGAGCCGCGCACGGTGGTGTTGGGGCCGGCGTGCACGCCGGCCGACTGGTTCTCCACCGCGGCCACGTTCTCGATGAGCCAGCCGCCGGGGGACTTGCGGTCGCCGGCGTTGTCGATCGCGCCGCCCTGGGTGGGCGTGGCGTAGCGGGTGACGGTGAGGTTGGCCACGGTCACGCCGGTCGAACCGGACCCGTCGAAGGCCACCGACCGTTGGTTGCCGCCGTCGAGGACCACGCCTCGACCCCGACCGATGAACTTCTGGTTGGTTTTCGGCCTCACCGATGCGTTGTGGTACGTGCCCGGCGCCAGGGCGAACACGGCGCCTTCGCCGGCGTCGTTCGCCGCCGCCTGGAGGTCGGCGCCCGGCGACAACTCGATCGCGCCGCCCGGGATCGGGTAGTTGTCGAGCGGGCCGACCTGCATGCGCGGGCCGTACCCGTCGTTGGAGATCGGCGCCGCGGAGGCGGGCGCCAGCTTCGCGGCGCGGCCTCCGCTCGGCGGGGCCTCGGTCGAGGGGGTCGTCGCCTCGCTCGGCTCCGCTTCGCCGGTCCCGCCGTCGGTGTGCTCGACCGCGTCGGCCGCCTGCGTCTGCCCCTCCGGGTGGACGACTCGGGCCCGGTTCTGAGGGGCGGACACTTCGCCGACGGTGGTCCGCTCGCCGCAGCCCGCCGCTAACAACGCCGCTGCCGCCGCAGCCGCCAGGGCTGCCCGCTGTGCGCGGTGCATCATGCTTGTTGCCGCCTTCCCGCCCGCACTCTGAGTGCTCGTCTTCCGCCGCTGAGGGGGTAGGTTACACCGGTCGTAACGTCATTGCAAACTCGTTACGGCCGACATTCTCACGATCTGCGTTCGGAAGAAGCCGCCGGGGACGGCGGGACAGCGGGGGCAGGGCGGGGCCAGCGGGGACGGCGCCGCTCGCGGTCTGCGAGGATGGGCGCACTCGAATCCGACCGCGACGGAGGGGCACGTGAACGACGACACGCCGTATCTCGAGGGCATCCGAGTGCTGGATTTCACGCAGTACCTCGCCGGCCCGGCCTGCACGAGGCTGCTCGCCGAGATGGGCGCCGAAGTCATCAAGGTGGAGATGGCGCCCTACGGCGATCTCACCCGCACCACCGACCCGCGCATCAACCGCCGGTCGGGCTTCTTCGTGCAGCAGAACCGCGGGAAGCGCAGCCTGTGCGTGGATCTGACCAAGCCCGAGGGCGTCGCCCTCGTGAAGGAGCTCGTCCCCCACGTCGACATCGTCGTCGAGAACTACAGCGCCGGCGTGATGACCCGCCGAGGCATGGACTACGAGGCGCTGTCCCAGATCAACCCGAAACTGATCATGTGCTCGGTCACCGGCTTCGGCCAGACGGGCCCGTTGTCCCACAAGACCGCCTACGACTTCATCGCCCAGGCCTACTCGGGCACCATGCACATGACCGGGGATCCGGACGGCCCGCCCTACTTCGTCGGCCACGGCCTGGGCGACACCAACGCCGGCTTCCACGCCTTCGCCGCCATCGGCTACGCGCTGTACCGGCGGGACCGCACGGGCCGGGGCTGCCAGCTCGACATCTCGATGGTCGACGCCCTGTTCCACATGCAGGAGATGGGCGTGCACGCCGCCTCGATGACCGGGGGGGACTACGTGCCGATGCGCACGGGGCGGGACTACCAGCCGGTGTCCCCCGCCGGCTCGTTCCGGGGCCCGCAGGGCTGGATCGTGATCCTCTGCTCGCACCTGCAGATGCCCGCGTTGTGGCGGGCGATCGGACGCCCCGACCTGGCCGAGGACCCGCGCTTTCGGGGCAACCGGGAGCGGGTGGCGAACCGGGCCGCGCTCACCGAGATCATCGAGACGTGGATGGCCGGCTTCGACACCGACGAGGAGGTGCTCGCCGCGCTGGAGGCCGAGCGGGTCCCGTGCGGGCCGGTGCTCTCCCCCGCCGACGCCCTGGACCACCCGTACTTCGTGGAGCGGGGCATGGTCCGCGAGGTGACCGACCCGCTGGCCGGCACGTTCAAGATCCCCGGCTTCCCGCTCAAGTTCTCCGACATGCCCCCGGCCGGAGACCTGCCGACCCCCAACCTCGGCCAGCACAACCGCGAGGTGCTGGCCGAGCTGCTCGGCCTCGACGACGCGAAGCTCGACGAGCTGGAGGCCGCCGGCCTGCTCGCCAGCAAGGATCGCTGAGCGCGATGCGGACCCGGGTGTGCGAGCTGCTCGGCGTCGAGTTCCCGATCGTGGCGTTCACCCACTGCCGGGACGTGGTGGCGGCGGTGTCCAAGGCCGGCGGCTTCGGCGTGCTCGGCATCACCGGCCACACGCCCGAGCAGCTCGAGATCGACCTCGACTGGCTCGACGCCGAGCTCGCCGGGGCGCCCTACGGGGTCGACGTGCTGATCCCGGCCAAGTACGAGGGCAAAGACGACGGGGGCCTGTCCACCCGGCGCGTCCACGAGACGATCCCGGCCGCGCACCGGGCCTTCCTCGAGGACCTGCTGGCCCGCTACGGGGTGCCCGAGCGGCCGCCGCGCGACCCCAACCGGGTCCGTTCCAGCCGCGGCGACGCCGCGCCGGTCAGCGCCAACCAGGCGACCCCGTTGGTCGACATCGCGCTGGCGCACCCGATCCGCCTCGTGGCCAACGCGCTCGGCCCGCCCCCGCCGTGGATGATCGAGCGGGCCCACCAGCAGAACGTGCTGGTCTCGGCGCTCGCCGGCACGAAGGCGCACGCCGTGCGCCACGCCGCCGCCGGAGTGGACCTGATCGTGGCCCAGGGCTACGAGGCGGGCGGCCACACCGGGGAGGTGGCCACGATGGTGCTGGTGCCCGAGGTGGTCGACGCGGTGGCGCCGACCCCGGTGCTGGCCGCCGGCGGGATCGGCCGGGGCCGCCAGATGGCCGCCGCGCTGGCGCTCGGCGCCGAAGGGGTGTGGTGCGGCTCGGTGTGGCTGACCACCGAGGAGGCCGAGACCCACCCGACCGTGAAGCAGAAGTTCCTGAAGGCCACCTCCTCGGACACGGTGCGGTCCCGCTCGATCACCGGCAAGCCGGCCCGCCAGCTGCGTTCGGCGTGGACCGACGAGTGGGAGCGTCCCGACAGCCCGGCCCCGCTCGGCATGCCGCACCAGATCGTGCTCACCGCCGAGGCCCGCGCCCGGATCGACCGGGCCGCGCACCGGCCCGGCTCGGGCGCGGAGCAGCTCGCCAACTACTTCGTGGGTCAGATCGTGGGCGAGATGAACCAGGTGAAGCCGGCCCGCCAGGTGGTCTTCGACATGATCGACGAGTTCATCGACGCCGCGGCGGCCCTTCAGGACAAGCTGGCCGACTGAGGCTGACTAAGAGTCGGCTAGGAGAAGCGGACGCGCACCACGCTGGCGGCGAAGGTCGAGCCGTCCTTCGCCGAGGGCTCCCACAGCACCAGCGCGCCGGCGGCGGCGGTCGGCGCCGGGAACGCCACGTCGGCCTCGAAGGGGCCCATCTCGCCGTTGGCGCCGCCCATCAAGGGCACCATGGTGAGCGGCTCGACCCGCCCGTCCTGACGGACCTCGAGCAGGAACGTCGCCTCGAACGCCGTGCTCTGGCCGGCCACGCGCACCGGCGATGACACGACATCGAGCGCGCCCGGGGTCTGCAGCTGCAACGACGCGGCCGCCGCCCCGATCACCCACCACGAGTCGTCGACGCCGGCTTGGCGGACGAAGACCACGGTGGGCGGCGTGCGCGAATCGGTGCGCACCTCCACCTCGCCCGAGCGGCTGTCGCCCGCCTGGAACTCGCCCACCACCGGGTCGGCGAACGCGAGGTAGGTGGTGGCGAAGGCCCGGGCCAGCTCGACCGGGTCGTGGTAGCGGTGCGGCTGGCTGGCGAAGGGCCACACCGCCAGCTCGGGCTGCCTGAGCGAGGCCTCGTCGACCGGGGAGACCGCGCAAGCGGCGGGCGCCAACAAGCCCAGAGCGGCGAGCACGGCGACGGCGAGCACCCGGATGCGCATCTCGCCAGCCTCCCGCGCCCAACGGCGCTGCGCCCAGGGCCGGACGGCCCCTCGCCGCCAGCCGGGACTGGCGTTTGTGGCGGGTTGTTCGCGAGAGCCCGAGTATGACCCACGCGTGGAACGTTCCGACCAGCGGTTTCGCGGAGCCCAGGGCGGCCTCTACTGGGCCGGCCACGAACAACCCGACACAACCGGCCTCGTCGCGGTGTCCGACACGCCGCTCAGGCCGCGGGTCAGATCCCCGCGGCGCTGAGCGTGTTGGCGGCCTGACGGAGAAAGGCGGCGAGGTCGGGATGGTCGGTCTCGAACTCGACCGCCTCCTCCTCCAGGCGGTCGACGAGCCCGTGGTGCTCGTCGTCGTCGAGGGCGCGCTGCACGTCGGCCCGCAGCGCCCCGGCCCGCTCCTCGCCCGCGCCCCGGTGCAGGTGCAGGCGCCGGCCCAACTCCTCGAGCTGTTCGCGCAGGTGCAGATCCATGGCCCACCAGGCTAGGCGGACCAAGCCGGTCGGGAACGGCGGGCTCAAGCATCGCCGGCGCGGGCTTGGGCGATGCGCTCCTTCGGCACCCGGATCTCCACGCCGGCCCGCTCCTCCTGCAGCAGCATCGCCGCCCGCGAGTCCCTCCCGCCCCAGCCCCGGTTGAGGGCCTCGGTCAGCTCGTCGAGCGCGAGGCCGGCGAGATGCATCGGCACGTTGTGCTCCCGCCCGAGGCCCACGGCGAGCGACATGTCCTTGTGGGCCAGGCGCAGGGCGAACGACGGCGGGTCGAACTCGGCGGGCAGGAAGTGGTCGGCGAGGCGCTCGAAGGTGCGCTGACGGCCGATGGCGCCCTGGCGCACGGCCTGCCAGATCACGAGCGGGTCGACCCCGGCCTTGACGCCCATCGTGAACACCTCCGCCAACGCCGCCTGGATCGTGTACCCGGCGCAGTTGTGCACGAGCTTGGCGATGGCGCCCGCGCCGATCGGGCCTACGTAGTAGGGCTGGTCGCCGATCGCCCGCAGCAGCGGTTCGTGGCGCTGGTACACGTCGGGATCGCCGCCCACCCAGAGGGCGAGCCGGCCCGACGCAGCGCCGTGCGGGCCGCCGCTGACCGGCGCGTCGAGCACGGCTACGTCGTGCGCGGCGAAGCTGCGGTGCAGCGCCCGGATCAGCGTCGGCGAGTTGGTGGTGAGGTCGAACCAGGCGCTGCCGGCCCGCATGCCCTCGAGCAGGCCGGCGGCCACCGACTCGACCTCGGGCGGCCCCGGCAGCGAGGTGAACACCACCTCGGCCTCGGCCGCCGCCTCGGCCGGCGAGCCCGCCCACACGGCGCCGGCGGCGAGGTGCGCCTCCGCCGCTTCCGGGCGCTGGTCGTGCACGGCCACGCGGTGGCCGGCCTCGATCACGTGGCGGGCCATGTGCCCGCCCATCGTCCCCAACCCGATGAACCCGACCTGCACCGTGGCCCCCTCCGGCTCCGATCCCGGCGAGAGCCTACGGGAGCGCCGCCCGGCTCAACGGAACTCGGGCATCACGTGCCTGGCGAAGCGCTCGCAGGTGGGGATGACCAGCTCGGGCGGCATGGCGCCTTGGGCCACCTCCAGCAGCAGCCCGTCGGGCGCGTAGAACTCCTGCACCCAGCGCAGCTTCTCGGCCACGCGGACGGGGTCGCCGATCAAGGCCAGGTTGGCGGCGTCGAACTGCTCGAAGGTGAGGTCCCCCATCGTGCGGCCCGACCGGCTCGGCTGGTACGCCCGGTACGTCTCGGCCTGGTGAGGGTTGCGGGCGTCGAGGCCGGAGAAGAACCGCAGGTAGTTCTCGGTGAAGGTCCAGCCCCTCGTGGCCGCCTCCTCGTTGGTCTCCGCGCAGTACATCTGGATCACGCCGAGCACCTCTCGCTCGGCCGGGTCCCATCCGGCGGCGGCCAGCTCGGCGCGGTACTGGAGGATGGCGTCGCGCACGAAGTCACGGCGGGGGATGAAGAACGCGGTGGCGAGGTTGAGGCCTTGGCGGGCGGCCCACACGAAGTTGTCGAGCGTGGCCGCGCCCGAGGCGTAGATCGGCGGGTGGGGCTGCTGCACCGGCGGCGGGAAGCACTCGGCGCCCTGCAGCGGGAAGAACGGCCCGGCGGCGTCGAAGGCCCGGCCGGCGGCGAGCCACGCGGCGCGGATCACCTCGATGCCTTCCCGGTAGCGCAGGATCGACTCCTCGGCGTCGATCCCGAAGAGGTCGTAGGCGGATTTGAGGAAGCCCCGGCCCACGCCGTACTCGAGGCGGCCCCCGGAGAGCACGTCGAGCATGGCGTACTCCTCGGCGAGGCGCAGCGGGTGGTGCAGCGGCACGAGCGACACCCCCGTGCCGAGCCGGATGCGCGAGGTGCGGGCCGCGGCGGCCACCGCGATCGTGGCCGGCGAGCCGAACGAGTACCGGGCGTAGTGGTGCTCGCCGAACCACACCGAGTCGTAGCCCAGCTCCTCGAGGGCCACGACCTGGTCGAGAATGGCGCCGTAGTACCGGGAGGCGCTGCCGTGCACCTCTTCGTGGTAGTCGATGTTGTAGAGCACGCCGAACCGCACGGCGGGCGACCTCAGGCGCCGTCTCGCTGGAGGGCGGCGACGATCGGCGCCCAGTCGATGCGCCCCGAGCCGAGGTAGTAGAACGACACCCGGTCGGCGAGGCCGCCGAAGCGGGCGAGGAGCTTGGCGGCGAGCTGATCGGGCGGCGCCACCGCGGCGAAGGTGTCGAGCACGTCGTCGTCGATCAGCTCGCCCATCTGCGCCCACTCCCCCTGCCGGGAGAGCCGGTGGAGCGGTTCGTGGAGATGCCCGAGCCCGTGGTGCTCGAGCACGCCTGCGTAGGCGGGGGTGGAGCCGTAGAAGCCGATCTGGCGGCGGATCGCCGTGGCGGCGTCGGCCATCTCGGCGTCGTCGTTCCCGGTGACGATGTACGCCGTGATCGCCACCTCGAAGCCGGAGTCGGCCGGGCCGGCCGGGCCGATCAACGAGCGGCCGGCCCGAGCCGCGCCCCGTTCGAGCCCCGGGCGGATCACCTCGGCCAGATAGCTCGGCGAGGTGAAGCTGTGGCAGGCGAAGCGGTCGGCCACCTCGCCCGCCGTCTCGATCATCCGCGGCCCCACCCCGGCCAGCATCACGAGGGGCGGCCCGTAGGGGTTGGGGGGCGGCGTGAACAGCGGGTTCATGAGGGTGTGGGTGAAGAACTCGCCGCGGAACTCGAGCGGCGCCTCGCCGTTCCACGAGGCCCAGATGGCCCGCATCGCCAGCACGTACTCCCGCATGCGGGCCGCCGGTCGGCTCCAAGGCATCGAGAAGCGCCGCACCACGTGCGCCCGGACCTGGGCGCCGAGGCCCAGCACCAGCCGCCCCCGGCAGAGCTGCTGCAGGTCGTTGGCCGTGTAGGCCAGCGCCATCGGGCTGCGGGCGAACGCGATCGCCACCTTGGTGCCGAGCTCCACCCGCTCCGTGGCCCCGGCGGCGAGGGTGAGCACCACGAACGGGTCGTGCACGGTCTCGGGCACGAACACCCCGTCGTACCCGGCCCGTTCTGCGGCGGCGGCGGCCGGGGCCACCTCGGCCAGCCCGGCCTTGACCCCCGGCCCTCCGTCTACCTTCACGCCGGCCATCCTGGCGCCCGCCCGCCGGGCTCTGCCCAGGAGGCGCTCTGCCGGTCAGCCGCGCTGCGCGCTCTGCCGGTCAGCCGCGCTGCGCGCGGCGGGTGCTCGAGGAGCCGGCCGGGAAGAACGCGGTGACCACCACCGCCGAGGCGGTGAACATGACCAGCACCCAGACCCAGGCGTGGCGGAAGCCGGTGAGCGGGGCGGCGTCGCGTTGCGCGGCCACCAGCGCGATCACGACCGACACCCCCACCGCGTAGAACACCTGCTGCACGGTGCGCAGCGTGGCGTTGGCGACCCCGAACCGGGCCGGCTCCACGTCGCTCACCGCGGCGCTGAACCAGGAGGCGATCGACAGGCCGGTGCCGAGCCCGTAGAGCAGGCTGATCGGCACGAACAGGCTCCACACCTGCGGCGAAGCCCCGACGGTGACGAGGAGGAGCAGGAACGACGACGCGCAGAGGGCGGCGCCGAGGCCGGTCACCCAGCGGTGCCCGTACCGGTCGGCCCAACGCCCCGCCGGCAGGGACACGGCGGTGGCGAGCAGCGGCGCCGGCGTGAGCGCGAGGCCGGCGCGGCCCACCGACTGGGCCCAGTAGGTCTGCAGCAGCAGCGAGTTGAGCAGGAAGCCCGACGTGAACGCCATCGAGTACAGCGCGCCGGCCGCGTTCACCACCGCGAAGCTGCGCTGACGGAACAGGCTGAGGTCGAGCAGCGGCTCGGGGTGGCGGCGGGACCGGCGGATGAGCAGCCCGACGAGGCCGACGCCGACCACCGCCAACGCCAGGACTCGGGTGTCGCCGAGACCCCAGGACTCGCTCTGCACGATGGCGAACATCACGAGCGCCACCGCGGCCGCGCCGATCGGCACGGCGGCGAGGTCGGGCCGCCCGGCGGCGGCAGGGTTGCGGGATTCGCGCAGCACCCGGTGGCCGGCCACCACCACCAGCACGCAGATCGGCACGTTGATCAGGAAGATGTACCGCCAGCTCCCGAGCCCGATCAGCAGCGAACCGAACGACGGGCCGAAGGCGGCGCCGAGCGAGCCCATGGCCCCCCACACGCCGATGGCGGTGGCCCGCCGGGAGAGCGGGAACTCGGGCAGGGTCACCGCCAGAGAGGAGGGCATGAGCAGCGCCCCGCCGATGGCCTGCACGACCCGGGCGGCCACGAGCAGCCAGGCGGTGGGCGCGAGGCCCGAGAGCAGCGAGCCGGCCAGGAAGCCGACCACGCCGGGGAGGAACACCCGCTTGCGCCCGAGGCTGTCGGCCAGCCTCCCGCCGATGAGCAGGAACGCGGCGACCGTGATGTTGTAACCGGAGATGATCCACGACAGCGACGTCTCGCTCGCCCCGAGGTCGGCTCGGATCGAGGGGAACGCCACGTTCACCACCGACACGTCGACCACCACGAGGAAGGCCACGAGCGTGGTGATCGACAGCGAGAGCCAGGCGTGCCGATCGACTGCCTCGGTGCTCGGAGACTCGGTGCTCGGAGACGCCGGCAGGTCGGTCATCGCCGCACCCTAGGCCGAGCGCAGCGAGGCCGGCCGCCGGCGCGAGCGCCAGCGAGCCGGGCGGCTTCAGGCCCGGCGCGGTTCGGGGGAGGCGGTCTGGCGCGGGCGCCCGCCCCGGAGGTGCTCGAGCAGGCCGGTGATCTGCAGCACCCGCTCGACGGCGCCCGACACGCCCTGAACCAGGAGTTGGCCCCGCTCGGCGATCAGCCGGTTCGAAGCGGCCACGATCGTGCGCAGCCCGCTGGAGTCGATGAACTCCACATCGCGCAGGTCGAGGATCAACAAGCGGGCCCCGCCGTCGATCAGCTCGTTCAGCTTTTCGTCCAGATGGTGACAAGAGCTGGCGTCGATCTCGCCGGAGGCGGTCACGACCCAGGCGTGCGCGACCCCGCTGCCGGCCGACAACTGAAGCTTGGTCAACGCGTGCCTCCCTCCGCCGCCGAGGACCAGCGGCGCTGCCGTGACGGGCGCCCGGCGAGGAGAACGTTCGCCGGTCACTGGCCTTTACCCGCCGCTCGGAGGGCCGAACCTGGTGGGCGGCGCGGGCCGGCAGCCTCGGCCGAGGGCGGCAAGAATGGCGCGGTACACGCCGTGAGCGCAAAGGGGCCGCCGTGCAGATCGTCGACGCATCGAGGTGCGAGTGGAAGCGGTACCAGCACCCGCGTGAGGGCACGCTCGAGGTCAAGCCCCTCGGCCGGGGCAGCGCCGACGGCGTGAACTTCAACCTCACGCTCACCCGCTACGGCGAGGGGAGCGACGCGTTCGCCACGCCCCGCCACCATCACACCTTCGAGCAGGTGCGCGTGCCGCTCGCCGGGAGCCTGAACTACGGGCCGGGCGAGGAGATCCCCGAAGGGTGGGTCGCCTACTTCCCCGCCGGGGCGCCCTACGGCCCCCAGCGGGTGTCGGGCGGCGTGATCCTGCTGTTGCAGTTCGGCGAGGACTATCTCAGCTCCTCCCAGTACAAAGAGGCCCACGCCCGCCTCGAGGCGCGGGGCCGCTTCGAGGGCGGCGACTACCACGACACCGACCCCGACACCGGCCAGCCCCGCACCCAGGACGCGGTCGACGCGGTGTGGACCGAAGCGCTCGGCCGACCCATCCGCCACCCCAAGCCGCGCTACCCGGCGCCGATCCTGATCGACCCCGAGGCGTTCGAGTGGTCGCCGTTGGCGGAGGACCCGGCGGTGGAGGTCAAGCGGCTCGGCACCTTCACCGAGCGTGAGGTTTCGATCAGCCGGGTCCGCCTGAACGGCGGTGTGCTCGGCCTCGGGCCCGACCGCACCCAGCTCGTGTTCTCGCTCACCGACGGGCTCGAGGTGCAGGGCGCGCCGCACGGCGCGTGGACCGCGGTATGGTCGCCCACGGGCGAGGAGGGCGCGCTCAGCGCCGCCAGCGGCGCAGAGGCGCTGGTGGTCGAGCTGCCTCGACCCCGCCGGTGACCACGACCGCGCCGTCCGGCTCGTCCGGCGTCGGAGTCGAGCCCCGAGCCGATGCTCGTGTCGACTCCGGCCGGGCGTGGGCGGTCGCGGTCATGGGCATGCTGGCCAACGCCGTCACCTTCGGGATCCTGTACGGCTTCGGCACGTTCTTCGACGAGATGGCCGCCGAGTTCGGCGCCGGACGCGGCGCGACCGCCGCGGTCTTCTCGATCAACACCTTCGTGTTCTTCTCGCTTGGCCTGTTCACCGGGCCGCTGTCGGACCGGATCGGCCCCCGCCGGATCATCGTCGCCGGCGCCGTGTGCCTCGCCGCCGGGCTCTACCTCACCTCCCGCGTGCAGCACCTCTGGCTCGGCTACCTCACCTTCGGCGGCGGCGTCGGCGTGGGCGTCGGCTGCTTCCTGGTGCCGGTCGTGGCTGCGGTCGGGCGCTGGTTCGTGCGCCGGCGCAGCCTGGCCACCGGCATCACGCTCACCGGCATGGGCCTCGGCACGCTGGTGGTCGTGCCGCTCATCGAGGCGCTGGTCGACCGGGTCGGCTGGCGCGACGCATTCGCGGCGCTGGCCGCCGTGGCGCTCGTCACGCTGCTGGCGCTGGCGCTGGTGGTCGGACAGCCGCCGGCGCCCGCCGGGGCCCGACCGGCGGTCTCGGTGCGCGAGCTCGCCGCCGACGGCCGCTTCCGGCGCCTGTACGGCTGCGAGACGTTCCTGTCGGCGGCGTTGTTCGTGCCGTTCGTGTTCCTCGTCTCGTACGCGGAGGACCACGGCGTCGCCGGCGGCCCGGCCTCGCTGCTCATCGGCGTGATCGGCGCGTCGAGCATCGTCGGCCGCCTCGGGCTGGCCTCGCTCACCGGCCGGCTCGGCGCCGTGCGGCTCCTGCTCCTGTGCTTCGTGCTCCAGCCCGCCGGCTATCTGGCGTGGCTCGCCTCCGACGGCGCGTACCCGGTGCTGGTCGTGTTCGCGGTGCTGCTCGGGGTGGGCTATGGCGGGTTCATCTCGATCGCCCCCGAGGTGGCCACCCAGATCTGGGGCGCCACCAGCCTCGGCTCGGTGATCGGGCTCTTGTACACGGGCGGCGGGGTCGGCGGGTTGATCGGCCCGATCAGCGCCGGCCTGCTCATCGACGCCGCCGGCGGCTCCTACACCGTGCCGATCCTGGCCGCCGCCGCGCTCACCGCGGTGTCGCTGGGCTTCCTCTGGCCGCTGCGCAGCTACGACGATCTGGCCCGCCAGGCCCGCGGGTAGGGTCGAGCGCATGGAACGCACGAAGCCCACCGTGACCCTGCCCGACGGCGAGCCCTCCGGCGCCCAGCTCCGGGTGGAGGACCTCGAAGCCGGCGACGGCGACGAGGCGGTGCGCGGCCAGCGGGTGGAGGTCCACTACGTGGGCGTGTCGTGGAAGACCGGCCGGGAGTTCGACGCCTCCTGGGACCGCGGCGAGACGTTCAAGTTCAAGCTCGGCGCCGGCCAGGTGATCAGCGGCTGGGACCAAGGCGTGGCCGGCATGAAGGTCGGCGGCCGCCGCCAGCTGGTGATCCCGCCCGCCCTGGCCTACGGCGCCAGCGGCGCCGGCGGCGTGATCGGCCCCAACGAGCACCTGGTGTTCGTGGTCGATCTCCTGTCGGTCGGCTGAACCCCCACCCTCACGCGAAGCGGCGCCCGGGGAATCCCCGGGCGCCGTCCTCGTCAGCCGCCTACGCGGCTACTTGCACTCTTTCCCGTCGTACTGGCACGGCCCGTTCTTGCCGTTCTGGTCGACGATCTTGCCGATCGGCACGAACGAGCCGGTCTCCTGGCCCGCCGGCACCGTGTACTTGAGGAACGACGCGCCCTCGATCGGGTGCGGGTCCTTGGTCCCGTTCATCTCGAACTTGATCCCGTCGAACACCATCGGGTGCTGCGCGGAGTACGAGCGGATGGCCAGCATGAGGTTGGTGCGGGAGAGCCCGCCGGGCAGCTGCGAGGCCCGCTTGAGGTTCTCCACGAACGGCCACGCGAACATCGCGCTCTGCCCGTTCTGACCGGGGTTGGTCGGGTCGAGCCCGGCCTTGACCAGGATGTCGCGGAACTGCTTCGCGAACGGCTCGTTGGCCACGGAGGGGTCGTTCACGTCCTTCGCGTACCCGGTGTGGATCCACCCGTCGCCTCCGGCGCCGGCCGCCTTGTACTGCGAGACGACGTTGTTCACCGAGGAGGTGAGGCGCTCCTTGGGCTTGTAGGTGCTGTTGGCGAGGTACTGGACCGCGCCGATCGAGTACACGGCGCCGGTCATGATGATGAACACGTCGGCGTTGGTCGAGGCCAACGTGGTCATCTCGTTCTGCACGGTCGGCGCGCTGCCCTCGTGGGTCTCCACCTTCACGAAGTTCAAGCCGCGATCCTTCGCCGCCTTCGTGAACGTGTTCTTGTAGATCGTGCCATAGTCGTTGGCCCACGCCAACGCCGCCACCGTTGCGCCCTTGCCGTACTTCTCCAAGATGTAATCGGCCCACAGGTTCGCCTCGGCGTCATAGCCCAACCAGGTGCCGGTGGTCCACGGGTGCAGCACGGGGTCGGCCTGCGCCGGGTGCGCGCCCACGCCGTACACGTTGGGCATGCAGCTCTCGTTGAGCTTGTCGTAGGTGGCGAGGATGATCGGCGTGCCCGTGTGGGCCACGAAGCTGAAGATGTTGCCGGTTTCGATCAGCTCGTCGGTCCCGGCCTTGCCGCGGCCCGCCTCGTAGCCGGAGTCCTTGATCTCGTAGACGAGCTTCTTGCCGTTGATGCCGCCCTCGGAGGCGTTGAAGTGGTCGAAGTAGGCCTTGGCGCCGAGCACGTAGCCCGAGGCTGACGCGGCCGAGCCCGAGAGGATGCCCGAGGCGCCGAGGCGGATCTCGGTGTCGGTGATGCCGGCCTTGTCGTTCCAGTTCGCCGGGCACTTCGACAGGTCGATCGTGAACCCGCCCGGCCCGGTCAGCTTCTTGTCCTTGACTCCCCACGTGGAGGGGTTCTCGCCGACCACCGTGTTGGGCAGGTTCACGGCCGCGCCCGACCCGGCGGCCGCGCCTTCGGCCGCTTTGGCAGTGGTCGTGCCTCCGCCCGCCTCCTCCTCGCTGTCGCTGCCGCATGCAGCGGCCACTCCCGCCAACACCACGCCCGCAGCGAGTGCTCGCTGCCAACGCTTGTTCGTCACATGACCCCCCGGGACACGTCTGTGGATAACGTCTGCCGGGACCCGGGCGGGACCCTAGCGCGTGGCGTGCGTCACGTCCGCGCGCGCGCCACGCGTTAGGGCAGATTCGCTCAGGCGGTCACGCCCACGCGGTTACTTGCACTCCTTGCCGTCCCACGCGCAGTTCGGGTTCTTGCCATTGCTGTCGACGATGCTGCCCGAGGCCACGAACGTGCCCTTCTCCTGGCCGGCCGCCACGGTGTACCGGACGAATTGCGAACCTTCGATGGTGGCGCCGTCCTTGCTGCCGTTGAGCTCGAACTTGATCCCGTCGGCCCACATCGGGTGCTGTGCGGAGAACGACCGCACCGCCAGGATGAAGTTCGACTTGGTCAACCCGCCCGGCATCTGGGCGGCGCGCTTGAGGTTCTCCACGGTGGGCCAGGCGAACTCGGCGCCCTTCGCCATGTTCCCGTTGCTCGCGTAGTCGAGGTTGGCCTTCTTCAGCGTCTCCGCCCACTGCTTGAGGAACGGGTCGTTGGCGCTGGCCGGATCGTTGATGTCCTTCGGACCGCCGGCCATCATCCAGCCGTCGGCGCCGGCGCCCACCGGCGTGAACTGGCTGAGCGCGGTGTTCACCGACGAGACGATGCGCTCCTTGGGCTTCCAGCTGCTGCCGGCCATGTACTGCATGGTCTGGATGGCCGGGTTGGCGCCGGTCATGGCGATGAACACGTCGGCGCCGCTCGAGGCGAGCGTGGTCATCTCGTTGGTGACGGTGGCGGCGTCGTTGGCGTGGGTCTCCACCTTGACGAAGTTGAGGCCCTTTTCCTTCGCCACCCGGGTGAACACGTTCTTGTAGATCGTGCCGAACTCGTTGCCCCATGCCAGCGCGGCGACGGTCGTGCCCTTGCCGTACTTCGCCAAGATGTAGTCGGCCCACAGGTTGGCCTCGATGTCATAGGAGAGCCACGTGCCGGTGGTCCACGGGTGGTTCACCGGGTCGGCGAACGCGGGGTGCGCGCCCACGCTGTACACGTTGGGCAGGCACGACTCGTTCAGCTTGTCGTAGGTGGCGAGCACGATCGGGCTGCCGGTGTGGGCGCTGAACGCGAACAGGTTCGCCGTCTCCAGCAGCTCGTCGGTGGCCGCCTTGCCCTGACCGGCGGTGTACCCGTTGTCCTTGTAGGTGTAGGTGAGCTTCTTGCCGTTGACCCCACCCTCGGTGGCGTTGATGTAGTTGTAGTAGGCCTCGGCGCCCAGCACGAAGCCGCTCGAGGCCGCGGCGACGCCAGAGAAGATGCCGGTGGCGCCGAGGCGGATCTCGGTGTCGGTGATGCCGCCGGCGTCTTTCCAGTTGGCCGGGCACTTCGACAGGTCGACTTCGAACCCGCCGGGGCCGGTCAGCTTCTTGTCCTTCACGCCCCACGCGGCCGGGTCCTCGCCGGCGACGGTGTTGGCCAGCTTGACCGCCCCGCCCGAGCCGGCCGCCGCCGGCGTGGCGGCGCCCGCCTGCGCCGTGGTGCTGGCCGCTTCGTCGTCGGCGTCGCTGCCGCACCCGGCCGCGACCCCGGCCAACACCACTCCCAGCGCGAGCGCGCGCTGCCATCGCTTCTGCCTCATGTTCTAACCCCCGGGACAATGTTCGGTAATGAACGAGCTAGTAGCCCGGGAACGTTAGTACGTGCGGGGGCGCCGGGTCGCAACGCCCCCGCACGCGCTCACGCAGCGGCTCTGTGCGCGGCTAGCGGCACTCCTTACCGTCGTACGCGCAGGGCGGGTTCTTGCCGTTGCCGTCGACGATCTTGCCGATCGGCTTGAACGAGCCGACCTCCTGGCCGGCCTCGACCGTGTAGCGCAGCAGCGAGGCGCCCTCGATCGGGTGCGGGTCCTTCAGGCCGTTCAT
>JBJXGF010000339.1:0-8471 GCA_046153015.1 Acidimicrobiales bacterium | reverse complement strand
CCGCCGGGCCGTGGCGGCCGCCGCCCTCGCGCTGGCTCGCCGGCCCGACCTGTGGGCCACCGCCCTGCGCGTGGCCCGCCGGCTCGCCGCGCCCGGCTGGCTGCGCCGAGCGCCCCATCTCCCGCTGCCTGACGCCGCCTACCTGGAGTTCCGCCTGCAGACCATGTACGGCGCCGGCGACGGTGAGCCGACCCCGCAGGACCTCATCCAATACCTGGAGTGGCGGCGCAACTACCCCTCGCCCGGGCGCTGACGGCATCGGCCGCCGCGCCGCCCGCAGGCGGCCCCGCCGCCGCGAAAACGCCCCTGCGCGAACCCCTCGCCGGGTACGATTCGGCCATGGGGCGTACGCTTGTGCTCAACGCGACGTACGAGCCCCTGGGCGTGGTCGCCAGCCGGCGGGCGCTCATCCTCGTGCTGGCCGAGAAGGCGGAGCTGGTGCACGAGTCCGGGCTGCTCATGCACTCGGAGCGGCTGGTCTTCAGCCTCCCGTCGGTGATCCGGCTGAGATACTTCGTGAAGGTGCCCTACCAGCGGCGGGCCACGTTGTCGCGCCGGGCGATCTTCCATCGCGACGGGCACCGCTGCCAGTACTGCGGGCGTGACGCCGAGAGCATCGATCACGTGGTGCCCCGTTCCCGGGGCGGCCCGCACACCTGGGAGAACGTGGTCGCCGCCTGCCGTCGCTGCAACCTGGCGAAGGGCAACCGGCTGCTCGGCGAGACCACGATGGCGCTGACCCGCCCGCCCCAGGCGCCCAAGCACCTGTCGCGCCTCGTGGTGTCGGCGGGCCGGGTGCCCGACACGTGGAAGCAGTACCTCGAGGAGGAGCTGCTCTCCGCGTGAGCGCGCCGCCCGCCAGGGCGCATCCGGCGTGACGGGCTGGAGGGTGGAGCGGGCGACGGGTTCGGCGGCCGAGTTCCACGCGCGGGACCTGCCCGACGACGGGCGGCGGCGGGTGTGGGTGTGGCGGGTGGCGTCGAGCGCGTTGGTGCTCGGTTCGGCCCAGCCCGAGGCGCACGTGAACCGGGCGGCGGCGGCGGCGGCGGGCGTAGAGGTGGTGCGGCGGCGCAGCGGCGGCAGCGCGGTGCTGCTGGAGCCGGGTGGAGCGGTGTGGGTCGACGTGGTGCTGCCCGCCGGGGACCCGCTCTGGGACGACGACGTGGGCCGCGCTCCCCGCTGGCTCGGCCGGGCTTGGGCGCGGGCGCTGGGCGAGCTCGGCCTGCCCGACGCCGTCGTGCACCCCGGGCCGCACACGCGGGGGGGTTGGGCCGACTACGTGTGCTTCGCCGGCCTGGCCTCCGGCGAGGTGCTGGTGGGGGGGCGCAAGGTGGTGGGGGTGGCGCAGCGGCGCACCCGGCGGGCCGTGCGCTTCCAGAGCGCCGCCCTGCTCTCCTGGCGGCCGGCCGAGCTGGTGGCCTTGCTCCACCCGCCGGCGCTTCCCGCAGCCGAGCTGGCGCCCTGCGCGGCCGGGCTCGGCGAGCTGCTCGGCGCGGTCGAGCCGGGCGAGGTGGAGGAGGCGCTGGTGTCGGCGCTGCTCGCCACGCCGGTTCCCACGCCGGACTGACCGGCCGTCTCGCCCAGGTGCACGCCTGCGGTGGGCCGTGCGCGCCCGATCAGGGGGGAAGGTGGTTGCAAAGGGGGCGTAGTGGGGTAGAGTGGGGCGCAATGGAGGGGAGCGCAGGTGTTTGTCGGAACCTTCGAGCACTCGCTCGACGACAAGGGCAGGGTCGTCCTGCCCACGGCGTTCCGCAGCCGCCTGTCCGACGGCGGCTACCTGGGCCCCTACGAGAACTGCCTGGCGCTCTGGACGCCGGACCAGTTCCAAGAGTTCGTCGCTCGCCTCGAGGAGAAGGTGCGCAGCAGAGAGGCCGACCACAACGCACTGCGGGCGCTGTCCGCCCGGGTCGCCGACGTCCGGCCTGACGCCCAGGGGCGCATCGTCGTCCCGCCCAAGCTCCGGAGCTACGCCGGCCTGGTCGACCAGGCGGTGATCACCGGCGCCCTCAACCACATCGAGCTCTGGTCGCCGGGGCGCTGGGACGAGATCAGCTCCCAAGGCGACGCCAGCCTGGCCGACGCGATCGCCACGCTCGGGATCCACTAGTCCACCACTCGCTCACAGGGAGGAAGAGAGAACGAACCGTCAGCGGCTCGACCGTGGAGCCGATCGCTCATCCGCAGCCTTCCGGCCGGCGAGATGGAAGACCCAGAACTCCGCCCGCTCTTGCCATCTTGCTCGCATCGGGAGAGAAAACCCGGCGGGCGCCAGTTGGCCGGAGGGCTGCCGATGAGCGATCACCACGAGCCGCACCACTTCGCCCACGAGCCCGTGCTCCTCGCCGAGGTGCTCGAGCTGTTCACGCCGGTTCCGGCGGGCGCAGTGGTCGACGCCACCGTCGGCGGAGGCGGGCACGCAGCGGCGCTGCTCGAGCTGCGATCGGATCTCCGCCTCGTCGGCATCGACCGGGACGACGACGCCCTGGCGGCGGCGTCGGCGCGCCTCGGCCGCTTCGGCGAACGGGTGCGGTTGGTGCACGCCCGCTTCGACGAGCTGGGCGCCGTGCTCGACGAGCTCGGCGCCGGGCCCCTCTCGGGCGCGCTGTTCGACCTGGGCGCGAGCTCACCCCAGCTCGACCGGCCCGAGCGCGGCTTCAGCCTCCGCTTCGACGGCCCTCTCGACATGCGCATGGACCGCACCGCCGCCCTGACCGCCGCCGACGTGGTGAACACCTACCCGCCCGAGCGCCTCGCCGCGCTGTTCCGCGACCTCGGCGACGAGCCGCCCCGGCTGGCGGCCCGCCTGGCCCGGGCCGTGGTCGCCGCCCGCCCGCTGCGCTCCACCGCGCAGCTGGCCTCGGTGGTCGCCGCCGCCACGCCCGCCGCCGCCCACCGCCGCGGCCACCCCGCCACCCGGGTGTTCCAGGCGGTTCGGATCGAGGTGAACGGCGAGCTCGACGCGCTGCCGGGCGCCCTCGACGCCGCCCTCGAGCGCCTGGCGCCGGGCGGCCGGCTGGTCGCGCTCGCCTACCACTCGGGGGAGGACCGGATCGTGAAGGAGCGGCTGCGCCGAGCCGAGACCGGCGGCTGCGTCTGCCCGCCCCGCCTGCCTTGCGTCTGCGGCGCCCGTCCGCTGGTGCGTCTCGTGCGCCGGGGCGCCGGCAAGGCGTCGCCGGCGGAGGTGGGCGCCAATCCTCGGTCTGCGTCCGTCCGGCTGCGGGCCGCCGAGCGCCTGCCCGCCGACCCGCCCGCCGCCGCCGAGGCGGCGCGGCCATGAACGCCCGCTTCGCCCTCCTGCGCGGCGACGCGCTCGACGCGGGCGAGGGCCTCGGCGTCCGCCGTCGCCTGCGCCTGGTGCGCAGGGAGCGCCGTCGCCTGCGGCGCGATCCGGGCCTGCTCGGCACGGCGGCGATGATTGCGGTGTTCCTCGTGCTCCTGGCCCTGGCCACCCTCAACGCGGTGCTCGCGCAGGGCCAGCTCCGCCTCGATCAGCTCGACCGGCGCATCGCCGAGCGCACCGCCGACTACAACCGGGCGCGCATCGAGGCGGCCCGGCTCGAGGCGCCCGACCTGATCCTCGCCCGGGCGGCGGAGCTGGGCCTCACGCCCCCGGCGCGGGTGATCTATGTGGACCCGGTGGACACGGCCACGCCCCTGCCCGCGCCCCCGACCACCGAGGCCCCGCCGCCGGCGAAGACGGGCAAGACGGGCAAGACGGCACAGACGCCACAGACAGCACAGACGGCCAGGGCGAGGGGGTAGCACGATGGCGTGGCGGAGGGTGCCCCGCGAGCGGCTCTTCGGCGACCGGCGGCGTCCGCCGCGCCAGCGGCTCGAGGTGGCGGTGCGTCGGTCGCGCCGGCGGGTGGCGGTGCTCGGCGCCTGCTTCGCCGCGCTGTTCGGCGTGACCGGGCTCAAGCTGGTGGACCTGCAGGTGCTGCGCAGCGCCGGGTTCATCGAACGCTCGCTCGATCAGCGGGTGCGGGTGCGCACCCTGCCCGCCGACCGCGGCAGCATCCTCGACCGCAACAGCAACGAGCTGGCCGTGTCGGTGGAGCGGGCGGCGGTGGCGGCCGACCCCGCGCTCGTGGGCGACCCGCGGGCGGCGGCGGCGCAACTCGCCCCGCTGCTGGAGCTGCCCGAGCCCGAGCTGGAGGCGCTGCTGCGGTCGCCGGGGCGGTTCGTGCACCTCAAGCGCGGGCTCGACGACGCCGCCGCCCGTCGGGTGAAGGATCTGGGCATGGCCGGCCTGATCATCCAGCGTGACCCGACCCGGTTCGCGCCGGCCGGCGACCTCGGGCTCTCGGTGCTCGGACGCACCAACGTGGACAACGTGGGCATCTCGGGCATCGAGCTGCAGTACGACGAGCTGCTGAAGGGCCAGCCCGGCAAGCTCCTCTACGAACGGGCCGAGGGCGGCCAGACCATCGCCATCGGCGAGCGGGAGTTCGTGCCCGCGGTGCGCGGCGGCGACGTGGTGCTCACGCTCGACCGGCGAGTGCAGCACCTCGCCGAGCGGGAGCTCGAGGCGGCCATCCGCCAGTACGACGCCGCCGGCGGGCAGGTGGTGGTCAGCAACCCGCGCACCGGGGAGATCCTGGCCATGGCCAACATGGCGGGCCGCGCCGAGCCCGAGATCGTGGGCCAGAACCTGGCGCTCACCTCGCAGTTCGAGCCGGGCTCGGTCGGCAAGCTGGTGGCGTTCACCGCCGCGCTGGAGGACGGCGCGATCACCCCGGAGAGCCAGTTCACCATCGGGTCGAGCATCCGAGTGGCCGACGACAGCTTCCGCGATTCCCACGACAACGGCGGCCAGCGGATGACCGCCACCGAGATCCTGGCCAAGTCCTCGAACATCGGGACCATCCAGATCGCCCAGAAGCTCGGCAAGGACCGCATGTACGAGGAGCTGGTCCGCTTCGGCTTCGGGGCCCGGACCGGGGTCGGCTTCCCCAACGAGGAGGCCGGCATCCTGCCCGCCCCGGGCAAGTGGTCGGGCACCTCGATCGCCACGATCCCGATCGGCCAGGGCCTGGCGGTGACCGCGGTGCAGATGCTCGCCGCCTACAACGCCATCGCCAACGACGGCGAGTGGGTGGCGCCGAACCTGGTGAAAGAGGTGGTCGCGAACGACCGGACGGCCACGCCGGCGGCGGCGCCGGAGCGGCGCCGGGTCACGAGCCCGGAGGTGGCGAACACGCTCAACCACATGCTGCGTGGGGTCGTGACCGAGGGCACCGGGCGGGCGGCGGCGGTCGAGGGGTTCACGGTGGCCGGCAAGACCGGCACGGCGTGGAAGCCCCAGCCGACGGGCGGCTACCACGACCGCGACGGCGTCGTGCGCTACGTGAGCAGCTTCGTGGGGTTCCTGCCCGCCGAGGATCCGCAGCTCTCGGTGATGGTGGTGATCGACGACCCGCGCGGCGCCGCGTACTCCGGCGGCCAGGTGGCGGCGCCGCCGTTCGCCAGCATCGCCCGGCAGACGGCGCTGCTCTTGGGCTTGGCGCCCGCCGCCGCCAGCCCGCCCGACGTGGTGAACTCGCCCACCCCGAAGCCGGCGCCGGTGGAGGCGCCCGCCCCGCCGCCGGCGGCCGCGGCCAGCCCGACGACCACCGCCGCCCCGGCGGACAAAGCCGCCTCGAAACCGGCGAGCCCGACCACCTCCGCCAAGCCGGCCCCGGCCAAGGCGGCGGCTGCCCCGAAACCGGCGACTCCGACCACCTCCGCCAAGCCCGCCCAGACCAAACCAGCCCAGACCAAACCAGCCCAGCCGAAGCCGGCGCCGTCGCGCACGACCTCGACCAGCACGACCGCGCCGCCGCGGAAAGCGGGCAATGGCTGACCGGCGAGTGGCTCTCGGCGCCCTGTGGTCGGCCCTCGGGCCGACCGTCAGCGCGCAGGGAGGCCTCGACACCGAGATCCGCGGCATCGCCTACGACTCCCGCCGGGTGCAGCCGGGCGACCTGTTCTGCTGCCTGGTCGGCGAGCAGGAGGACGGCCACCGCTTCGCCCCGCAGGCGGTCGAGGCCGGGGCCGCGGCGCTGCTCGTCGAGCGTCGCTTGGCCCTGCCCGTGCCCCAGCTCGTGGCCGCCGACGCGAGGGCGGCGATGGCGCTGGCCTCGGTCGAGCTGTACGGCAGCCCGGCCAGCGCGCTCACCGTGGTGGGCGTCACCGGCACGAACGGCAAGACCACGGTCACCCACCTGCTTGCTCAGATCCTCGAGGCCGCCGGCCTGCCGACGGCGGTGATCGGCACGCTCTCGGGCCCGCGCACCACCCCCGAGGCGCCCGACCTGCAGGCCCGCCTCGCCGAGCTGGTGGGCCGGGGCGTCGAGGCGGTGGCCATGGAGGTGTCGTCCCACGCGCTCGCCCTCCACCGGGTCGACGGGATCCGCTTCGCCGCCGCGGTCTTCACCAACCTCTCCCGGGACCACCTGGATTTCCACGCCACGATGGAGGCGTACTTCGCCGCCAAGGCCAGGCTGTTCACGCCCGAGTTCGCCGCCTGCGGCGTGGTGAACCTCGACGACGCCCACGGTTCGCTGCTGCACCGGGCCGCGACGATCCCCAGCGTCGGGTACTCCTTGTCCCACGTGAGCGAGCTGCACACCGAGCGTCTCGGCGCCCGGTTCACGTGGACGCCTCCGCGGCCTCCCGGCGCCCCGCCCGTCCGCCTCGAGCTGAGGCTGCGCCTCACCGGCCGGTTCAACGTGGCCAACACCTTGGCCGCCGCGGCGTGCGCCCTGGAGCTGGGCGTGGCCCCCGAGGCGATCGCCCAGGGCCTGGCGCAGGCCACGCCGCCCCCCGGGCGCTTCGAGCCGATCGACGCCGGCCAGCCCTACGCCGTGCTCGTCGACTACGCCCACACGCCCGACGCCCTCGAGCAGGCCCTCGAGTCCGCTCGCGGCCTCGCCGAGCCCGCCGGCCGGGTGCTGGTGGTGTTCGGCTGCGGGGGCGACCGGGACCGCACCAAGCGGGCCCCCATGGGCGAGGTGGCGGCCCGGCTGGCCGACGCCGTGTTCGTCACCTCCGACAACCCCCGCCACGAGGACCCGGCCGCGATCCTCGACGACATACGCGCCGGCTTCGCCCGGCGCGACCACGTGACCGAGGAGCTCGACCGGCGCGCCGCCATCGCCGCCGCGTTCGACGCCGCCGGCCCGGGCGACGTGGTGCTGATCGCCGGCAAGGGCCACGAGCGGACCCAGACCATCGGCGGCGTCGTGCACGAGTTCGACGACCGTGTCGTGGCCCGAGAGGAGCTGCGCCGCCGGTGATCCGTCTCCTCATCGCCGCGGGTGCGGCGCTCGTGCTCTCGCTCCTCGGCACCCGCTGGCTCATCAAGGCGCTGCGGGTGCTGAAGATCGGCCAGCCGATCCGCGAGGACGGCCCGCAGGGCCATCTCACCAAGGCCGGCACCCCCACCATGGGCGGGCTCGCCATCGTGGGCGGCGCGTTCTTCGGTTATGTGGTGAGCAACCTGTACCGGGGCATCTACACCCGCAGCGGCCTGTTCGTGATGCTGGCCATCGTGGGCGGCGGCCTCGTCGGCTTCCTCGACGATTGGATCAAGGTCTCCCGGGAGCGCAACCTCGGGCTCAACAAGCGGACGAAGCTCACCGGGCAGCTCCTCGTGGCGGTCGGCTTCGCCGCGGCGATGACCACGTTCACGAACATCCACACCGAGCTGTCCTTCACCCGCTGGGACTCGATCGGCCTCGATCTCGGCCGGTGGGGCTGGTCGGCGTGGGCGGTGCTGCTGATCCTGTCGATGTCGAACGCGGTGAACCTGACCGACGGGCTGGACGGCCTCGCCGCCGGCGCCGCCATCCTGTCCTTCGCCGCGTTCGTGGTGATCGGCTTCTGGCAGTTCCGCCACGTGGGCGACTACGACGTGCCCCACGCGCTCGACGTGGCCGTGATCGGCGCGGCGATGCTCGGCGGCTGCCTCGGGTTTCTCTGGTGGAACGCGCCGCCGGCGCAGATCTTCATGGGCGACGCCGGCTCCCTCGCCATCGGCGCCGGCCTCGCCGCGCTGGCCCTCGTGACCAACACCCACCTCCTGCTCGTCGTGATCGGCGGCCTGTTCCTCGTCGAGACGATCTCGGTGGTGCTCCAGGTGGCCAGCTTCCGGCTCTCCCGCAAGCGGCGGCGCATCTTCCGCATGGCGCCGATCCACCATCACTTCGAGCTCGGCGGGTGGCCCGAGACCACCGTGCTGATCCGCTTCTGGATCATCCACGGAATGGCGGTGGCCGTTGGGCTAGGACTTTTCTACGCCGACTTCATCAACAAGGGCGGTCTGGATTGAACCTGCGGGCAGCCACCCCGGCCGGTACGACGCGCAACGCCGCCGGTGCGGCCCCCGCCGCCCGCGGGGCCGACGCGACCGACCGGGCCGACGAGGCCGACCAGGCCGACGAGGCCGCGCAGCGCCGCCGCCGGGCCAGCGCCCGCCACCGGGCCCGGGC
>JBJXGF010000335.1:0-5515 GCA_046153015.1 Acidimicrobiales bacterium | reverse complement strand
ATTCGTCGCGACGCATTCCGAATCGAGGGCGCCGACTCCGGCCCGGCTCGGCGGGCCGCCGGGAAGCGCCGGTCGGGTGGCCTCAGGCCATGGTCAGGCCGCCGCTCACCGAGAGGGTCTGCCCCGTGATGAACCCCGCCTCGTCGCTGGTGAGGAACCCGACCGCGGCGGCGAGGTCCGCCGGCTGGCCGAGGCGGCGCAGCGGCACCGCCTTGGTCATCGCCGCGATCGTGCGATCCCCGTCGGCCGACGCCTCCTTGATCGAATCGAGCAGCGGCGTCTCGGTCGGGCCCGGGCACACCGCGTTGGAGGTGACCCCGTACCGAGCCGCCTCACGGGCGATGGTCTTGCTGAAGGCGATCACGCCGCCTTTCGCCCCCGAGTAGACCGCCTCCATCGAGCTGCCGACCCGCCCGGCGTCGGAGGCGAGGTTCACGATGCGGCCCCACTGCGCCTCCATCATCGCCGGCAGCACCGTGTGCACGGTGCGCAGCACGCCCTTGTAGTTGATCTCGATCACGCGGTCCCAGAAGTCCTCGTCGGTCTGCACGAAGGGCTTCAGCTCGTCCCACCCGGCGTTGTTCACGAGGATCTCGACCGGTCCGAGCTGGGCCCGAACCTGGTCGACCGCGGCCTGCACCACCTCGGTGTTGGTCACGTCGATCCGTACCGAGACCGCCTCGCCGCCCGCGGCCACGATCGCTTTCGCCGTCTCGTCGGCCGCGTCGGTCAACAGGTCGGCCACAGCCACCCTCCGGCCCTGACGGCCCAGCTCCAGGCAGATCGCCCGACCGATCCCTCGCGCCCCGCCGGTCACCAACGCCACCCGTGCCATCGTGTGCTCCTCGTCGCCACCCGCCGGGGCGGGCGCCCGGCGCGGCGGCCGAGGCTAGTTGCTGGTTCGCCGCCGCCGGCCGCCGCCGCCCGCCGGCCTCGCTTCGCTCAGCCTGTCTTGCTGCTGGGGCTGCGCCCCCAGACCCCATCCACGCCCGGCTCGCTGCGCTCGCGCGTGCGTGCGGCCTCGCTTCGCTCAGCCTGTGGGGAACGAGACCGTCAGGTCGGTCTCGGCCGTCCCGCGCACCACCCGCAGCGTCAGGGTCGCGGCATCGCCGAGACCGTCGAGCGCGGCGTGCAGGTCGTCGGCGGTGGCCCCCGGCGAACCGCCGGCCGCCCCGATCAGATCCCCCTCCCGCACACCAGCCGCGGCTGCTGGGCCGCCCTCGGCGACCACCCGCACCAGCGCCCCCTCCCGTTCGGGCAGGCCCACCGAGCGCCGCAGCCGAGCGGCCATCGGCGCCGGCACCAACCCCACGCCGAGCGTCGGGCGGGCCGGCGAGCGACCCTCGGCCAGGGCGTCGACCCGGGCCTGGAGCGCGGCGTCGGCCGGCTGGGCGAGGTAGAACCCGCCGTCGAGGCGATGCGTGTTCACCGCCACCAGCAGCCCCGACGGGTCGACCACCGGACCGCCGGAGGCGCCGCGGGGCAGCGGGGCCGTGTGCTCCACCGAGCCGGTGACCTTGCGGCCGCGAGGGCTTCGGAAGCTGCGCTGCACCCCGCTCACCAGCCCGAACGTGATGCTCGGCGCGCCGCCCCGGCCCCCCGCCAGCGCGAAGACCGGGTTGCCGACCGCCGCGCTCTGCGCAGCCGGGGCCCAGCCGACCGGGCGGCGGCCTCCGGTGTCCACCTTCACCACCGCCAGGTCCCCGTCGGTGTCGAACCCGGCGACCGCGCCGGCCGCTGACGCCCCGTCGCCGAATACCACGGTGAGCTCGGCGCCGCGCACATTGTGCGCATTGGTCACCACGACGCCCGCGGCGGTGACCACGCCCGAGCCGCGCCCGTCGCGTCCCACCGACACCACCGCCTCGCCCACCTGGTCGAGCACCGCCCGCGCCGCCGCACCGATCTCCTCGAGCGCTCCCATGTCCGGCCTCCTGGCCCCTTGAGGGTTGTCCCTACTCACTATCAAGTTGCAACTGTAGGCGACCGAGCGGTCCTGGGCAACCCCGCCGGCAGGGCGCCGCGCCTCCGGCTCCCCGCCCTAGAGTCGGCCCGTGCCCCGAGGCCCGCTTCCGCACCGACCCCGCTCGGGCGACGACGGGCTCGCCGCCGCGGTCGAGCGGGTGGGCGACCGGTGGTCGCTGTTGCTGGCCGCGGTGCTGCTCGGCGGGCCGCTGCGGTTCAACGACCTGCTCGAGCGGCTGCCGGGCCTGTCGCCCAACATCCTCTCCGCCCGGCTCAAGCACTTAGAAGGCGTGGGCCTGCTCGTGGCCCGCCCCTACAGCGAGCGCCCGCCCCGCTTCGAGTACCAGCTCACGGCGCGGGGCGCGGCGCTGGGCGACGCGCTCGCCGCCCTGGCCCGCTGGGGCGCCGAGCTCGACGGCGCCGAGCAGGGCGGCGCCGAGGAGCTCGAGTTCCTCTGACGGCCATGAGCGGTGCCGGCGGCCCCTTCGCGCTAGGCTGCTAGGCCGCTCCAACCCCGAGCTGAGGACGTCATGCGAAACGACATCCATCCCGAGTACCGGCTGGTCGTGTTCCAGGACACCTCGGCCGGCGCCTCGTTCCTGACCCGTTCCACGAAGAAGACCAGCGAGACCATCGTGTGGGAGGACGGCAACGAGTACCCGCTGGCCAAGGTCGAGATCTCCAGCGCCAGCCACCCCTTCTACACGGGGACGATGACGATCGTCGACACCGCGGGCCGCGTCGAGCGCTTCGAGCGCCGCTACGGCCGCCGCCGTCCCGGCGCCAAGCCGGCCGAGGGCGCCGAGGACTAGCCGGCCGCCCCAGCCGCCGTCACCGGGGCGGCTCGAGCTCGAGCACCAGCGCCTCCGCCGGCGCGAGGCCCACCGCCCTCTCGGCGGCCGCCGCCTCCCGCGTCCGGTCGAAGGAGGCCCAGGCGATCCGCCACCGGCCCGGCGGCAGCGGCGTGTCGGCCGCTTCGTCGCCGGCGTTGGCCAGCGTGAGCACCGGCCCCCGCCGCAGGGCCACGACGGCCGGCGGCGACGCGGGCCACGAGGTCGCCGCCCCGTTCTGATGCAGCTCCGGGCGCCGCTTTCGCAGCGCCAACAGGGCCCGCACGCGATGCAGGTGCGAGCCGGCGTCGGCCCGTTGACGCTCCACCGTGTCCTCGGGCCGGCGGGGGCCGATGGGCAGCCACGGGCGAACCGACGGGGCGGTGAAGCCGCAGCCGGGCCCGGGCGACCACGGCATCGGGGTGCGGCAGCCGTCGCGGCTGTCGGTCTTCACCGCGTTGCGCACGCCGACCGGGTCGTCGCCCTCCTCCGGCGGCACCGCCACGTCTTCCAGGCCGAGCTCGTCCCCCTGGTACAGGAACGGCATGGTCGGCAGCGCCAGCATCAGCGCCAGCGCGCCCAGGGCCCGGCGCCGGCCGAGCTCGCCGCCCCCGAACCGGGTCGCCGCCCGCACCCGGTCGTGGCTCGACAACGCCACCGCGCTGCCCGGCCCGGCGTGGTCGGCCAGCCGCTGGAGCGTGGCCCGCAGCTCGCCCGGCGACCACGGGATGTGCATGAGGTCGAAGTTGAAGCCGGTGTGGAGCGCGTCGCCGCCCTCCACGTAGCGGTGCACCCGCGCCGGGTCCCGCAGGTACACCTCGCCGAGCAGCAGGGCGCCGTAGGGCCGGGCCACGGAGTTCCAGCGCCGGTAGATGTCGAGCACGCCCGGCTGGTCGAGGTCGTAGACGTGCTCGAAGCAGTCGAACGCCTCTCGGGGGCTCATCGCCTCGGTCACCGGGCGCAGCTGCGGGAGGTCGGGCAGGTCGGGGTGCTTGATCAGCCCGTGGGCCACGTCGATGCGGAACCCGTCCACGCCCCGCTCGAGCCAGAACCGCAGGATCCGGTCGAACTCGTCGGCCACCGCCGGCTCGGCCCAGTTGAGGTCGGGCTGCTCGGGCAGGAACAGGTGCAGCCAGTGCTGCGCGGTCGCCGGGTCGAAGGACCAGGCCGAGCCGCCGAACACCGCGGGCCAGTTGTTGGGGCGGTCCCGCCAGTGATACCAGCTGCGGTGCGGGTCCTCCCGCGACGAGCGCGCCGCCTGGAACCACGGGTGCGCGGACGACGTGTGGTTCGGCACGAGGTCCACCATCACCCGCAGGCCGAGCGCCCGGGCTCGGGCGATCACCCGGTCGAACGCGGCGAGATCGCCGTACAGCGGGTGCACGTCGAGGTAGTCGGCCACGTCGTAGCCCATGTCGGCCAGGGGCGACGGATAGAACGGGGTGATCCACGCCACGTCGACGCCCAGCCACGCGAGGTGGTCGAGCCGAGCGGCGAGGCCGTCGAGGTCGCCGTTGCCGTCGCCGTTGGAGTCGGCGAAGGAGCGCAGGTAGACCTCGTAGCCCACGGCGCCCAGCCACCAGCGCGACGGGGTCGGCTCGGCGGCCTCGGCTGCGCCCCGTTCGGCCACGGCGGCTCGTTCCCGATGGGCTACTTGCCCTGGAAGTTCGGCTCGCGGCGCTCCGTGTACGCCCGCACGCCCTCCTTGAAGTCCTCGGTCTTGCGCAGCACGTCCTGCACCTCGAGCTCGTGGTCGGTCGCCGCCTGCACCGCCTCGGCGAGGTTGCCCCGCATCGTGAGGCGGATCTCCCGGGTGGCGAGCGGCGCCGAGATGGCGATCTCCCGGGCGAAGGCCCATGCCTCCTCGCGCAGCGCCTCGCTCGGCACGACCTTTTCCACCATGCCCATGGCGAGCGCCTCGTCGGGGCCGATGCGCCGGCCGGTGAGCAGCAGGTCGAGCGCGTGCTGCTGGCCGACGAGGCGGGGCAGGGTCGCTGACAGGCCGAAGCCGTGGTGGAAGCCGAGCCGGGCGAAGTTGGCGGTGAAGCGGGCCTCGGGCGAGGCGACTCGGAAATCGGGCCACAGCGCCAGGCCGAGACCGCCGCCAACCGCCGCGCCCTGGACGGCGGCGACCACCGGGGTCTTGGTGCGGAACAGGCGCACCGCCTGCTGGTACAGGTGCCCGCCCTGGGTGGGCCGGGCCTGGCCCGGCTGCGGCTGGGTCGGCGCGTTGAAGTTGGCGCCGGCGCAGAACGACTTGCCCTCGGCGCACAGCATCGCCGCCCGCACCGACGCGTCGTCGTCGAGCGCCTCCCAGCAGTCGGCCAGCGAGTTGATCAGCACCTCGTCGAAGAAGTTGTGCGGCGGACGGTGGATCTCGACGGTCGCCACGTAGTCGTGGATCTCGACGCTGAGGTCGGGAAAGCTTGCGTAGTCGGCCATGGCGACGCTCCTCCAGGTCGGCACAGGATGTGCTCGCGCGGTGGGCACCGTAGCCAAGCGGGCGGCCCCGGCGCCGGCCGGCGGGTTCGCCGTCGCCGCGTCGGTTTGCCACGCGCCCGTGGTGTAATGCCTGGCAGGCGGCGCGCCCCGTCGCCCACGCGCGTGAGCCAAGGAGGGCCCCAGACCGTGACGATTCGGCGCAAGCTCGCGCTCGGCCTCCTGGCCAGCGTGATCCCGCTCATCGTGCTCGGCCTGGTGGCGGTGAACATCGCCCGGGG
>JBJXGF010000331.1:0-6947 GCA_046153015.1 Acidimicrobiales bacterium | reverse complement strand
GCCCGGGCGGCGTTGAGCCGCTAGCCGGCCTCGGCCGCCCCGGGCCGCGTCGCGGCGCGCCGGTAGGCTGGCGCGCCTCCGGCGCCGCGGCGGCGCCGCATCCCCTGGAGGTGGCCGTGCCCGTCGTCGGACTCAACCACGTGGTGCTCTATGTCCGCGATGCCGCCCGCTCTGCTCAGTTCTACGAGCAGGCTCTCGGATTCGTCCGCAAGTATGCCGACGGGAAGGGCCGCTTCGTGTTCCTCAACGCGCCGGCCTCCCGCAACGACCACGACCTCGGGCTGTTCACGATCGGCGACGCGGTCGACGCCGAGGCTGGCCACGGCCGCGTCGGCCTGTACCACGTGTCTTGGGAGACACCCACGCTGCGCGAGCTGGCCGAGATCCGAGCCCGGCTGCTGGCGCTCGGTGCGCTCGTGGGGGAGAGCGACCATCAGGTGACCAAGGCCCTCTACGCCAAGGACCCGGACGGGCTGGAGTTCGAGGTGACCTGGGCGGTGCCCCTCGACCGGTATCCGGAGGACCCGAAGCCGACCGTCGCCCCCCTTGACCTCGACGCCGCCATCGCCGAGTTCGGCGCCGACACGATCGGCGGGGCCCTGACCGCCCTGCCCCAGGACCCCGAGCGGCTGCGGGTGGGCGCCCCGGCCTGACTTGCCGGCCGCGCTGCGGGTCGTGGCGCCGCCGAATCACTCGCGCCGAATCGATATCGATTCGGTGCGACGGTTTCGGTGGGCTCAGGCTCGAGCGGTGAGCGAGCAGCCGACGCCGGCGGTGCAGCGCAGCGTGGGAGAGGCGCCGGCGCTCAGGGTGAAGGCGTCGCTGCGCAGCGCCCGGCTCCAGCCGGCGCCCGACTCCACGACGTCAACCAGGTAGCCGCCCGGCTCCAACCCGCCGAATACATGGGCGGTATTCGGCGTGATCGCCGCCACCCGCACGTCGGCGCCGGCCGCGTTCACGACGTGCGCGGTGACGGTCGAGGCCTGGTCGGTCTGGTACGTGACCGTGAGGGTCGTGGTCCCCCCTCCCTGCGCCAGCGCGGCCTGCAGCCGCGCTCGGTCCTCCGCCGTGCATCCGACGGCGGCCAGGCCGGCGACGAGGAGCAGGAGGGCGAGGCCGCGGCGGCGAAGCGTGGAGCGCTGAGGACGGTGTGGGGTTTCGGTGGTCACGGCTTCTCTTTCGAAAAGGGTGCGCTCGGAGTCGGTGCAGACCAGCTCCGACCCTTGGCTACGTTCACAGGGAATGACGTTGAACTCACGCGTCGCTGTCACTGGGACGGGCCTTTGTCATACAGGTGCAAACGAACGGCTGAGAGCCGCCCATTGGCGCAATGGATCCGTCATACGGAGTCGGCTAATTGGGCAGCACGGCCTATCCAGGCCCGAACCGGGCGAGGCGATAGGGCTACGCTTGGCGGCCATGCCCGACGAGCTCATCGGTGAGACAACCGAGCTGCTGCAAGCGCTCATCCGCAACGGCTGCGTGAACGACGGCACGCCCGACTCGGGCGAGGAGGCGCGCAACGCCGACCTGCTGCGGGCGTACCTCGAGGGCGGCGGGCTCGACGTGGAGACCTTCGAGTCCCGGCCGGGGCGCAGCTCGATCGTCGCCCGGATCGAAGGCAGCGATCCGGCCGCGCCCTCCCTCTGCCTCATGGGCCACACCGACGTGGTGCCGGTGAACCCTGACGGCTGGAGCCGCGACCCCTTCGGCGGCGAGCTGGTCGACGGTGAGGTGTGGGGGCGCGGATCGGTCGACATGCTGAATCTCACGGCGTCGATGGCGGTGGTGTTCAAACACCTCGCAGCGGAGAGCTTTCGTCCCAAGGGCGACCTGATCTACTTCGGCGTCGCCGACGAGGAGGCTGGCGGCGTCTATGGCGCCAAATGGATGATCGACAAAAATTGGGACGCGCTGGAGTGCGACTACGTGCTCACCGAGCTAGGTGGATGGACTATTCCGCACGGTGACGGCACCCGCAGCGTCGTCATCAACGTGGGGGAGAAAGGCATCGCCTGGAGGCGGCTGCGGGTGCGCGGCACCCCCGGGCACGGGTCGATGCCCTACGGGGCCGACAACGCGTTGGTCAAGGCGGCCGAGGTGGTGCGCCGCCTCGCCGACTACCGGCCGAAGGCTCACCTCGACGAGATGTGGGCCCAGACCGTGAAGGCGCACAACCTGCCGACCGAGCTCGAACGGGCGTTGCTCGACCCGCACGCCATCTACGACGCCTGCTCGATCCTGCCTCAGAACATGGCCAAGGTCGTGCACGCCTGCACCCACACCACGTTCTCGCCCAACGTCATGCACGGCGGGGTGAAGACCAACGTGATCCCCGACACCGTCGACATCGACGTCGACATCCGCACCGTGCCGGGCGTGTCGGGCGACGACGTCGACGCGAACCTCCGCGAGGCGCTCGGCGAGCTCTTCGACGAGGTCGAGGTGAGCCGCATCTTCGACGACGCCGCGACCCGCTCCCCGCTCGACACGCCGGCCTGGGCCAGCCTGGAGCGGCGCTCCCAGGCCGTATACCCGGGCTCCAAGCTGCTCCCGCAGCTGCTGGTCGGGGCCACCGACGCCCGGTTCTTCCGGGCGAAGGGCGCCGTGGCGTACGGCACGGGCCTGTATTCGCCCGAGGTGGACTTCGCCGAGTTCTCCTCACGGTTCCACGGCAACGACGAGCGGATCGACGTGGGCTCGCTCGGCCTGCAGCTCGGCCTGTGGCGCGGCGTGGTCGAGGACCTGCTCACCTGACGCCCGGCTCGGGCGGCCCCCATCGCGGCCTGTCACCAACATGTCGCCCTCGCCGTAGAGGCGCCGCCGTCTGGCTCCGGTAGGGTCCAACGAGAGTGGACACCGCCGCACCGAGGCTCGCCGCCCGTCTGCACCGCACCCGCCTCGCTCGCGCCGAGCGCGTCTGCTTCGGCTGCTTCCCGTTCTCCCGGCTGCTGCAGGCGCACACGCTCTCCGCCGCCGCCGACGCGTTCGTCACGGTCTCCTTCGCCGGCTCGCTGTTCTTCAACGTGTCGGTCGACGCCGCGCGCCCGCGGGTCATCCTCGCGCTGGCCCTCACCGTCGCCCCGTTCGCAGTGGTGGCCTCGGCCATCGGCCCGCTGATCGACCGTGTGCGGGGCGGCCACCGCCTGGCGGTGGGCGGCGCCTGCGCGGTTCGGGCGGTGCTGGCCTGGGTGCTGGCCGGTCACCTGGGGAGCCTTGCGTTCTACCCGTTGGCCTTCGGCGTGCTGGTGTCGGGCAAGGCGTACTCGGTGGCCAAGAGCGCGCTCGTGCCTCGCTTGGTTGGCGAGCGCCACGAGCTGGTGGGGGCCAACTCGCGCCTGGCCCGGCTCGGCTTCATGGCGGGGGCCGTCTCCGGGGCGGCCGCGCTCGCCGCGCTGAAGCTGGCCGGTGCGATCACGGTCGTGCGCATCGGCGCCGTGGTGTACTTGGCGGCGGCGCTGGCCGCCACGCGGCTCCCGAGGCCGCCGCCCCAGGCGCCCGTGCAGCGCGAGCTCGAATACGAGGAGCTCCACGCCCCGGCGTTGGTGTACTCCGCCGCGGCGATCGCCGCGATACGGGCGTGCGTCGGGTTCGTGACCTTCCTCGTCGGCTTCGCCCTCAAGGAACGCGGCGAGCCCGCCGCGTTCTTCGCCCTGGCGGTGGGAGCAGGGGCGCTGGGCGGGATGGCCGGCGCCTATGTGGCGCCCTGGCTGCGCCGCCGGCTCTCCGAGGTCCGGATGATCGCGCTGGCGCTGTGCCTGCCCGCCGCTGCGGTGCTGTTCGTGGCCGCCGCGTTCGACCGGGTGAGCGTGCTGTTCCTGGCCGCCGCGGTGGGTTGCGCCGCCAACGTCGGCCGCCAAGCGTTCGACAGCTTGGTGCAGGTCTACGCGCCCGACGCCGACCGCGGGCGGGCTTTCGCCCGGTACGAAACCGCGTTCCAGCTCTCCTGGGTGCTCGGCGCGGTGATCCCCGCGGCGCTGACGCCCCGACCGGCGGTGGCGCTGGGCCTCCTCGGCGCCGCGTTGGCGGCGGCGGCGGCCGCCTATCTGCGCGGGGCCCGCCACGCGCTGGAGCTCACCCCGGCGGTGGGCGAGCTGCGGGCTCGGGTGCAGGCCGCGCTCGCCGCCGAGGCCGGGCCGCTCCACGCCCAGCTGGTGGAGCAGGCCGACGCGTTGGCGAAGGCGGGCGCCTCCGGCCCGGCGGTGGTGACCGCCGCCGCGGCGGTGGAGGTGCAGGCGCAGGCGCTCGGCGGCGAGGCCTACGGGCGGCCCGAGGTCAACCCAGCGGCGGCCCTGACCCGCTTGGCCTGGACCGACCTCACCGGCCGCGCTGCGTGCGTGGAGCTCTCCCGGCTGCGCGACGACGCGGTCGCCGGCCGGGTCGGCCGGGCCGAGGCCGCTCGGGCGGTGGTGCTAGCCCGCCAGCTCCAGGGTGAGCTCGATGCGCAGACGGCGCGAGGCGCCTCGGCTGCGCAGGCCGAGGCCGGTTGACGCGCCGACGTTTCTAGAAGACCCGCAGTGCCTCGGCGGTGTCCCGCTCCCGCCGGGCCATGGCTCTGACCACCGCGAGGTCGCCGTGGCGGCCGCGGCTCACCTGGAGCAGGCAGTCGATGGTCACCTCGGTGGCCTCGGCGGGCAGGTCCGGTGTGGGGGCGCCGACGCTCACGGCCAGATCGTCCAGGTGCACGATCAGCTCGACGAGGCGGGTCACCAGGTAGTCGTCGAGGCGCAGCACCAAACCGGCGATGGCGGCGATGGTCCGGTCGGCCGGCTCGTCCTCCAGGCGGCGCTCGAGCACGGCGATCGCGTCGTCGAGCCGCGCCAGCACCGCGCCCACGCCGGCCTCGGCCTCGGATTCCCCCCGCTCGCGCACCGCCCGGTTGAGCTCGGAGGACAGGTCGGGTGAGATCGGCAGCGAGGTGAAGTAGTGGGGCGCCGACAGCACCGCCGCCTCGGGCCCCGGCGGCTCGGCGTCGAGGTACACATTGACGAGCCACACCGCCCGGCCGAGGTGCCCGGCGAGGCCGCGCACGGTGAACTCGGGGAGCGCGCTCGCCTGCTCCCAACGCTCGGCCACCGACGGCTCGGCGATGACGGCGCGCGCCAGCCGGGCGGAGGCGAGGAAGGCCGAGCGCGTCGTCATCGGCCCACCGTAGCAACCCTCCGAGCCTGGGCCGGACGCCGCGAAGCTAAGGTCGGGCGAGCGCCGGAGCACCCCGACGCGCCCGCACGAAGACGTACAGGGAGGCCACGATGGCGGCCATCGAGCTCGGTGTGATGATGTTCGCGACCGACAAGTCGATCCAGCCGGTCGAGCTGGCGAAAGAGGTCGAGGCCCGCGGGTTCGCCTCGCTGTGGTTCCCCGAGCACAGCCACATCCCGACGAGCCGAGCCACCCCGTGGGGCGGCCGCCAGGGCGCGCCGGCGCTGCCCGAGGAGTACTGGCGCACCCATGACCAGTTCATCGCCCTGGGCGCGGCGGCGGCGGTCACCTCGCGGATCAAGCTCGGCACCGGCATCACGCTCGTCGCGCAGCGCGACCCGATCTGGCTGGCGAAAGAGGTGGCCACGCTCGATGTGATCTCCGGCGGCCGGTTCCTCTTCGGGATCGGCTACGGATGGAACAAGGAGGAGATGCTCGACCACGGCGTGCGCTACACCGAGCGCCGCGACATGGTGCGGGAGAAGATCCTGGCCATGAAGGAGCTGTGGACGAAGGACGAGGCCAGCTTCTCCGGCCGCTTCGTGAACTTCGAGTCGAGCTGGGCGTACCCCAAGCCGATCCAGCAGCCTCACCCGCCGGTCATCCTCGGCGGCGCCCCCGGCCCCCGGACCTTCGCCGCCGTCGTGGAGTACGCCGACGCCTGGATGCCGGTCGGGGGCCGCTATCCGATCCTCGAGACCATCGAGGATCTGCGCAAGACCGCCGAGGCCGCCGGGCGCGATCCCGCCAGCATCGACCTCGGGATATTCAGCATCAAGCCTGACCCTGCCTACGTGAACGAGTGCATCGAGGCCGGCGTGCGCTTCGCTGCTCTCGGGTTGCCCTCGGCGCCGCGGGACGAGGTGCTCGCCGCTCTCGACGCCCACGCCGACGTGCTGGCGCAGTTCAGTTGAGTTGAGCTGAGCTGTGTGGGCGCCCGACGCGGCCGGCCGGCCGCGTCGGTGCCGATGACGTAACCCCGCCGTCACCCGAGGCGCCGACCTGGCCTGGTACCCCATCTGGGCCATGGCGGAGCTCGGCGCGATGCGCAGTGCGGGACGCCGGGCGGCGGCGGCCGCGGCGCTCGGCCTGTGGTTCGGGGTCGGCGGCGCAGCCCCCCTCCGCTCGGCCGAGCCGATGGCGACGGGGCCGGCCCCGGTCGAGGCCGTCACCCATGCCGATGCCGCCGCCGCCGTGGAGTACGCCGGCAGGGACGGGGAGGCGGGCGCCGAGCCGGTGGCGCATCTCCGCCGGCGGAGCGACGAGGCCTTGGGGCTCGTCCCGTACCCGTGGAGGGAGCGCCTGCCGAGCTGGACGATCGCCTTTCGCGGGCCTCGAGCCGGCCTGCTCGGCGCCGCGTTCCCGGGGGCGCAGCGCATCGAGGTGTACGTGCGGCCCGATCAACGCCCCCGGGATCTCGCCCTGGTGATCGCCCACGAGCTGGGCCACGCGATGGACGTGAGCTTGCTCGGCCCCGATGACCGCCGGCGGTGGGCGGTGAGCCGCGGGATCGAGGTCGACGCCGCGTGGTGGGCCCCCGAAGGCGGCGACGACTTCGGCGTCGGCGCCGGCGATCTGGCCGAGACCTTCGCCGTGTGGCTGGTGGGGGGCCGCTCGGCCTCACGCCTCGGCGGGCCGGCCAACCCTGAGCAGCAGGCCCTGCTGGCCGAGTTCGCCGCCCGGGCGGCGGGCGGCGGCTAGCCCGGCGGCTAGCGGCGCCGAATCGCTCGCGCCGACACGATATC
>JBJXGF010000330.1:0-2811 GCA_046153015.1 Acidimicrobiales bacterium | reverse complement strand
CCGCGCCGCTGTTCGGCAAGCACACCGGCCAATGGTGGTGGCACGACCTGGTCCGCGGCGACCCCGCCCACGGCGAGGCCCGCAAGTCCTACCGGGTCCACCCCACCACACCGACGTGATATCACCTGCGTACGGTGCTATCATTCGGGGTATGCGGCAGTTGCTGTTGCGGGTCCCGGACTCGGTCCACGCCAAGATCGCCGCCCGCGCTCAGCGGGAAGGCCGCTCGATCAACGCGGTGGCCACGGAAATCCTCGACGCGGTCGCCGGCGCCGATCCCGGCGACCGGCGGGCGAGGCTGCGGGCCCGGGCGGCTTCGCTGGGCCTGCTGCCCCCGAGCGGGTCCACCCAGCCGGCGCCGTCCCGCGCAGAGGCGCTCGCCGCGGCGGCGGGGATCGGCCCAGTGCTGGATCGGATCCTCGCCGAAGACCGCGAGGTCCTGGCTTCGGGCGCACCTCCGGCGAAGCCACGCTCCGTGAACTCAGGCGAAACGAGCAAGACCAGCGCCGGGGGATCTCCAGCAGCGGAGGGCGCCGTCGCAGACTCACGATCGGCGACGCAGAAGCCTTCCTCGACCTCGACCTTAACAGCGAGGAGCAAGGCGGGTTCGGGCGGCGCAACAGCGGGTTCGGGCGGCGCAACAGCGAAGCCGTGATCGCCTACGTCGACTCCTCGACCCTGGCCCGCGCCTACCTGGTCGACGAGCCCGGCCACGAGCACGCCGCGGCGCTGCTCACCAACGCCGACGTGGCGTTGGTCACCGGGACCTGGACCCGGATCGAGGTCTCCGGGGCGTTGGTGCGCGCCGCGCGAGCCGGGAGACGCCCGGTCGATCCCGGCCCGCTGCTCGCCCTGCTCGACGCCGACGTGGGCCCCGATGGACCGGTCACGGTGCTCGCCGCTGACCAGCAGGCGGTCGAGACCGCAGCGCTCGGCCTGGTCCGCGCCCACGGCATCCGGGCCAGGGACGTCTGGCATCTCGCGGTGGCCCGGCTCACCCTGCCTGCCCTCGCCGAACCCGGCGAAGCCCTCGCCTTCCTCACCGGCGACGGCGCGCAACGCGACGTCGCCCACAGCCTCGGCCTTGTCACCGAGCTCTCCAGTCGATGACTGCTCAGCGTCATCGTCGGCCGGCGGTGACGGTGACGTGACCCTGGTCGTGAAGGACGCCCCCGGCGGCGACGCCCCGATGGCCGGGATGACCGCCGGTCTCGGCCGACAGCTCGAACTGTCCCCTCGAGAACCGTCTCAAGGCGACCGGCGCCACCTGCTCACACATCGAGGTCACCCCGACCACCGTGCAGATGATCAAGTAGCCCGCCACGCTTCACGCCGACCCGACGGCCCGCCCCCTCGAGGGGCGGGCGTGGGCGCGCAGCTGACGACGCCGAGCACCGCTAGTCCGGTTGGAGCTCGCTGGCGGATTCACCTGACAGGCGGGTACTTTCCGCCCGTCGCCGAGCCGGCACGCCAGCGCCGTCGGCACGTCACCGTCCGCAACAAGCGCCCGAACAGGCGGGTCGATCAGACTCGGGCTCGGCGGCCCAAAGTTGGCCTGGGGTGCTGAGGGTTCGGGCTCAGGGCTGCTTTCGCCGCAGTCGCGGCGGAGGCTTCGCCGGGGGGTCGTCGCCGTCAGCGGGGTCCACCTCGATGAGCGAGGTCCGCTTCAGCCGCTCATAGGACTGGCGCGCCCGCAGCGCCTTCTCGTTCTGGCTGTACCACGATTCCCGGACACGGCCGGGCAGTCCTGCGATCTCGGGTCCCTTCTTGAGCAGTACGCCCAGGAACGCCAACGCTTGAAGGCCGATCGTGCTGTCGAGCGTCTGGGCGATCTCCAGCACGAGCGACCCGTCGCGGGCGCTGACGAGGGGCGGAGGGAGCGCGGCGGCGGTGCTGGTGATCAGCGCCTCCCGGGCGGTCTCCTCCATCGCTGGGTCGAACTCGGAGCTGTTGTCGACCATGTCGGCCGCCATCGCCCAGGTCAGATAGTCGTGGACGTCCGCCACCGCGGTGACGGTGTCGGCCATCCACCTGAGATGTTGCGTCCCGATCGGTGTGATGTGCAGGTCGAGTCGCATCATCTGCAGTCCTCCCCAGGCCGCTGCTCACCCCTAGAACTACACCCGTTCGGCCTTGATACGCGTCGACGTCGCCCGTTCACGGCCTTGCGGCTGGTTGGTCCCGTCGCATCGCTCAGGACGGCGCGCCATCGCGTCGCATCACGCCAGCCCGCAGGTGAGCGCGATCAGTCTGGAGACTCCAGCCTGAACTCGGCGTCGACGCGTTCGGCGGCCGTCGCGCTCTTGCCCACCCCTTTGGCGCCCTCAGGCGAGACCGCCCCGGCTCCGGTCAACAGCTCGTCGAGCTCGGCGTCGACCACGCGCCGACGGTAGTAAGCAGCGCGCAGCGTCTCGGTGGCCACCGCGTCAGCGTGTCCAGCCGGACATTCTCGGGCTCTTCTATCAGACATTTCCGGGCACACGAACGAGACGTTTTCAGCCTCAGCTGCCTGCCATGTTGGCCGGCGGCGCGACACGGCACGCGGCGACGCCGCCCACGCGCCGGTCGCGCCCGCCTTCGGTCGCGTCCGGCGCGGCGCCGTAGGAGCCGGGCCGCGCGTACGTCACCGATCTGCGGCGCTTCTCGGAATCACCGATGGTGCTCCTGCTCCGGCGCGTCGTCTAGCCGGGCAGTTGTCCCGGTTGGTGCGGGCGGCCACCGCGCCGGACGGGGGAGCCGTGGGTGAGCGTGGTGGCGTGCGCGCGTCGCCCGGATCGGCGGCCCTGCGCGGGCGCGGTCGAGATGCTTCGG
>JBJXGF010000325.1:0-2517 GCA_046153015.1 Acidimicrobiales bacterium | reverse complement strand
GAGGTGAACCGGGTGGTGGCCGACCGGCTGGCCAACCTGCTCTTCGCCCCCTCGCCCGACGCGGTGGAGAACCTGCGGGCGGAGGGCTTCGACGAGGCCCGGATCCACCTGGTGGGCAACGTGATGATCGACACGCTGCTCGCCTGCGCCGCCCGGGCCCTGGCGCGGCCGATCCTCGACGAGCTGGGCCTGCATCCCGGCGGCTACGGGCTGGTCACCCTGCACCGGCCGGCCAACGTGGACCACCCGCCCGTGCTGGCCGGCCTGGTCGGCGCGCTCAACGCGCTGTCGGCCCGGCTGCCGCTGGTGTTCCCCGCCCACCCCCGCACCGCGGCCAAGCTCGACGCCCACCCGCTGGCCGCCGGGCTGCGCGTGATCGAGCCGGTCGGCTACCTCGACTCGGTGGCGCTGCAGGCCGGCGCCCGCCTGGTGCTGACCGACTCGGGCGGCCTGCAGGAGGAGACCACGGCGTTGGGCGTGCCCTGCCTCACCCTGCGGGAGAACACCGAACGGCCGATCACGGTGACCGAAGGCACCAACCGGGTGGTGGGCGTCGAGCCGAGGGCCATCGCCGCCGCCGCCGCCGACGTGCTGGACCACGGCGTGGAGCGGCGCCGGCCGGCGCTGTGGGACGGCAAGGCCAGCGAACGCATCGCCGACGTGCTCGAAGCGGCGCTCGCCGGCGAGGTGATCGACCTCCGACCAGCCCCAAGTCCAGTGCATCCGTGATTACAATTGGCGATTCGAGCGGCGGGCCGGCGGGCCCGCCGTGCTCACCGTAAGCAGAAGGCGGGCGGATGGACCAGCAGGACACCGAGCTCGAGCTGCGCGACTACCTGCGGGTGGCGCGCAGGCGTTGGGCGTGGATCGCGGTCACCGCGCTGCTGCTGGCGGGGGTCGGGTTCCTCAACGCCTGGCGCCAGCCGAGCAGCTACCAGGCCAAGGCCGAGGTGCTGATCGACTTCGTCAACGCCTCCGACCCGCTCGACCCCAACGGCGGAAGGGCGGCCACCGGGGACCGGGCCCGCCTGGTGAAGAACGAGGTGAACTTCCTCACCAGCCAGGCCGTGCTCGGCCGGCTGGGCGACCGGCTCGGCTACGCGCCGGCGGCCAACGCCAAGGAGACGACCGGCGCCGACACGATCGAGCTGAGCGTGACCGGCGCCGACCCCCAGACCGTTGCGGACGCCGCGAACGCCTACATGGCCGTGTACCTCGAGGCGCGGGCGGCGCGCACGACCCAGGCGTTCGTGGACGCCACGAAGGGGCTCGAGGACCTGATCGCCAAGGTGGAGTTCGAGATCGCCGACCTCGAGAAGCGGCCCAACGACCCGCGGGTGGCCGAGCAGCTCAAGACGCTCGACGCCAAGCGCCGCGCCTACGTGGACCAGCGCGACCGTTACGTGGCCACCGCCGCGGTGCTCGGCAACGGCAGCGCCACCGTGCTCTCCGACGCCGAGGTCCCCTCGGCGCCCATCGCCCCCAAGCCCGTCCGCTCCGCGGTGCTCGGCCTCACCGTGGGCCTGGTGCTCGGCGCCGGCCTGGCGTTCCTGCGGGACTACCTCGACGACCGGGTGGAGGAGATCGACGACCTCACCAAGCTGGCCGGCGGCGCGCAGGGCCTGGCCGTGATCCCCCGCGCCGCGAACCAGGGGGAGTGGGATGCCCACGTGCACAACGGCGGCGGGCGCATCTCCGAGGCGTTCCGTTCCCTGCGCACCTCGATCCAGTTCGCCGGGCTGAAGCGGCCGCTGCGTTCCCTGCAGGTCACCAGCGCCAACGCCGGCGAAGGCAAGACCACGGTGATCATGAACCTGGCCATCGCCACGGCCCAGGCCGGACAGGACGTGCTGCTGATCGACTGCGACCTGCGCAGCCCCAGCGTGCACAGCCGCTTCAGCCTGCCCAACGAACGCGGCGTGAGCAACGTGATCGCTCGCGACGCCGACATCAACGACGTGATCCAGCCGGTGGGGCCCGTGCCCGGCCTCTACGTGCTGCCCGCCGGCCCGGCGCTGGCCAGCCCGGCCGACCTCTTGGCCAGCACCGCGGCCGCCTGCGGGGTGGTGACCCTCCAGCAGATCGTGCAGGCCTGCGTGGACGCCGGCTTCTTCGTGCTGGTCGACTGCCCGCCGGTGCTGGCCGTGACCGACGCGCTCTCGGTGAGCTACGCGGTGGACGGCACCGTGTTCGTGGCCGCCGCCAACCGCACCAGCGGACGCCAGGCGGCCCGGGCGATCGGCCAGCTCGAGCAGGTGAACGCCAAGGTGGTGGGCGTGGTGCTCAACGCCGCCAGCCGCGGCGAATCCGGGTACGGCTACGGGTACGGGTATGGGTACGGCTCGCAGAACGCCAAGCGCGACCTCGCCGCGCCGGTGTGGCGCGACCGCTTCGGCGGCCGCCGCCACAAGGAGAGCGCAGCGCCCGCGTTGGCCGGCGCGTCCGCCGCGGCGGCCACCGAGCTCCACGTGCGGCGCGCCCCCCGCGCCGCCGAGGCCCACGCCGACGCCGGCGCGG
>JBJXGF010000313.1:0-34455 GCA_046153015.1 Acidimicrobiales bacterium | reverse complement strand
CGGGCGTCGAGCGACCAGGCGGCCGCCGCCGGCGAGGCGGCCAGCACCAGCACGTGGAGCACGAGCAGGTTGTCGAAATACAGCACCTGCCCGAACGAGCTGTGGTACGTGGTGAGGCCGAGCAGGGCGACGGCGAACGCGGGGCCGAGCGCCCGGAACCAGAGCCCGGCGGCGAACGCGACGCCGAGCGCGAGCGTGACCCACACCTGGCCGGTCACGACCCCCGACGGCAGCGGCCCGGGCAGCCACGCCAACGGGCCGACCGGGTCGAACCGGGCCGCCGAGCCGTCGGCCAGGCCCAGGAACTGCGCCAGCCGGGCGGCCAGGCGCCCCACTGCGAACACCCCGACCAGCAGGCGCAGCAGCCCGAGCCGCGCCGCGGGGGCAGGGGCGAGCAGCCAACGGTCGAACGCGCCCGCCGCCGTCATCGGGCCGGGCAGCGGGCGTGGACGGTCCGCTCCAGCAGCGAGGGCCGCCCCGCCGCCCGCTCCACCAGGTCGTGGCGCTCGTCGACCACCTCCACCAGCGCAGCGGCGGGGGCCCGCGCCGCGATCTCGGCGCACAGCTCGCCGGCCCGGCCCGCCTCGATGGCCCGGCGCAGCGCGCTCACCGCGATCAGCGGGTCGTCCGTGCCGGCGATCTGGGGCATGGTGAGCGGGAGCGGCCGCCCCGACTCGTCCTGGGCCCGGGCGGTCGGGATCGTCGCCGTGCGCTCCCGGGCGTGGGCGTACATGGGGTAGGTCGACAGCGGGAAGCTGTCCCGCCCGGTGAGCGCGGGCGACGCCGCCGCCGCCAGGGCCAGCAGGAACGTCGCCCGCCAGGCGAAGCGGGACGCCCGCGCGCTCAGCCCAGCTCGCCGGCCTTGAACGCCCGCAGCGCCTCGCGCAGCCCGTTCTTGGCGATGAACCGGTTGATCTCCTTCACCGCCGGCGACACGTGGGCCAGCGCGTCGATCTCGACTCCCTGGAGCAGGGCCTCCCGCAGGCCCATCAGCTCCTGGGTGCGGTTGATCGACTGCTTCTGCAGGGCGAGGATGTCCTTCGGCGTGCGGGCCACCCACTGCGCGTACTCCGCCACTGCCTCGTCGAGGCGGTCGGCGGGGATCGCCCGGTTGAAGAGCCCGAGGTTCACCGCCTCCGTGCCGCTGATCGTCATGCCCGTGGGGAAGAAGATCTCCTTCGCCTTCTTCGGGCCCACGAACCACGTCCACAGCGCGGATACATACCCGGCGCCGAGCGGAAGCTGCGGGGTGCCGACCGTGGCGTCCTCCGCGATGAACGTGATGTCGCAGATCGCCGCGAGCTGCGTGCCGCCGGCGAGGCACACGCCGTGGACCTTGGCGATGACCGGCAGGCGGACGTCCCAGATGCGCAGCCATTTGCGCATGACCCGCTCCAGCCAGTCCCGGTCGCCGGTCGGGCCGCCGGTGATCTTGTTGCCGCCGGTCACGTCGTAGCCGGCGCAGAACCCCCGGCCGGCGCCGGCCACCACGGCCACGTGCACGGCCGGGTCGGCCTCGGCCTGCTCGAGCGCCGCCAGTAGGTCGTCCTGCAGCTCGACGGTGATCGCGTTGAGCTTCTCGGGCCGGTTGAGCGTGACCGTGGCGACCCGGCCCTCGACCTCGTACCGAACGGTGTCGGCCACCGGCTCAGCCCTTCCCCGGGGAGTCGGCCAGCGAATCGGCGTCGACGCCCACCTCGGCCAGCACCTCGCGGGTGTGCTGGCCGACCGTCGGCGCCGGGCGGGTGCGGGTGAGCTGGTTGCCGCGGAAGGTGATCGGCGTGTTCACCGACCGGTACGGCTCGCCGGCGGGGTTCTCGATCTCCACGAAGCCGCCCGACGCCTGGATCTGCGGGTCCTCCAGCACCTCGGCCATCGTGTTGGCCGGGGCCCACCACACGTCGAACTCGTCGAAGCGGGCGGCCCAGTACGACATCGGCTGCGCGGCGAAGGCCTCGTCGAGCTCGGCCACGAACTCGCGGCTGTTGGTCTTGCGGGCCTTGGCGTCGGCGAAGCGCGGGTCCTCGGCGAGGTCGGGCCGGTCGATGGCCTTGAGCAGCCCGGGGAAGTGCCGGTCGGCCTCCAGGGCGATCAGCCAGAACCAGCGGTCGTCGCCGGCCTTGTAGCAGGACACCATCGGGGTGGGCATGGCCTCGCGGGGCTTGGCCGACTCCAACCGGCCGAAGGTGGCCTGCACGGCCACGTTGTGGCCGACGGCCCACAGGCCCGTGCGCAGCAGCGACGCCTCCACGATGCGCCCGACCCCGGTGCGGGTGCGCTCGAGCAGGGCGGCCATCGTGCCCGACACGGCGGTCATGCCGGTGGTGTGGTCGCCGAGCCCGGCCCGCACGCCGATCGGCGCGGCGTCCCGGGGCACGAGGTCCCGCGCGATGCCGGTGCGGGCCCAGAACGCGCCGATGTCGTAGCCGGGCCGCCAGGCCTCGGGGCCGTCGAGCCCGTAGCCCGTGATCGTGGTGACCACCAGGTTGGGGTGGCGCTCGTGCACCTGCTCGGGGGCCATGCCGATCGCCTCGAGCGAGCGGGGCCGCATGTTGGTGAGGTACACGTCGGCCGAGGCGAGCAGCTTCTCCATCGCCGCCTTGCCCTCGTCGGTGTTGAGGTCGAGCACCACCGAGCGCTTGCCCCGGTTGTCGAGCGCGAAGCCGGGGTTGGGCAGGTCGTCGCGGTAGCCGAGCGTGCCGAAGATGTTGCGCTGCGGGTCGCCGGTCGTGGGCTCGACCTTGATCACGTCGGCCCCCCAGTCGGCCATGATCCCGCCGGCCGACGGGCCGGCCACCCACATGGTGAGCTCCACCACCCGCACGCCCGACAGCACGGGCACTTCGCTCGTTTGGCTCATCGCAACCTCCCCCGAGACGGTCGGCGCTGAGGTTATAGGCTCCGCCGGGGCCGCGATCTGCCGGGGGGCCTCTCGAGAGGAGCGACGATGCGCGACGGGTTCAAGATCATCGACACCGACGCCCACATGATGGAGCCCGAGTGGCTCTGGGAGCGTTACACCGAGGAGGCCTACCGCGACCGCTCGCCCCGCATGGGCAACGCGCCGGACTCGGGGCGGCGCACGTTCCTGGTGGAGGGCGAGTCGTTCACCCGGGAGAAGGGCAAGTACCCGATGGCGGCGCCGGCCTTCCTCCAGGCGGTCAAGCAGGGGATGAAGCGCTTCTCCCGCGCTGCGAAGGAGGGCTTCTCGGCGCCGAGCCGCCTGCAGGACATGGACGAGCAGGGCGTCGACGTGCAGATCCTGTACCCCACCCACACCGGCCAGATGCTGGCCCGGGACTTCGCCGACACCGGGCTGCTCGCCGCCTGCGTGCGGGCGTACAACAACTGGGCCTGCGAGTACGCCTCGGCCGACCCCGACCGGCTGCGCTGGGCGGCCGCCCTGCCGATGCAGGACCCGGCCGAGGCGATCATCGAGGCCAAGCGGGCGGCGGCGATGGGCTGCGTGAGCTTCTACATGCGCCCCAACCCGGTCGGCGGGCGCACCCTGTGGCACGACGACTACCTCCCGTTGTGGAAGACCGTCGAGGGCCTGGGCCTGGCCATCTCCACCCACGATTCGGCGTCGAGCTCGGTCGAGTCGTTCGGGGACCGGATGGACACCCACGTGTCGGGCCACATCCTGTCCCACCCGTTCGAGGCGATGGCGGCGATGGCCGGGCTGATCTGGTTCGGGGTGTTCGAGCAGTGCCCGAAGCTGAAGGTGATCCATGTGGAGGGCGACGGCGGGTGGGCGCCGTACTGGCTCCAGCGGATGGAGCAGCACTGGGACTACAGCGGCAACGCCGAGCACGAGTACCTGACCAAACGGCCGACCGAGTACTTCCGCTCGAACGTGGCCGTGGCCTTCCGGGGCGACGAGCCCACCCTGCCCGCGGCGGTGGAGCTGGTGGGCGACGACAACTTCACCTGGGACACCGACTACCCCCACCCCGACGGCACGTTCCCGTGGGGCGTGGAGTCGTTCCTCAAGCAGCCGATCGCCGAGGAGTCCAAGCGCAAGATGCTGTGGGACAACGCGGCGCGGGTGTTCAACGTGGCCTGAGGCCGGGGCTGGGCGGGCGCCGGCCCGCCCAGCCCTGCGCGCCGCTCAGTACTTCTGGATGATCTTCTCGGCGAACTCGCGGGCGTACTGCTCGGCGGTGTCGGGCGCGGGGAGCACCACGAGCTGGTCGCAGCCGGCCGATTCGAGCACCCGGATCTGCTCGATGCACTCCTCGGGCGAGCCGACGATCGCCACCTCGCGCACCAGGCTCTCGGTGATGAACTTGCGCTCCTCGTCGAGCAGGAACGTGGCGTGCCCGGCGTGGATGCGCAGGTGGCGGATGTGCTCAGGGGTGCGGGCCACCAGCGCGCTGTACTCCTCCCACACGTCGAGCAGGTGCCGCGGCGGCTCCCGGTCGTACTGGCGCACCATGTCGAAGAGGTAGTGCATCGAGCTGGCGATGTAGGGCCCGTGCTGGGCCAGCACCCGCTCCGACACCGCGCTCTCACCCGGTTCGAGCATGATCACGTTGAGCAGGTTCACCACCTGGAACGCCTTCTCGTCGAAGGGCCGCCCCGCGCCCGACGCGCCCCGCCGGGCCGTTTCGATCGAGCGGACCACCGAGCGCTCCTCGACCGGCATCGAGAAGAAGAGCCCGTCGCCGAGCTCACCGGCGAGGGCCTGCGCCTTGGGGCCGAAGCCCGACACCACGATCGGGATCGGGTCCTCGAGGTTCACATAGCCCCGCTCCGCCATCATGAGCTGCATGGGGGCGGTCTTGCCCCGGAAGGTGTACTCGACCTCCTCGCCGGCGAGCAGCGCTCGGATCACGCGCAGCTCCTCGCGGAACTTGGCGATCGGCAGCGGCTTGAGGTTCATCAGCCGGTAGGCGCTGTTGCCCGAGCCGATGCCCAGCACCGTGCGCCCCGGGGCGATCGTGTTGATGCTGGCGATCGAGTGGGCCACGACCGGCGCGATGCGGGTGCCGGCCACCGCCACGCCGGTGCCGAGCTTGACCCGGCTGGTCTGCTCGGCGGCGAGGGCCATGTAGGCGTAGCAGTCGCCCCAGATCATCTGGGTGTCCGGCACCCACACCATGTCGTAGCCGAGGTCCTCGCAGGTCTTGGCCAGCCCCACGTCGGTGAGCTTGGTGGTGACGCACATGCCGAATTCCATGGGCGTGCACCCTACGCGAGGCCCGTCTGGTCCCGCGTTCTCAGGTCCCCTTGTAGTTGAGGACCTGCGTGAGCGTGTGGACCACCTCCACCAGGTCGGCCTGGTCGGCCATCACCTGGTCGATGTCCTTGTAGGCCGCGGGGATCTCGTCGACGAGCGCGTCGGCGCGGCCCTCGAGCCACGCCTTGCCCCGCATCTGCTCGGCCAGGTCGGCGCTCGAGAACAGCTTGCGGGCCTGGTTGCGGCTGTGCCGACGCCCGGCGCCGTGCGAGCAGGACTCCCAGCTGAGGGCGTTGCCCTTGCCGGCCACGATGTAGGACCGGGCCCCCATCGAGCCCGGGATCACGCCCAGCGCGCCGGCCGACGCCTTGATGGCGCCCTTGCGGGTGATCCAGAGCTCACGGCCGGCGTGGCGCTCCCGAGCAGTGAAGTTGTGGTGGCAGTTGATCCGCCGCGTCTCGACGGCGCCGGGCAGCGCGGCCAGCACCTCCGTGAGGGCGTTGTCCATCATCTGCTCCCGGTTGGCCAGCGCATAGTCCTGGGCCCACAGCATGTCGGCCAGGTAGGCGCCGAACTCGGGCGTTCCCTCGGCGAAGCTGGCGAGGTCGGGGTCCTCGAGACGCTCCTCGACCAGCGCCGCGAGGGCCCGGGCCCGGCCGATGTGCTGCTGCGCGAGCTGGTTGCCGATGCCGCGGCTCCCCGAGTGCAGCACCACCCAGACCCGGCCGCGCTCGTCGACGCAGAGCTCCACGAAGTGGTTGCCCGAACCCAGCGTGCCGAACTGCCGGGCCGCCCGCGTGGCCTGCGCGTCCGACAGCTCGGTGGCCGGCCGGCGCCCGGCCAGCCAACGCTGCGCGGCCAGCGCGACCTCGTCGTGGCCGCGCCCGACCCCGGCGGGGATCGCCCGCTCGATCCGGCTGAGCAGCGGCGCCAGCGTGTCGGGCAGGCGGGCCTCGTCGGCGTCGAGCTCCGCGGCGATCATGCCGCAGCCGATGTCGACCCCCACCGCGGCGGGGATGATCGCGTCGCGGGTGGCGATGACCGAGCCGACGGTGGCGCCGATGCCGAGGTGCGCGTCGGGCATGAGGGCCACGTGGCCCTCCACGATCGGCAGGCGGGCGGTCTTCTCGGCCTGGCGGATGGTCTGGTCGTCGATCTCGCTGGCCCACGAGATGAGTCGGTCGTTGATGGTGGTGGGCACGGCGGCGATGGTGTCGGGGGCCGGGGCGGGCCGTCAACGCAATTGGCGTGGCAGACTCGGCCGCCATGGAGCTGTGGCACAACCCCCGGTGCTCGAAGAGCCGCGCCGCGAAAACCCTGCTCGACGAGCGGGGCGTCGCCTACGAGGAGCGCCGCTACCTGGACGCGCCGCCCAGCGCCGCCGAGCTCGACCGCGTGCTCACCGCCCTCGGAAAAGCGCCCTGGGAGTTGGCCCGCATGGGCGAGTCGGCTGCGGCGGAGCTGGGCCTGGCCGACTGGCCGCACGATCGGGCCCGCTGGATCGAGGCGATGGTGGCCCACCCGATCCTGATCGAGCGCCCGATCCTCGTGGCCGACGACGGCCGCGCCGCGCTCGGCCGGCCCACCGAGGCGCTGGAAGCGCTGCTCTGAGCACGCCCGCGCCGGTTTGTGGCGGGTTGATCGCGCGGGGCCGGGTAGACGGTTGTTCCAGGCGGACAAAACCCCAGGTCCAAACGTTGTACGCGTGGCCGATACTTCGAGGTCCGCGAAGAACCCGCCACAAGCGCACGCGAGAGGAGCGCCAGTGACCGAAGGCGGCAGCCACGACCACGTGCGCAACTACTACCGCCACGCAGCGCGAACCGGCAGCCCCTCGTGCGGACCAGACCCCCGGTGGGGGGCGAGCCGGTACGACGCCGACACCCTCGCCTGCGGAACCGGGTGCGCCGCGGAGCTGTCCATGGGCTGCGGCAACCCGTACGCCGTGGCCGACCTCGCGCCCGGCGAGACCGTGCTCGATCTCGGCGCCGGCGGCGGGCTCGACGTCATCCTGTCGGCCAGACGGGTCGGCCCGACCGGAACGGCCTTCGGCGTCGACTTCCTGCCCGAGATGCTCGAACGGGCCCGGGCCAACGCGGCCGCCGCAGGAGTGGCGAACGCCGTGTTCATCGCCGCGCTGATCGAGGAGCTGCCCCTCGCCGACGCCAGCGTCGACGTGGTCATCTCGAACTGCGTCGTCAACCTCGCCCCGGACAAGACCCGCGTGCTCGCCGAGATCGCCCGCGTGCTCCGCCCCGGCGGCCGGCTCGCGATCGCCGATGTGGTGGCGGACAACGCCGCCCCGCCGCCGGACCGAGCCGCCACCGCCGAGTGCGGGGCGGGCGCGCTCTCACACGACGCCTACCTCTCCCTGCTCGCCGACGCCGGCCTGACCGCGGCCAGCATCGAGTACACGCACGACACCGGCCCCGGGCTCCACGGCGCCGTCATCCGGGCCGTGGCGTAGCGTCGGGGCGATGCGCCCCCTGCTCTCGACAACGGTGATCGGCAGCTACCCCCAGCCGAACTGGCTGGTCGACCGGAAGCTGCTCGTGCAGAAGGGCGTGCCGCGGGTGCGGGCGGCCGACGTGTGGCGGGTCGACGCCGAGGACCTCGCCGAGGCGCAGGACGCCGCCGTGCTCGCCGCGGTGTTCGACCAGGAGCAAGCCGGGATCGACGTGATCACCGACGGCGAGATCCGCCGGGAGAGCTACTTCAACCACTTCGCGACCTCGCTCGGCGGGGTGGACCCGGTCAGGCCCGGGGCCGGCACGAACCGCCTCGGCGGCCACTCCGACGTGCCGCTCGTGAACGGGCCGATCACGCGCACCGCGCCGGTGGAGCTCGACGCGGCCCGGTTCCTGCGGGCGGCCACGACCCGTGCGGTGAAGGTGACCGTGCCCGGGCCGTTCACCCTGTCGCAGCTCGCCCAGAACGACCACTATCCCGACCAGCGCCGCCTCGCGCTGGCCTTCGCTGAGGCGGTGAACGAGGAGCTGCACGACCTGGCCGCCGCCGGGATCGACGTGGTGCAGCTCGACGAGCCCTACCTCCAGGCCAACGCCGACGCCGCGCGGGAGTTCGCGCTCGAGGCGATCAACCGGGCCGTCGCCGGGGTAGGGGCCGTCACCGCTCTGCACACCTGCTACGGCTACGCGGTCTACGTGAAGGACAAGCGAGGCGGCTACCCGTTCCTGGCCGAGCTGGCCGACGCCGCGGTCGACCAGCTGGCCATCGAGGCCGCCCAGCCGGCGCTCGACCTGTCGGTGCTGCGCGAGCTCGGCGACAAGACGATCGTGCTGGGCGTGCTCGACCTCGGCGACAAGGCGGCCGAGACGCCCGAGCAGGTGGCGCAGCGGCTCCACGCCGCGCTCGAGCACGTGCCGGCCGAGCGCCTCGTGGCCGCTCCCGACTGCGGCATGAAGTTCCTCCCGCGAGCGACCGCGTTCGCGAAGCTGCAGGCCCTCGCGCAGGGCGCGGCGCTGGTGCGCGCCGAGCTCGGCTGAGCGAAGCGAAGGCGACACGACCGAGCGAGCGCCAGCGAGCCGGGCGCCGATGGGGTCTGGGGGCGCAGCCCCCAGCAAGAAGACGGCTAGCTGCTGCGCCCGGCGCCGGCGGGCAGCGAGGCGATGAGGCCCGCCCCGGCCGCGCACAGGGCGCCGAGCAGCAGGAACGGCGTGGCGAAGCCGCCGCCGTGGTCGGCCAGCCAGCCGACCGTGTAGGGCGCGGCGAGCGCGGCGAGCGAATAGAAGATCGTCATCGTGGCGAACGCGGCGGCGAAGGAGCGGGCGTCGGCGTGGTCGCGCACGTAGGCCGCGGTGAGGGTGGGGAACGAGCTCCAGACTGCGCCGAACAGCAGCACCGCGGCCACCGCCGCCGGCCCCGACGCCCTGCCCACCACGCTCACGCCGACGCCGGCGGCGGCGAGCACGCCGCCCATCATCGGCTTGCGGCCCAGCCGGTCGCTGAAGAAGCCCAGGAGCGGGGCGCCGGGGATGGCGACCACACCCATGAACGCCCAGATCGTCGAGGCCTGGGCGCGGGTGAACCCGGCGTCCTGCTCGAGGGCTTCGACCACGAACGGCGCGAACCCGGCGCCGGCGGCGCCGAACAGTGCGTAGGCCCCGGTGATCCGCCCCCAGGACGGCACCGCCCTCAGCCGGGCCAGGCTGAACCCGCCGCCGGCCCGCACGGTGCCCGCCGGGCGCACCACGAGCACGAGGCCGGCGAGCAGCGCCGCCGCCACCGCCGCCTCGACCACCCAGATGGGCCGCCAGACGCCGTCGCCGAGCTCGGCCCGCAGCGCCCGTGCGCCCATCCCGACGAGGAAGGTGGCGCCGCCGATGGTGGCCGACAGGGCGCCGATGACCAACCCTCGGCGGTGCGGGGGCACCCCCGCCGTGGCGATGGCCGGCGCGGTGATCCAGATGCCTGCGCCGGCGCCGCCGGCCAGCGCGAGGGCGGGCAGGAGCGTGGCCAGGTCCTGGGCCGCCGCCACCAGCGCCAGGCCGACCGCGCCCACGCCCACCCCCACCCGCATGATCACGATCGGCTCGCAGCGGGTCGCCAGGATCGACACGGCGACCACGCCGGCCAGGTACGCGCCGTAGATGACCGTGCCGCCGAGGCCGGCCTGGGCGTGAGTCAACCCGAGGCTGTCCTCCATGGCCGGCAGCAGCAGGCCGTACGTGGAGCGGCCGAACGCGTGCGACACCACCGTGGTGAGCGCCACGATGGCGGCCGCGGCACGCCCGAGGGCCGCCGGCGACGGCGACGGCGACGGCGCCCCGACCGTGACGCCCTCGCCCTCGTGCATGGGGGGCGACCGTAGCCCGCTAGCGTTCGGCCATGCCCGAGCTGGCCGACCGTCTGCGCGACGACCAGGTGTGCTGGGTGGCCACCACCCGGCCCGACGGCCGGCCCCACCTCACGCCGATCTGGTTCGTGTGGGCCGCCGAGCGCTTCTGGCTGTGCACCCTGCCCAAGGCGGTGAAGGCGGCCAACCTCGCCGCCGAGCCGCGGGTGAGCGTCGCCCTGGAGGGCGGCAAGGCGCCGGCGGTGGCCGAGGGGCGGGCCGTGCTGCACCTGGCGCCGCCGTTCCCGGCGGAGGCCGTGGCCGGCTTCGTCGCCAAGTACGACTGGGACATCGACCACGACGGCGAGGGGTACACCACGTTGATCGAGATCGTGGTGGACCGCTGGTTGATGAACGGCGGGCCGATCGGCGGCGGGGCCGCCACCGAGGGCTAGCTGGTGAGCTGGCTCCCCGCCTCGATCGCCTCGATCTCGGCGGGGCTGAAGCCCGCCTCGGCCAGCACCGACGCCGTGTGCTCACCGATGAGCGGCGCCGGCCGGGGCGGCGGGGTGGGGCTGGCGGAGAAGCGCACCGGCTGGGGGATCACGCGGTACCGCCCGACGTGAGGGTGCTCCGCCTCGGGCAGGGACTCGACCAGCTCGTCGAGCGTGGCCGCCTTGGTGGCGGGGATGCCCGCCGTCTCGCAGAAGCGCAGCCACTCCTCGGTGCTGCGCTGCACCAGCACCGAGGCGACGTCGCGGTACAGGCTGGCGCCGTTGGCGATGCGCCCCCGCCGGGTGGCGAAGCGGTCGTCGCCGACCAGGTCGTCCCGTCCGCCGGCGGCGAAGATCGCCTCGTAGTGCTCCCTCGTGTAGGGCAGCATGTTCATCCAGCCGTCGAGCGTGCGCTGCGGCCGCCGCTGGGTGGTGAGGATTCGGGTGTAGCCGGCCGGCGCCGAGGGCGGCGAGGGGATCGCCCCGGCGCCGTGCTCGACCAGCATGAAGGCCTTGGTCACGTCGATCATCGGCACCTCGACGTCCTGCCCCTCGCCGGTGCGGGCGCGGTGGACGAGGGCGGCCAACACCGCGTAGGCGATCGTCATGCCCGCCACCTTGTCGGCGATCAACGAGGGGAACAGGCTCGGCTCGGCCCCCATGCGCTCGAACAGGTCCCCCACCGCGCACGCCGACTGCATGATGTCGTCGAAGGCGGGTGCGTCGGCCTTCCCGCTCTCGGTAGACCAGCCGTGCGCCCGGCAGAACACGATGTCGGGCCGCACCGCGGCCACGTCGGCGTAGGTCAGCTTCAGCCGCGCCAACGGCGCCGGGCGCAGGTTGGTCACCACCACGTCGCTGGTGGCGGCGAGACGGAGGAAGGCGTCGCGCCCCACGACGGACTTGAGGTCGAGGCGCACGCTGCGCTTGTTCCGCAGAAGGTTGAGGGCGACCCCGGAGAGCTCGGGATGCGGGCCGGGGCCCATCGCCCGGTTGGTGTTGCCCGCTCGGTCCTCGATGTGGATCACGTCGGCGCCGAGGTCGCCCAGCATCTGGGCGCCGAGCGGGCCCATGACCACCGAGCTGAGATCGAGCACGCGGATGCCCTCGAGCGGGCCGTTGGCAGCCATGGGCGGGGACTGTAGGCCGCGGCGGTCGGGGGCGGCGGATAGGGTCGCCCGGCGATGGAGGCATGCATCTTCACCGAACCGCAGCAAGGAGCGGGCTACGCCGCCCTGCTCGCCGTGGCCCAGGCGGCCGAACGGTTGGGCTTCACCGGCTTCTTCCGGTCCGACCACTACCTCAAGATGGGCTCGGTGAGCGGCCTGCCCGGCCCGACCGACGCGTGGGTCACGCTGGGCGGGATCGCCCGCGAGACCACCTCGATCCGCCTCGGGACCCTGGTGTCGCCGGCCACGTTCCGCCTCCCCGGCCCGCTGGCCATCGCCGTCGCCCAGGTGGACGACATGAGCGGCGGGCGCGTCGAGTTCGGCTTCGGCGCCGGCTGGTACGAGGCGGAGCACCGGGCATACGGCATCCCCTTCCCCGGGGTGGCGGAGCGATTCGAGCTGCTCACCGAGCAGCTCGAGGTGATCACCGGGCTCTGGGGCGCCCCGCTCGGCGAGCGCTTCAGCTACGAGGGCCGCCACTACCGGCTCGAGGAGTCGCCGGCCCTGCCCAAGCCCGCCCAGCGGCCCGGGCCGCCGGTGATCATCGGCGGCGGCGGTCGCCGCAAGACCGCCGCGCTCACCGCCCGGTTCGCCGCCGAGTTCAACCGGGCGTTCGTGCCGCTGCGCAGCTTCGCCCGCACCTGCGACAACGTGCGCCAGGCCTGCGAGCAGGTGGGGCGCGACCCGGCCACGCTCAAGCTGTCGGCGGCGCTGGTGGCCTGCTGCGGCCGCACCGACGCCGAGCTGGCCCGCCGGGCGGCGGCCATCGGTCGCGAGCTGGACGAGCTGCGCGAGAACGGCGCCGCCGGCACGGTCGAGGAGGTGGCGGCGAAGGTGGCCGGCTACCGCGACGCGGGCGCCCAGCGGATCTACTTCCAGGTGCTCGACCTCGCCGACCTCGAGCACCTGGAGCTGCTGGCCGAAGCTGCCGCCCTGCTCTGAGCCGCGCGCGCTGCGCTGCGCTCGGGCGCCGTCAACTGCTGGAGCCGAGCGCGAGCGTGCCGGCGGCGTAGGCCACCGCCACGGCGACGAGCGCCACGCCGCGCCACAGCGGGAGCAGGCCGACCCGCGGCGGGACGACGAGGGCCAACGCCACCAGGGAGCCGCCGACCGCCACCAGCACGTCGGCGGCGTCGGCCCGGATGGGCTCGATCACCCCGGCCAACCCCACGATCCAGAGGTTGTTGAACACGTTGCTGCCGAGCACCGTGCCGACCCCCACCTCCACATGGCCGCGCGCCCGACTGACGATGGCGGTGGCCAGCTCCGGCGCCGACGTGCCCAGCGCCACCAACGTGGCGCCCACCACGTACGGATCGAGGCCGAAGGTGTCGCCGATGCCTTTGGCCGCCTCCACGATCAGACGGCCAGCCACCACGAGGAACGCCAGGCCGCCGAGGGCCGACGCCACCGCCGCCAGCCGGCGGGGCGGGTCGACCGCCTCGGTCACCGCCGACCGCCGGCGAAGCGCGTCACGGCCCACCAGCACCAGCCACGCCACGAACACCACCAGAAGCACCGTGGCCTCTACCCGCACCATGCGGCCGTCCACGAGCACCGCGACCGTGAGCACCGGCGCGAGCGCCGCTGTCGCGAGGTCGCGGCGCACCTCGGCGCGCACCACCGCCAGGGGCCCGAGCAGGAGGGTGACGCCGAGCACGATGCCGAGATTGACGACGTTGCTGCCGAGCGCGTCCCCGAGGGCGATCTCCGGTTCACGGGCGACCGCGGACTGGATGGCGACCGACATCTCCGGGCTCGAGGTGGCGAAGGCGGCGACGGTGACGCCGATGATGCCGGCGGGCACGCGCGCCCAGCTGGCCAGGCCGACCGCACCCCGCACGAACAGCTCACCGCCGAGGGCGGCGGCCAGGACACCGAGGACGAGGACGACGGCATCGACCATGGGAGCTCCGGGGTCGCAGAACCGGTCGCCGACCAGGCTTCCCGGCGCTCCCGAACAGCGACGCTACACGACCGCGAACGCACACCCCATCGCCGCCCGGCTCGCTGCGCTCGCGCGGTCGGCGCCGAATCCCGCCCACCCAGTGGCCTCGAGACCGGCTATCCGTTGCCGAATGCGTCGCAACGAATAGATATCGATTAGTTGCGACGCATACCCAATCGAACTGGACCGAATCCCGGCCGCCCGCCGCTCGCCGACCGGCTCGCTGGCGCTCGCACGGTCGGCCGGCTTCGCTGCGCTCAGCCGGCGCCGCCGATGTCGGAGTGGTAGGCCTGGTAGGTGAGATCGGCGCCGCGCTGGCGGTGGCGGGTGAGAAGCCCGAGCAGGCGCAACGCTGCCCGCCGGACCTGCTCGGCCAGCCCGTCGTCGTCGATGCCGGGCCCTGCGGCCAGCGCCGCCTGCACGTCGGCGATGGCGTCGGCGATGTCGCCGTGCTCCTCCCGCAGCGCCGCCACCCGGCGGGACAGGCGGGGGGCCCGCTCGCCGATGTCGTCGTAGAGGCCGCCCGGGCCCTCGGTGGCGGTCACGTGCTCGGCGAACACGTCGATGATGGCCCGGAGCCGCTCACGGACGCCCGCCGCCCAGGGTGCGGTGCGCCCCGCCGCCGGCTCGGCCAGCGCCGCCTCCAGACCGACCAGCGCCTGATGCAGGCGCTCGCGTACCTCCAGCACGGTGCTGAGCGCGGTGCTCGGAGAGAGGATGTCGGCCATGGCAGAACCCCGATCGGCAAGATGAACAGCGGAACAAGACCTTCAGATATGAAGAAATGGGAGGCCACTCTGGGCCTCCCATTTCGCATGATGATGGCGGTACGCCAGCACGCGAGCTCTGCGTTGCCCGCCGTGCCAGTGGCAGAATGCCAGCCCGTGGGCGGAGAGGGCCTCGCGGTGAACGAGAGGCGGGCGGGCTAACGCACCGCTGCAATCCAGCCCGGAGGACTCCGGTCGTGGGTAGGTTCGCGAAGCGCCACGACAACCTCCCTTCCGGCGCGGCGTAAGCCGCACACGTGCCGCTCAAGCCGGCCGCTCGACTGGCGAGCGGACTTGGTCGATGACGCGATGATCCACCTGCGGCGATGCCGTGTCAAGGGACCTATGGCCGCGGACAGAAATTCACCCTAATGCGCCCGGCGCGGCGGGTGGAGCGCCCCGCCGGCGGCCGCCAGGTAGCATGGTCGGCCGTTCATGGCCACGCTCGTATGCTTCCACGCCCATCCCGACGATGAGGCCATCGCCACCGGCGGCACGATGGCCCGCGCCGCCGACGAAGGCCACCGCGTGGTGCTGGTGGTCGCCACCGACGGAGCGCACGGCGAGAAGCCGGACGACCTCGCCCCGGGCGAGACCCTCGTCGAGCGGCGACGAGCCGAGACCGAGCGGAGCGCGGCGGTGCTGGGCGTCAGCCGCGTGGTGTGGCTCGGCTACCGCGATTCGGGCATGACGGGCTGGGAGCAGAACGGCGACCCGTCGGCGTTCTGCCAGGCCGACGTGGCCGACGCCTCCGCCCGCCTCGCCGCCGTGGTCGCCGAGGAGGCGGCCGACGTGCTCACGATCTACGACTGGCACGGCAACTACGGCCACCCCGACCACATCCAGGTGTATCGGGTCGGCCGGGCGGCCGAGGAGCTCCTGCCCGGCGTGCGCGTGGTCGAGGCCACGATGAACCGCGACCAGATCAAGCGGCTGATGGCGGCGGCCCGGGAGGCCGGCGTCCCGCTCGGCAGCCCCGACGCCGAGGACGACGAGTTCGACCCCGACGGCCCCGCCGACGACGGCAACCCGATGGGCATGACGGAGGCCGAGCTCACGCTGGAGGTCGACGTGCGCGCGTTCATCCAGCGCAAGCGGGCGGCGATCACCTGCCATCGCAGCCAGGTGACCGACACGGGCTTCTTCCTCGCCATGCCCCCCGAGCAGTTCGAGCTGGCGTTCGGCGCCGAATGGTTCATCGAGCACGACGCGCAGCCGCCGTTGCGACAAGGCTGGCTGTTCTGAGCGGGGCCGATCGGGCGCCGGTCCGGTTCCGGCTTGCGGGCGCCACCCGCACCGACCAGCCTTTTGCGCCATGAGCGACCCGGCCGGCCCGAGCAGCGACTTCATTCGGGAGCGCATCCGCGCCGATCAGCGCAGCGGCGCGTTCGCCGGCCGGGTGCAGACCCGATTCCCGCCCGAGCCCAACGGCTACCTCCACATCGGCCACGCCAAGTCCATCTGCCTGAACTTCGGCTTGGCGGCCGAGTTCGGGGGCCGCTGCACGCTGCGGATGGACGACACGAACCCCCTGGCCGAGAACGAGGACTTCGTGACCGGCATCGAGGAGGACGTCCGCTGGCTGGGCTTCGAGTGGGCCGGCGCCACCCGCTACGCGAGCGACTACTTCGAGCAGCTCTACGAGTGGGCGGAGACGCTGATCGGCAAGGGCCTGGCCTACGTCGACGACCTCGACGCCGAGGCGATCTCGGCCTACCGGGGCACCTTCACCGAGCCGGGCACGGACAGCCCGCATCGGGGACGCGCCGTCGAGGAGAACCTCGACCTGTTCCGGCGCATGCGGGCGGGCGAGTTCGCCGACGGCGCGCGGGTGCTGCGGGCCAAGATCGACATGGCCCACCCGAACCCGATGCTGCGCGACCCGGTGCTGTACCGGATCCGTCACGCCGCCCATCACCGCACCGGCGACTCGTGGTGCATCTACCCCACCTACGACTGGGCGCACGGCCAGTCCGACGCCATCGAGGGCACCACCCACTCGATCTGCACGTTGGAGTTCGACGTGCACCGCCCCCTCTACGACTGGTGCCTCGACCAGCTCGAGCTGCCCGGCGACCGGCCCCAGCAGATCGAGTTCGCCCGGCTCAACCTCACCCACACCCTGCTCAGCAAGCGCAAGCTGCTCCAGCTCGTCGAGAACGGCCAGGTGGAGGGCTGGGACGACCCGCGCATGCCGACCCTGCGCGGCCTGCGGCGCCTGGGCTACCCGGCCGCGGCGCTGCGGGCGTTCTGCGCCCACATCGGTGTGGCCCGCATGAACGGCACGCACGAGATCGAGCTGCTCGAGTCGTTCGTGCGGGAGGAGCTCAACCGGACTGCGATCCGCCGCATGGCGGTGCTGCACCCGCTGCGGGTGGTCATCGAGAACTATCCCGAGGGTGAGGTGGAGCAGCTCGCAGCGGTGAACAACCCCGAGGACCCGGCGGCGGGCGTCCGCCTCGTGCCGTTCTCGCGCGTCCTGTACCTCGAGGCGGAGGACTTCATGGAGGACCCGCCGAAGAAGTTCTTCCGGCTCTCCCCCGGCAGCGAGGTGCGGCTGCGCTACGCCTACTTCCTCACCTGCACCGACGTGGTGAAAGACGCCGAGGGCGCCGTGGCGGAGCTGCGCTGCCGGTACGACCCGGCGACCCGCGGCGGCGACGCCCCCGACGGCCGCCGGGTGCGGGCCACCCTGCACTGGGTGTCGGCCGACCACGCGGTCGACGGCGAGGTCCGCCTGTACGAGCGGCTCTTCACCGAGGCGCACCCCGACAGCCACGAGGGCCGCGACCCGCTCGAGTTCCTCAACCCCGCCGCGCTGAACGTGCTGCGCGGCGCCAAGCTCGAGCCGGCCCTGGCCGAGGCCGAGCGGGGCCAGCACCTCCAGTTCGAACGGCTCGGCTACTTCTGCGCCGACACCCGCTCGCCGCTCGTGTTCCACCGGACGGTCGGCCTGAAGGACGACTGGGCGAAGATCCGCAAGCGCGGCTCGTAGCCCGTACGCACCGGGCCGAGACCCTCCTCTTCGCTGGGGGCTGCGCCCCCAGACCCCATCTGCGTCCGGCTCGCTGGCGCTCGCTCGGCCGCCCTCGTTCCGCTCGGCTCAGTCGGGCAGCGCCCATTCGTTCACGTCGCCCGGCGGCGCCGCCCCGGCGATCGTGGTGCGGCGCATGAGCCGCCGCTCCCGCACGTCCCAGGGCCGGCCGCGGTGCAGCATGCACCGGTTGTCCCACATCACGAGGTCCCCGGCCGACCACCGGTGGGTGTAGACGCGGGGCGGACGGCACGCCGCCTCGACGAGGTCCTCGACCAGCTGGCGGGCGTCGGCGTCGTCCATCCCGTGGATGCGCCACACGTGCCGCCCCACGTAGAGGCTGCGCCGGCCAGTCGGCTCGTGGACCCGCACCACCGGATGCTCGACCGGGGGCAGGTTCTCGTTCTCCTCCTTGGAGAGCACGTCGTGCGCGCCGAGGGCGAGGCTCTGCGAGAAGGCGATCGAATGGACCGCCACCAAGCCCTCCAAGCGGGCCTGCTGCGCCCGGTCGAGCGCCTCGTAGCCGGCGCGCATGTCGGCGTACTCGGTTTCGCCGCCCGAGGAGGGCGCAGCGCGGCAGTTGAGCAGCGAAGCCTTGGCGCCGATCCGCTTGAACGAGCTGTCGGTGTGCCAGAACTGGTTGGCCCGCAGGAACTGGTTCTGCTTGGCCTCCGGATCGGCGACGGTCTCGCCGGCCCGGTTCACGTTGGCCAGCTGGATGAACGGGGACTTGGGCCCGGGCTGGTGCAGCTTGCGGGTGTCGGTCAGCTCCAGGGGGCCGAAGCGCCGGGAGAAGGCGGCGTGCTCCTCGTCGCTCAGGTGCTGGTCGGGGAAGGCGAGCACGCCGTAGGTGTGGAAGGCGTGTTCGATGGCGGCGAAGTCGGCGGCGTCGAGCTCGGCCAGCGCGACGCCGGTCACGGTGGCCCCGCAGGCGCCGTCGTGAGGCGTGACGGTGAGCGCAGCGGACATGGCGCCACTCTCGCACACCCACGCTCAGCCGCGCAGGGCCTCCACCAGCAGCACCAGCCCGAACACGGCGAACGCGCCGGCGGCGCCGATCCTGATCACCCGTTCGGGGAGGCGCTGGCCGAGCTGCTTGCCCACGAGGATGGCGAGCGCATCGGCCGCCACCATGCCGATGGTGGAGCCGGCCCAGGTGCCGAGCGCGCCCTCGGTGGTGGCCAGCGTGATCGTGGCCAGCATCGTCTTGTCCCCCAGCTCGGCCAGGAAGAACGCGCCGCTGGCGGCCAGCACCGCGGACCGCACCGAGCGCGACGCCTTGGTGGACTCCTCCGCGCTCAGCTGGTCGCCGCGCAGCGTCCACACCGCGAAGCCGAAGAAGGCGAGCGCGGCCACGACCGAGATCGTGCGGGTGGGAAGGCTGGCCCCGAGCACGGCCCCCACCAGCACCGAGATGGCGTGCACGACCGCGGTGGCGGCGGTGATGCCCACCAGCACCGGCAGGGCCCGGTAGCGGGCGGCGAAGGCCAGCGCCATGAGCTGGCTCTTGTCGCCGAGCTCGGCGACGAAGATCACGCCGAAGCTCACGAAGAGGGCCTGCACCGCAGCCTCCTCTCACGCCCCGGCGGCGGCCGACCCGACAAGAGGGCCACGGTACCCGCTACGGGCGGTTCGCCCCGCGCCAGCGTGGGAATCGACTGCAGCATGTCGACCAACCAGATCGAGGTCGCGGCGCGGCCCGAGGACGTGTTCAGCGCGCTGCTCGACCCGGACGCGTACGCGCAGTGGGTGGTGGGCACGAAGCGCGTCCGGGCCGTCGACCCGAGTTGGCCGGCGGTAGGGGCCCGGTTCCATCACACCCTCGAGCCCGACCTGCGGGACAACACCGAGATCGAGGAGCTCATCCCGCCCTCGCGGCTGGTGCTGCTCGTGCGGTTCCGCCCCGTGGGGGTCGCCCGGGTCACGATCGAGCTCACCGCCCAGGGCGACGAAGGCCGGACGCAGGTGACGTTGCACGAGACGCCCCTCGAGGGGCCGGCCGGGCGGCTCCAGTCCCCGCCGGTCGACCTGCTCTACCGGCTGCGCAACGCCCTGTCCCTACGCCGGCTGGCCCGCCTCGTCGAGCGCCGAGTCCACGCTGCGGATCGCCGTCCGGCGCGCTGAGCGCACCTCAGCGCTCGGCGATCACGTGCAGGCGCCGCCTCTTCCGCGCTGCGCTCGCTCGGCGCCACGTGGGATGGCCCCAAAACCGGAGCGCGGCTCAGGAGAGGGCGTGGATCGCCTGGGCCCACCGCACGTACTTGCTGGTGGCGAGGTCGCCGATCGTCTTGATGCCGAGCGCCTTTGCCAGCGCCTCGCCGTCGGCCTCGGACACGCCCTGCAGCGCCGCCACCGGGGCGTTGACCAGCGCCGAGAACTCCTGCTGCTCGTACGCCTTGTCCAGGAACTTCGAGATGTCAGCCATGGGTGCGGAACCTAGTCCGGCCGCTTCTGGGGAACGGGGATGGCGCTCCGCGCCTCTCGCCAGCGCCTCCGTCACCGTTTCGATAGAAAACCGACACGGATCTGTCATAGTTCCGGCAGTTATGCAATAGTTGTCAGTGGGAAGCACCTACGCGAGCGGACACTTCGACCGACCCGAGGAGACCCCGCGATGAGCTTGAACGACGATACCGGCGTGCTCGCCGGCTGCAAGGTCGTCGACCCGCACGGCGAGACCGTCGGTGCAGTGGCGACCGTGGTGTACGACGACGACGCCGCCGCGGCGCCGAGCTGGGTGGTCGTGTCGTACGGACCCTTCAAGACCAAGAAGACGCTGGTGCCGCTGGCCGACGCCCACCGCGGGCCCGACGGCGCGCTGGTGGTGGCCTACGACAAGGCCGTGGTGCGGGGCGGCCCGCGCACCGGACCGAACCCCACCTCGGCCGAGCGGGCGGCGGCGCTCAGCCATTACGACCCGAGCCGGCACAGCTCGAACTGATCGGCGGCCCGGCGCTGCGGCCGACGCGGCGCCGGGCGCCCTAGCCTTCCCCCCGAGCTCGGCCGCCGGGCCGTGGTATCCGGCGCCGGACGAACAAAGGGGGGCTCCATGCTGTCGATGTATCGCGCGCTCGACCTCAGCGACGACCGCGGGCTGCTGTGCGGCCACATCCTGGCCGAGCTGGGCGCCGAGGTCGTCCACGTGGAGCCGCCCGGCGGCGCCCCGCGCACGCCGGCCTGGTTGGCCTACACCCGTGGGTCGCGCAGCGCGATCCTCGACCTCGACTCGGCCGAGGGCGCCGCTGCGCTGCGCGAGCTGGTGAAGGGGGCCGACCTGCTGATCGAGTCGGCCGACCCGGGCACGTGGGAGGCCAAGGGGCTCGGCTACGAGCAGCTGCGCGAGCTGAACCCGGCGCTCGTGTGGGTGTCGATCACCGCGTTCGGCTCCGACGGGCCCAAGGCCTCCTACGCCGCCACCGATCTCGTGGTGCAGGCCGCGGCCGGGGCGATGGACATCTGCGGCCCGCCCGATCGGGCGCCGCTGCGCACCGCCGGCGTGTCGGCGTTCGCCCACGCCTGCGCGGAGGCCGCCGGCGGGGCGCTGATCGCGCTCACCGAGGCCCGCCGCTCGGGGCTCGGCCAGCGCGTGGAGGTTTCGGCGCAGCGGGCCGCCAACCTGCCCGCCTTCTTCACGCTCCAGAACGACGCGGTGGGCCACAAGCGCCTCCACCGCGCCGGCAACGGCTTCGCCATGGTGGGCGTGACCGTGCCGTTCGTGTGGGAGGCGGCCGACGGGTTCGTCTCCCTCACGGTGGCCCTCGACCCGGTGAACAAGCCGTTCCTCGACCGGCTGCTCGGCTGGATGCGGGAGGAGGGCGCCGCCGACGCCGACCTCACCGACCGCGACTGGCACGTGCACCTGCGCACCGTGCGGGCCGGCGAGGCGGCCAACACCGACCTCGCCCGCCTGGTCGAGGCGATCGGCGCGTTCCTGAGGGGCAAGACCAAGGCCGAGCTGCTCTCCGCCGCGCTCGACCGGCGGCTCCTGCTCGTGCCGGTGTCGACCTTCGACGACATGCTCGACAACCCGCAGCTCGACGAGCGCGGGTACTGGGCGCCGGCGCCGGTCGGCGAGCACGGCGAGACGGTGAAGATGCCGGCCCACATCGTGCGCGGCCTCGCCGGCTCCCGCACCCTCGGCGCCGCTCCGCCCCAGCCCGGCCAGCACACCGCCGAGGTGCTGGCCGAGACCCGCCGACCGGCCTTCGCCGACCTCGCCCCGTCGAGCCCCGCCCCGCCCGCCGCCGGGGTCGGGCCGCTGGCCGGGCTCAAGGTGCTCGACTTCATGTGGGTGATGGCGGGGCCCACCTCCACCGGCGTGCTCGCCCAGTACGGCGCCACGGTGGTGCGCGTGGAGAACGCGGCCCGCATGGACGGCGTGCGCCTCCTCGCCCCCTACTACGGCGGCAAGGCCGGACGGGAGACCTCCGCCGCGTTCGCCAGCATCAACCTCGGCAAGCTCAGCGTCACGCTCGACCCGAACAACGCAGCGGCGCGGGAGGTGATCTACGACCTCGTGCGCTGGGCCGACGTGGTCACCGAGTCGTTCTCGCCCCGCGCGATGCGGGCCTGGGGGCTCGACTACGACTCCCTGCGGCGGCTCAAGCCCGATCTGGTGATGCTCAGCTCGTGCCTGTTCGGCCAGGAGGGGCCGTACGCGTTCATGGCCGGCTACGGCACGATGGGCGCGGCGATCGGGGGCATGGTGCAGCCCACCGGATGGCCCGACCAGCCGCCGATGGGGCCCTACGGCGCGTACACCGACGCCTGCGCGCCCCGGATGTCGGTGGCCGCGGTGCTGGCCGCGGTCGAGCACCGCCGCCAGACCGGCGAGGGCGTGTATGTGGACCAGAGCCAGATCGAGGCGTCGCTGCACTACCTGCTGCCGGCGATCCTCGACCATCAGCTCAACGGCGCCTCCTGGGATCGGCGGGGCAACGACGACGACCACATGAGCCCGCACGGCGTGTTCCCCTCGGCCGGCGACGACGAGTGGGTGGCGATCGCCGTGCGCGACCGGCGCGACTGGCAGGCGCTGTGCGGGGCGATCGGCCGGCCCGACTGGGCCGAGGACCCGTCCCTCGCCGAGGTCGAGGGCCGGCGGGCGACGGGCGACAAGATCGACCAGGCCATCGCGGCGTGGACCGCGTTGCGCACGCCGGAGGCCGCCGAGCGCGAGCTGCAGGCGCTCGGCGTGCCGGCCCACGCCGTGCTCCACTCGGGCTCGCCGCAGGACCCCCAGCTCACGCACCTCGGCCACACGGTCGTGGCGCCCCACACCGGCCAAGGCGAACGCCTGGTGGAGCGGACCCGCATCCAGCTCACCCGCACCCCTCCGGTCGCGCCCCACGTGCCGGCGCTCGGGGAGCACACCGAGCAGGTGCTGAGGGACCTGCTCGGCTACGACGACGCCCGCATCGCCGAGCTGCGTCGAGCCGGAGCGCTGGGCGGCGAGCGCGCCCGCGCCTAGCTCGCCGCGCTCGGCCTAACGCAGCGCGGCCCGCCAGGCCTGGTCGCGGTCGCCCTTGGGCTCGGCGGGCAGCCCGAGGGCCCGCTCGGCGATCACGGTGCGCTGCACCTCGTCGGTGCCGCCGGCGATGCGGGCGCCCGGCGTGCCGAGCACGTGCTCGGCCCAGCCGGAGGTCCCCCACTCGCCGGTGTCGGCGGTGAGCCGGGCGCCGAGCAGCAGCGAGGCGGTCTCGTTGATCAGCGCCGCCCCGTTGGTGTTCATCAGCTTGCCGATCGAGCCCTCCGGGCCGGGCGCCTGGCCCGCTCGCAGCGCGCCCTTCACCCGGTCGGCGTTGATCTTCTGCACCCGGTTGTAGGCCCAGGCTCGGGCCAGGGCTTGGCGGACCACCGGCTCGTCGTTGCGGCCGAGCCAGCGGGCCAGCGCCAGCAGGCGCTCCACCTTGGTGGTGACCTTGCCGCCGCCCTCGCCGGTGGCCGAGCCCCGCTCGAAGCCGAGCGTGGTGAGCGCCACCCGCCAACCCTCGTTCAGCGGGCCGAGCCGGTGGTCGTCCCCCACGCGGGCGCCGTCGAGGAACACCTCGTTGAACGAGGCCCCGCCGGTCATCTGGCGCAGCGGCCGCACCGTGACCCCGGGCGCCTTCATGTCGAGGAGGAAGGCGGTGATGCCCTTGTGCTTGGGCAGCGACGGGTCGGTGCGGCACAGGATGTACCCGTAGTCGGCGTAGCGGGCGCCCGAGGTCCACACCTTCTGGCCGGTGAGCACCCACTCGTCGCCGTCGCGCTCGGCGCGGGTGGCCAGCGCAGCGAGATCGGAGCCGGCGCCGGGCTCGGAGTAGAGCTGGCACCACAGGTCTTCCGCCGAGAGCAGCCGGGGGAGGTAGCGGGCGATCTGCTCGGGCGTGCCGTACACAGCGATGGTGGGCCCCACGAGGTCGCGGCTGATGCCCACCGCCTCGTGCGGCGCCGGCGTGTGGAAGCGGCGCTCCTCCTCGGTGAAGGCGCGGGCGAACGCCCCCGGCAGGCCGAGGCCTCCGTGTTCGACCGGCGAGGCGACGGCGTGGTAGCCCGCGGTGGACTTGAGCGTGATCCACGCCCGCAGCTCGTCGATGACCCGCTTCTCCTCCTCCGCGGTGAAGCTGCCCCCGATCACCGCCACCCGGTCCGACCCCACACCCCAGGTGGAGGCGTCGGCCTTCGAGCGATCCACGGCGGGTTCGGCGTGCGCGGCGAGCCACGTGCGGGCTTCGGCGCGGAACTGGTCCAGGGTCGGGGGCGCCACGGCGGCGACGTTACCGCTTGCCGCGCCGTCAGCCGCTGGTCGTGGGCCAGCCCGGAACGCCCTCGTCGAGCTCCACGCCGAAGGTGTTCAGAAAGCCCGAGACCACCCGATAGGTGAGCGCCGCCACCACGAACTCCATGATCTCGGGCACGCTCAGCCGGGCGGTCAGCTCGGCCCACGTGGCGTCGCTCACGGCGTCGGCCGCGTAGAGATCGTCGGCCATCTGCAGCAGCACCCGGTCCTCGTCGCTCCAGGCGTGCTCGGAGAGCGGCCGTGTCACGGCGTAGACCTCGCCCTGGGTCACCCCGTTGGCGAGGCCGTACAACGTGTGCTGGCCGAACTCGTACTCCGCCTGGCAGTTCCAGCCCATGCGCAGGATCACCAGCTCCCGCTGGCGGCGAGGGGCGCCGGCCTCGTTGAGCACGAAGCCGGCGAGCGCCCCGACGGCGCGGGAGACGCCGGGGTGCAGCGCCATCGTGGCCCGCACGTTGACCGCGTTGTGGGGCTGGCCGCGCATGGCTTCCCGCGCCTTCTCGGCGGCGGCGGGATCGGGCTGGACTCGGGCCTTGGTGGGTCGTCTCGGGGCCATGGCCGGCACCTTAGGGCTCCTCCGGCCTCCCCGCGCCGGGGCCGGGCCGCCCGGTACGCTCACGGCCATGTCCGCCGAATCCCGCCTCGCCGAGCTCGGCCTCACGCTGCCCGAGCCGCCCAAGCCGATCGGCAGCTACGTGACCTTCGTGCGGGCCGGCTCGCTCGGGTTCACCTCGGGCCACGGGCCGGCCGGCCCCGAGGGGCTCGTCACCGGCAAGGTCGGCGCCGAGCTCGACCTCGAGGCCGGCGCCGCGGCGGCCCGGCTGACGGGGCTGAACCTGCTCGCCACGCTGCGCCGCGAGCTCGGCAGCCTCGATGCGGTGGCGCGGGTGGTGAAGGTGGTGGGGATGGTGAACTGCCCGCCCTCGTTCACCCAGCATCCGGCGGTGATCAACGGCTGCAGCGACCTCTTGGTCGAGGTCTTCGGCGACGCCGGGCGCCATGCCCGCTCCGCGGTGGGGATGGGCTCGCTGCCGATGGACATGGCGGTCGAGATCGAGCTGGTGGTCGAGCTGCGCTGACCTGCCCAGCCGCTGCCCAGCCGCTGCCTAGCCGCCGGCTGCGGCGGCGAGGGCGGGCTCGGCGCCGGCGGCGAAGGTCCGCCGGTACGCGCTCGGCGTCACTCCCACGCGGCGCAGGAAGTGCAGCCGCAGGTTGGCCGCGGCGCCGAGGCCGGTGAGCTGCGCGATCCGCTCCACCGGCAGGTCGCTGCGCTCGAGGAGCTGCTGGGCGGCGGCGATGCGCTGCGAGAGCAGCCAGCGCAGCGGCGTGACGCCGGTGGCGGCCAGGAAGCGTCGGGCGTAGGTGCGCGGCGCCATCGTCGCCTGGGCGGCCAGGTCGCGCACGGTGAGCGGCTCGGCCAGGTGCTGCTGGGCCCACACCAGCGAGGCGGCCAGCGCGTCGTCGGCGGTCTGGGCCACGGCGGGCACGGCCAGCTCCACGTACTGCGCCTGGCTGCCGTCGCGGTGCGGCGGCACGATCATGCGCCGCGCGATCGTGTTGGCCGCCTGCGCGCCGTGCTCGAGACGCACGAGGTGAAGGCACAGGTCGATGGCCGCGGCGGTGCCGGCGGAGGTCCACACGCCCGCTTCGCCCACGTAGAGCCGGTCCGCGTCGACTCGCACCTTCGGGTAGGCGGCCGCCAGCCGCTCGGCGTACATCCAGTGGGTGGTGGCGTCGCGCCCGTCGAGCAGGCCGGCGGCGGCCAGCACGAACGCCCCCGAGCAGAACGACGCCACGCAGGCGCCCCGCTCCACCGCGGCGCGCAGCACCGCCAGCGTCTCCTCGCCGGGGGGCTCTTCGAGCGGCTCGCGCCACCCGGGCACGATCACGAGGTCGGCCTCGGCGGCGTCGGCCGGGCGGTACGGCGTGTCGAGCGTGAGCCCGGCCGCGCCGCGCAGCGGCGGGCGCTCCACCGCGCAGATGCGCAGCTCGAAGGGGGGCGCGCCCATCGCCGTGCGATCGAGGCCGAACACCTCGTGGGCCACGGCCAGCTCGAAGACCGGCGCCTGCTGCCACACCAACACCGCCACGCACCGCATGCGCGGATCGTAGCGGCGCCTGTTGGCAGGATTCTCGCGCTGATTGGCGTTCCAGCCGCTCGTTGGGCGGGGCCTGGAGGTGCACGATCTCACGTATGGAACGGGACCCCGCACGACGTCAGGCGCTGCTCGACCGGTACCGCCGCGGCGCCGACCTGGTGGAGAAGGCGGCGGCCGAGCTCGCCGAGGGCCAGCTCGACCGGCGGCCGGGGCCGGGCGAGTGGACGGCCCGAGAGGTGGTCCACCACCTGGCCGACGCCGAGACCCGCTCGGCGACCCGCCTCCGCCAGCTGCTGGCCGAGGACGATCCGCTGATCGTCGGCTACGACGAGGTTCGCTACGCCGAGCGGCTGCGCTACGACCGGCCGATCGACCGCTCGCTGGCCGTCATCCGCGCCGTGCGCGAGGCCTCCGCCGAGCTGCTCGAGCTGCTCGAACCGGCGGAGTGGGAGCGCGCCGGAACCCATTCGGAGTCCGGGCCGTACTCGGTAGACACGTGGCTCGAGATCTACGCCGCCCACGCCGAGGAGCACGCCGAGCAGCTGCGCCGCGCCGGCGGCGTTCGCTGAGGGGAGGTGAGTCCGATGTTGCTGATCCAGTGTCCGTCCGAGCAGCGCCCGGTGCTGCTCTGGCCGAACCACCTCGAATCGATCACGGCCACCGCCGAGGGGCATGCCGTGGCGGTGCGGTGCTGGTGCGGTTGGCGCGGCGTGGTCGAGGTCCGCCGCGACCGCGACCCGCTCCGGCCGGCGTGGCCCACGGCCGCCGCCCAGCGCGGCTGACGCCGACCGGCTAGAGCGGCTGCTTCCAGGCGTCGAGGTAGGTGATCTCCTCGACCGGGCGACGCCGGGCGGGTTGGAACTCAGTGCCCGCCGTGTAGGCCACCGGCAGCAGCGCCGCCTGCAGCACGTTGTCGGGGATGCCGAGCAGCGCCGCCGCCTCCCGCTCGCGTTGCAGGTGCAGCGTGGTGTAGCACGTGCCGAGGCCGCGGCTGCGCAGGGCCAGCTGGAAGCTCCAGATGGCGGGCACGATCGAGCCGTACAGGCCGGCCGCGTCCCAGCCCTTCTCCCCCGGGCGGCCGAGCACGCAGGGGATCACGAACACCGGGGCCTTGGCCATGTTGTCGGCGAGGTAGGCCGCCGAGTCGAACACCCGACCCATCTGGGTCCCGGCCTCCTCGGTGCGGGCGCGGCCCCGGAGGTAGTCCCCGCCCGCCTCGTTGTAGAGGCGCGTGAGCTCCTCCTTCTTCGCCTGGTCGCGCACGATCAGCCAGCGCCAGTTCTGCGTGTTCGACCCGGTCGGGGCCTGGATGGCCAGCCGCAGGCATTCGAGCAGCACCTCGTCGGGCACCGGCCGGTCGAAGTCGAGCCGCTTGCGCACCGCGCGCGTGGTGGTGAGGAGCTTGTCGACCTGGGCGAGGTCGAAACCGGACGTGTCGGACTGCATGCGCAGTTCCTAGCACCCGGCGGGCGGCGAGGCGCCGGCCGGCAGGGACCGGCCCACTCGACGCCGCGTACACTGCGCGGCCATGGCTGCTCCGGACTACCGAGACCTGCTGCCCGCCCCGGGCCCGCCCAAGGAGGGCCGGCTCGTCTCGATGGCCGAGGCCATGGCGGCGATCCCCGACAACTGCCGGGTGTACGTGTCGCCGATCTGCTCGGTGCCGGTCGCGCTGGTGGCCGCGCTGGCCGAGCACCACGACCGCTGGACCCACATCGAGCTGGTCACCGACTACTTGATCGACCCGCTGCCCGTGTTCGAGTTTGCCGGCGCCCCGTTCCACCTGACCAGCCTCCAGCCCAACCGGGCGGCGGCGGCGATGGGCAAGGCCGGGGTGCTGGCCCGGGTGCCGGCGAGCTACAGCCAGTTCGCGCGGCTGATCGGCCCGCACGGCCCGCACGCGATCGACGTGGCGCTGGTGCAGGTGAGCCCCCCCGGCCCGGAGGGCCGGTTCAGCCTGGGCGTGGCCGCCGGCGCCAACGCCGACGTCGTCCGCACGGCGCCGTTCGTCATCGCCGAGATCAACCCGAACATGCCGTACACCTTCGGCGCGGCGGAGTGCGAGCGGAGCCTGTTCGACCTGCTCGTCGACGTGGAGCACCCGGTGGTGGAGCTGGTCGTGCCCGAGCCCGACGACACCGCCCGCACGATCGGCGCCCACGCCGCGGCCGAGGTGCCCGACGGCGCGGTGCTGCAGTTCGGCATCGGCGCCATCCCCGAGAGCATCCTGGCCCAGCTCGGCGACCGCCGCGACCTCGGCATGCACGGCGGCATGGTCGGCGACACCGTGATCCGCCTCGTGGAGTCCGGCGCCCTCACCGGGGCCCGCAAGAGCATCGACCCCGGAAAGATGGTGGTCGGCGGGGTGCTCGGCACCCGGCGCAGCTTCGACTGGGCCCACCGCAACCCCGACATCTTGACCGTCGGCTCCCAGTACAGCCACGGCGTGCCGATCCTGGCCCAGGTGCGCGACTTCTGCGCCATCAACTCCGCGCTGGAGATCGCCCTCGACGGCTCGGTCAACGCCGAGATGGCCGGCGAGACGCTGGTGTCAGGCCCGGGCGGCCAGCCCGACTTCGCGGTGGGCGCCAGCTTCGCCCCGGGCGGCCGCTCGATCATCGCCTTCCCGGCCACCGCGGCGGGCGGCAAGCTGTCCCGCATCGTGCGCCGCCTGGGCGAGGGTGCGGTCACCACGCTGCCCCGTTACCTGGTCGACCGGGTCGTCACCGAGTACGGCGTGGCCCGCCTCGCCGGGCTGCCGATCGAGCAGCGAGCGGGGGCGCTGGCCGCCATCGCCCACCCCGACTTCCGGGCGCAGCTCAGCGCGTAGCGGTCAGCGCGCCGGCACCACCTTGCCGGGGTTGAGGATGCCGTGCGGGTCGAGGGCGGCCTTCACGGCTCGCATCGTGTCGAGCGCGTCGCCGTGCTCCTCTGCCATGAACTCCAGCTTCCCGTAGCCGATCCCGTGCTCGCCGGTGCAGGTCCCGCCGAGGGCGAGCGCCCGGGACACCAGGCGGCGGTTGAGGGCATGGGCGCGGGCCACCTCGGCCTCGTCGCCGGGGTCGAACAGGTAGATCACGTGGAAGTTGCCGTCGCCGACGTGGCCGAGGATCGGCGCCTCGACGCCGACCGCGGCGAGATCGGCCTGTGTGGCGAGGATGCACTCGGTGAGCCGGGAGATCGGCACGCACACGTCGGTGGGCATGCCTTTGGCGCCCGGGCGCTGCGCCAGCGCGGCGTAGTACGCATTGTGCCGGGCCGCCCACAACCGCTCACGTTCGCCCTGGTCGGTAGCCCAGGCGAAGCCCTCGCCGCCGTTGCCCGAGGCCAGCTGCTGGACGGTCTCGGCCTGCTCGGCCACCGCGGCGGCGCTGCCGTGGAACTCGAGGAACAGCGTGTTGACCGGGGCCAGGTCGAGCCCGGCGTACCGGGCCACGGCGGCCATCTGCACGTCGTTCAGCAGCTCGATGCGGGCGACGGGGACACCGAGCTGGATCGTCTCGATGGTGGTCCGCACCGCGCCGGCCAGATCGGCGAAGCCGCACACCGCAGCGGCCATGGCCTCGGGCAGGCCGTACAGACGGAGGCGGAGCTCGGTGATCACGCCGAGCGTGCCCTCGGCGCCGACGAAGAGACGGGTGAGGTCGTAGCCGGCGGAGGACTTGCGGGCTCGGCCGCCGGTGCGGATGACCGAGCCGTCGGCGCGCACCACGGTGAGGCCGAGCACGTTGTCCGCCATCGTGCCGTAGCGGACGGCGTTGGTGCCCGACGCCCGGGTGCTGGCCATGCCCCCGAGGCTGGCGTCGGCCCCCGGGTCGATCGGGAAGAACAGCCCGTCCCGGCGCAGCCGGTCGTTGAGGGCCACCCGGTGCACCCCGGCCTCGACCAGACAGTCGAGGTCGTCGACGTTCACCTCCACCACACGATCGAGGCCCGAGAGGTCGAGCGAGACGCCGCCGACCAGCGCGGCCACGTGGCCCTCGAGCGAGGTGCCGGCGCCGAAGGGGATCACCGGCACCCGCCGGCGGGCGCAGGCCGCCACCACCGCCGCCGCCTCCTCGGTGCTGCGCACGAACGCCACCGCGTCGGGCGGGCAGGCCGGATGCCAGCTCTCGTCGACCCCGTGCTGCTCCCGCACCGACGGCGCCGTGGAAACCCGCTCGCCGAGCAGCGCCCGCAGCTCGTCGAGCACGTCGGCGGCCGACCCGTACGCGCTGCGGTCCAGCGCCGGGGCCCGATCGAGGATGGTCATGGGCCGAGCGTACCGCCGGGGCGGGCGGGGTCGCCCCGGCGGTGCGGCCCGGCGGTCAGCTCACGGTGAACGTGAGCTGCTCGGTCAGCGCCAGCGCCCGGTGGATGCCGTCGCCCGCTTGGAGGCAGACGGTATGGGCGCCGGCAGGCAAGGCCAACACGAGGACCTTCTGCGCGTTGCCGAGGTGGACGTGGCTGTCGTTCATCGGGATCACCGCGCCCGGGGCCACGCAGGGCACGTCGATCATCACGTGCAGGTGCCCGGCGCCCTCCCGGGCCAGGCCGGCCGGCTCCACCACGAAGTCGGCCGCGTCGAAGGTGAGCGTGACCGGGCTCGTCACCGTCGAGCCGGGCGCCGGCGCGGTGAAGAACACCCTCGGGCCGCTCGGGGCGGTGGTGGTGGACGGCGCGGTCGTGGTGGTGGACGGCGCCGTGGTGGTCGTAGACGGCGCGGTGGTGGTCGTGGACGGCGCCGTGGTGGTGGTCACCGCCGCCGCCGTGGTGCTCGTCACCGCCGCCGCCGTGGTGGTCGTCACCGCCGCCGCCGTGGTCGTGCTCGAACCGGACAACGCCGTGGTGGTGGTGGCGGCCGGCGGCGGCTTGGGCGGGCTCACGGGACGGTCGCGGCCGAACCACGAACAGCCGCCGACGAGTCCGGCGAGCGCGATCGCCGCGCCGGTGCGGCGTACAGAACGGTGGGAAAGCATCAGGGATCTCCAGTGCTGGCGGACGGGTTTCAGTTGGCCTGGGCCATAGCGGCGGCCAGGCCGAGGGGCGCCGCCGGCGTGAAGCTCGGGAAGACGGCGCCCAGGTTGGAGTTGCCGAGCCGTCCGGTCACGATCTCGGACAGCACGGCCCGCTGGTCGGTGGTGACCGAGAGGTCCCGGTCGGGGTCGTTGTCCTGGGTCAGGGTCGGCCACTGGCCGTACAGGCCGCCGGTGACGGCGCCGCCCATCACGAACATCACGCTGCCCCGGCCGTGGTCGGTGCCGCCGTTGCCGTTCTCCCTACTGGTGCGGCCGAACTCGCTCATCACCACCACGGTCACCTCGCTCAGCTGCGCGCCGAGGTCGTTGGAGAAGGCGGTCAGCGCGTCGGCGACCGCGCCGGCGCGTCCGGCCATCTGTCCGTTCGTGGAGGTGCCCATGTCGTCGTGCATGTCCCAGCCGCCCACGTCGAGCGCGGCGGCCCGCAGACCGACCCGGCCCCGGGCCAACTGCGCCACCTGCCGGAGCCCCTGGGCCAGGTCGCTGTCCGGATAGGTCACGCCGTTGCTGGGCGGGATCTGCGCCGCGGCGGTCACCTGCTCGGCCGCCGCTAGGAGGCCAGTGCCGGCCGCTCCCAGCTGGCCCGGGGCCGCGCCGTAGAGCTGCGACAGCGCCGTCCGGACGCGGGCGGTGTCGCCGCCGCCGAAGCCGCGCACGCCGAACTGGTCGAGCCGGCTGACCGACAACGATCCCGAGAAGCCGCGCAGGCTCGTCTGCAGGCTCGAGCCGAAGCCCACGCCGGGCGCCGCGCCCGCAGACGCCGAGCTCGACAGGTGCCGGGCGATCCAGCCGCTGCGAACGGCCGCCTCCACCGAGCCGCGCTCCCAGAAGTCCTGCGCCTCGAAGTGGCTCCGGGTGTCGGTCACGGCGGACGGCCAGCCGGCCGCGTTGACGATGGCCAGCCGACCCGCTGTCCAGGGCCCCTCGTAGAGCGAACGCATGGCCGGGTGCAGACCGAAGAACCCGTTGAGGTCGAGCGCGCCGCCGGCCTGCCCAGGACGGGGGATGGCGATGGTGGGCCGGAGCTGGTAGTAGGCGTCGTCCCCGTAGGGGGGGACGAACGAGAGGCCGTCGGCGCCGCCGCGCAGGAAGACGGCAACCAGCAGGTCTCCCTGGGCGGCGTCCTCGGGCGTGGCGAAGGCCAGCTTTGCCGACACCGCGCCGGCGGACGCGGCGACCGCGGTCCAGCCGACGAATCGCCGCCGGCTCACGAGCGCGTCGAAGAACGAGGTGGTCATGGGTGAAGTCCTTTCGTCGAACGCTCAGCGCAGCTGGGATGCGGGCATCGCCAACACCACGCCCACGAGCGGGCGGAGGGCGGCGACGGTCATGAGGTTGGCCGCGGGGTCGGCGGCGGCGCGGCCGAACGCGCCGAGCAAGGCTTGGCGTTCCGGGGCGGACGGCGCCGCGTCGAGCAGCGAGAGCACCACGCGGTCGACCACGTCGGCGGCCGTGGCCGGCGCCGTCCCAGGAAGGATCTGCGCCGGGTCGTAGCTAATGCCGTTGAGGGTGTTGCCGGCGAGGCGTCCGCCGGCGGCCCAGCGCTGTTGCATGCCGAAGGAGCTGAGCCAGTGGCCGGCGTGGTCCGGGTACCCGTCGGGGCTCGGCCACGAGTACAGGGCCTGGCCCATCGTGTTGAGCTGTTGGCGGACCGACTCGGCGCCGGGTCCGTTAGGGTCGACCTCCAGCGTGGCGCCGAGGCCGCGCAGCATGGCCATGAGCAGCTCGAAGGGACGGCGCACCTTGGCGCCGGCGGACGCGGCGAACTCGGGGCTGGTGAGGATGTGGCGCAGCACGGGCGCGATGGCGGTGCCGTTCTGGAGGTACACCTGAGCGGCGGACGCCACCAGACCGGCCGGCGGCTCGTCGGACACGAAGCGCTTCACCAGCTTGTAGGCGAGGTGGCGGGCGGTGGAGGGGTGGCGGGCGAGGAACTCGAGCAGCGAATCGCCGTCCGCCATCGCCGCCGCCCCGGTGCGCCCGGGGGTCGACCAGGCGCCGCTGAGCAGCGAGATCGGGCCGGTGAAGTGGAGCTGCGGCTTGAACTGGAACAGGTCGCGCCGGTCGGTGGTGTCGACCGACCAGCCCGACATCACCTGCGACGCAGCGATCACGTCGGCCTCGGTGTACACCTGCTGATCGTCCACGATGCCGAGCGTGTGCAGCTCGAGCAGCTCCCGTCCGTAGTTCTCGTTGAGACCCTGCGGGCTGCTCGCGTTCGACTTGTAGTTGTCGAGGTACACGAGCATGGCTGGGCTGCGGGCGCTGGCCTTCAACAGCTCGGTGAAGCTGCCGAGCGCGTTCGCCCGGCCCACCTCGGCCTCGTCTCGGATCTTGAGGTGCCGCCAGCGGCCGTCGTCATCGAGGGCCACGTTGAAGTGGTTGTTCCAGAAGTCGACCATGATCTCGAGGAGCTGACGCCGGCTGAGCAGCGCCCGCAGCACGGCGGCGTGGCGCAGCTCGTTGAGGTTCTCGATGTCCGCGTTCTGCGAGTTCGTCCGGCCGAGCGTGGCGAAGCCGGCGAGCGCGGCGTCGACCGCCGAGTCGTCGAGGCCGGCCGGGTTGAGCTGGTCGGCCAGCCAGGCGGCGCCGCCCCGCTGGAGGAGCTCGGCCCGCAGCTGAGGCGACACCCCGAAGCTGGCCCGGTGCGCGAGCAGCGCGGTGGCGGCGTCGAGCGCGCCGGTGGGCGGCGGCGGGGGCGGCGTCGTGGTGGTCGTGGTCGGCGCCGCGGTCGTGGTGGTCGGCGCCGCAGTGGTGGTCGTCGGCGCCGCGGTCGTGGTCGTCGGCGCCGCAGTGGTGGTGGTCGGCGCCGCGGTCGTGGTCGTCGGCGCCGCCGAGGTGGTCGTCGTTGGCCTCGCCGAGGTGGTGGTGGTCGGCGCGGCGGTCGTGGTGGTCGGCGCGGCCGTCGTGGTCGTGGGCGCCGCAGTCGTAGTGGTCGGCGCCGCCGTCGTGGTGGTCGAGCCGGGGGCCGGGACCGTGGTCGTCGGACCCACGCCGCCCCCCGGGGGCTGGCCCGAACCGGGGGGCGTCGAGGGCGGCAGGGGATCGACCGGCGGCGGGGGCACCCCGATGGGGGTCTTGCCCGGCGGCGTCGGGGGGGCAGGCGGCGTGCCCGGGGGCACGCTCGGCGGCACCGGCGGCGCCGTCGGCGTGCCCGGCGGACCGGGC
>JBJXGF010000006.1:0-3481 GCA_046153015.1 Acidimicrobiales bacterium | reverse complement strand
GACCCGCCCGAGCCCGCCGAGGCGGCCGCGGCTGCAGGCCTGCGGTACGCGTCCGACGCGGAGCCGGGCCTGACCCGCCGCCGGGCCGGCAAAGGCTTCAGCTACCGCCGGCCGGACGGCTCGGCGGAGACCGACCGGGCGGCGCGGGCCCGCATCGCCGCGCTGGCCGTGCCGCCGGCGTGGCGCGACGTGTGGATCAGCGCCGACCCGCGCGCCCACCTCCAGGCCACCGGGTGGGATGCGCGGGGCCGCAAGCAGTACCGCTACCACCCTCGCTGGCGGGAGGTGCGCGACCTCGCCAAGTTCGAGCGCCTGGCCGAGTTCGGCGGGGCGCTGCCCGACCTTCGCCGTCGGGTTCGGGTCGACCTCGCCCGGCGGGGCCTGCCCCAGGAGAAGGTGGTGGCCGCGGTGGTGCAGCTCCTCGACGACACGCTGATCCGCGTGGGCAACGAGGAGTACGCGCAGGCCAACGCCTCGTACGGCCTCACCACCCTGCGGGACGAGCACGTGCGGGTGGCCGGCGCCCGGCTCTCGTTCGAGTTCCGGGCGAAGGGTGGGCTGACCCGGCGCCTCACCGTGACCGACCGCCGGCTGGCCGGCATCGTCCAGCGCTGCCAGGACCTGCCCGGTCAGGTGCTCTTCGGCTACCTCGACGACGACGGCGTGGTGCGCAACGTGGGCTCCCGGGACGTGAACGACTACCTCCACGAGGCCACCTCGGGCCCGTTCACCGCCAAGGATTTCCGCACCTGGGCAGCGAGCGTGATCGTCGCCGGCCGCCTGGCCGGCGCCGACCCGCCCGCCAGCGAGACCGAACGCAAGGCCACGGTCGCCGCCGCCTTGCGCCTGGCGGCCGACCGCCTGGCCAACACCCCGGCCGTGTGCCGCGCCAGCTACGTGCAGCCGGCGGTGCTCGACGCGTTCCCCGACCGCCTGGCGGAGCTCACCCCCCGCCGGCTCAACCGGGTGCTGGCCGGTCCGGCCGGCGAGGCCCTCACGGCCGACGAGGCCCGCCTGCTCGCCCTCCTCGAGCCGAGCTGAGCCGAGCGCCCGGCTCCGGGCTGGCGGCCGACCGCGGTCAGCGGGCGCCCACGGCGATCATGCCGAGCGCGGCCTCCTCACGGCCGTCGATGCGCAGCAGGTCGTTGAGCGCGCCGTCGAGGAACGCGCCGACCACGCAGGCGCCGAGCCCCGCGGCCTCGGCGGCGAGGTGCAGGTTCTGGGCGATGTGACCGGCCTCCCAGCAGACGTACCGGTAGTGCCGCGCGTGGTACTTGGCGCGAGTGCGCTGGAAGATGCCGGTGAGCACGATCACCACCGGCGCCTTGCGCAGGTGCTCCTGGCCGAGCCCGGCGAGGAACAGGTCGCCCGCCACCGAGCCCGCCCTCACCGGCGAGAGCGCCGAGCCGCGCACGTCCAGGTGATAGAGCCCCGGCGTCACGCCCTCGACCCGGGAGGCGGCGACGTACACCTCGATCGGGTACAGCCCGCCGGCGGAGGGGCTGGTGCGCCGCTCGTCGGCGGAGGTGAGCCCGGCCGCGGCGTACGCCAGCCACGCCAGCTCGGCGGCGGTGAGGGCCCGGTCGTCGTAGTCCCGCAGCGAGCGACGGCGGCGTAGGGCTTCGGCGACGGTCATGGCCGGCGGGGCTGCCGCGGTCGGCAGGGCCACTGGTTCATTCGGCGCAGCCGGCCCGTCGGGCGGGTGCTTGTAACGGGGTGGCGCGGGGCCCCAGTCGAGCACGTCGCCGACCAGCCCGGCGAGACCGAGCGAGCTCTCCCGGTGGTAGAAGCTCCCGACGTCGCCGCCCGTGTACGGCGCAGGCGACAGCGCGCGCCGGGTGAACCAGCCGCCGGCGCCGGCCACGGCCACCAGCGCAGCCATGAGCGCACGCCGCCGTGACACCCCCGGACCCGCCGGCTCGCGGGCAGGCGCCGGCTCGCGGGCAGGGGCCGGCTGAGCCGGCGGGGCCGCCTGAGCCGGCTGAGCCGGCTGACGGCGCCGGTGCAGGACCGCGTGGACCAGCGCCAGCAACGTCATCGCGTAGCCGACCCGGCGGTGCAGGACGAGCTCGTGCAGGTCGAGCCGATCGATGACCAGACCGCTCGCCGCGGTCACCGCCAGCGCGACGAGGAGCGCCACGTCGACGACCCTGGTCGCCGCTCTCGTGCTCACCGCCCGCCGGGGTCGGCTCTCCCCCATGGCGTGACGCCTCCCTCCTGGCCTCTGGCCCTGCCTCGGCGGGGCAGCACGACTTCACTCCGACACGCTCGGAGGGGCCTGTCCAGAGCCGGACGCCCCGGGCCGCCCCGCGCCGCCCTCGGCCCGGGGCCGGCGGCGCATCTGCCATGATCCGGCGGGCGCCCACCGGCGAGCGGCGGGCGTGTGCGAGGGAGGCGACGTGCTCCACGACCGGTACGACATCGGGCTCATGTTCTCGTTCCGCAACCCGGCGGCGTGGCGGCGGCCCTTCGCCGAGGTATACGCCGACGAGCTGGCGCTGATCCGCCGGGCCGAGGCGCTCGGCATCGACACGATCTGGCTGACCGAGCACCACTTCGTCGACGACGGCTACTCGCCCTCGGTCGTCACGATCGCCGCGGCGATCGCCGCGGTCACCGAGCGGGTGCGGATCGGCTTCAACCTGCTCCTGCTGCCCCTGCACAACGCGATCCGGGTGGCCGAGGACATCGCCACCGCCGACGTGATCTCGGGCGGGCGGCTCGATCCGGGCTTCGGGCAGGGGTACGCGCCGCACGAGTTCGCCGGCTACGGGATCCCCGTGTCGGAGCGGCTCTCCCGCTTCACCGAGGGGCTCGACGTGCTGACCGGCCTGTGGGGGCAGGACACGTTCTCCTACGAGGGCCGCCACTACCAGATCGACGGCGCCCGGCTGGCGCCCAAGCCGGTGCAGAACCCGATGCCGCTGTGGATCGGCGCCACGACCCGGCCCGGGGTCCGCCGGGCCGGCCGGCGGGGCGCCAACCTGCTCGGCGTGGGCGGCGCCGGCCTGCAGCAGGAGTACGAGGAGGCCCGCCGCGCCGCCGGCTTCTCGGTGGAGGACGCCAAGATCCTGCAGCTCCACTGGGGTCACGTCGCCGACTCCGACGACAAGGCGTGGGACGACGCCGCGGCCCATTTCCACCACCTCATGAGCGTCTACCAGGGCTTCGCCAACGCGTCGGGCGGGCAGGGCGGGCCCAAGCCGGGGGAGGTGCCGCCGGTGGAGGAGCTGCGCGGCGCCAAGTCGCTGATGTTCCGTCCGGCCATCGGCGAGGCGAGCACGGTCGCCGGGGTGCTCAACCACTCCCTCGGCCGGGTCAAGACCACCCATCTCGCCATGGGCGTGCTGCCGGGCATGGCGCCGGCGCGGACCGGGGACTTCATCGAGCGCTTCGTGGGCGAGGTGGTGCCCCAGCTCGTGTGAGCCCCGCCGGGCCCGGGCCGCCCGGCCGCGGGGCGGCCCCGGCCCCGGGCGACGCG
>JBJXGF010000282.1:0-4970 GCA_046153015.1 Acidimicrobiales bacterium | reverse complement strand
GGGCGCCGGGCCTGGAGCTCGACCTCGCCGCCCACGAGGCCCGGCTGCGGGGCGAGATCGTGGCGCTCACCGCCCGGGAGTTCGAGCTGCTCGCCTACCTGCTGCGCCACCCCCGGCAGGCGTTCCGCCGCGAGGAGCTGCTCGAGGCGGTGTGGGGCTACACCTATGGCGACACGTCCACGGTGACCGTCCACGTGCGCCGCCTGCGGGAGAAGATCGAGGACGACCCGGCGGCGCCCACCCGGATCGTCACCGTGTGGGGCGTCGGCTACCGGTTCGAGCCGTGAGGCCTCGGAGGTGAGGCGGTGGCTGGCGCCGGCGGCGGTGACCGCAGTCGGCGCCGGCGCGGCTCTGGGCGTGGCCGCCGCGGTCGACACGCCGATGGCGGGCGACACGGCCGAGATCCTGTTCACCGCGTGGTGGCCGGCGCTCTGCGTGGGCGCCGCCGGCTGCGCCGCCCTGTGGGCCCTGCGCCGCCGGCCGGTGCAGGTGCAGACCGCGGTGGTGGCGCTGGTGTCGGTGGCCAGCGTGGCGGCGGGCGTGGTGGCCGCATCGGCCTCGATGTTCCTCTCCCCCCACGACCGCGACGTGCTCTTCGTGGTGCTCGTCGCCTCGGGCGCCGTCGGTGCGCTCGTCGCCCTCGCGCTCGGCGAGCGGGTGGGCCGCGGCGCGGCGGCGCTGGGCTCGCTCACCGAACGCATCGGCGAGGGCCTACCCACCGAGCGCGGCGCACCGCCGCCCACGAGCGAGCTGGCCCGCCTGGCCGGCCAGCTCGAGGAGATGTCGGCGCGCCTCGCCGCCTCCGCCAGCCGCGAGCGCGCCCTCGACGCCGCCCGCCGCGAGCTGGTGGCGTGGGTGTCGCACGATCTGCGCACCCCGCTCGCCGGGATCCGGGCGATGGCCGAGGCGCTGGAGGACCGCGTGGTCGACGATGCCGAGACGGTCGCTCGCTACCACCGCGCCATCCGCCAGGACGCCGACCAGCTCGCGCACCTGGTGAACGACCTCTTCGAGCTCTCCCGCATCCACGCCGGCGCGGTGCCCCTGCGCCTGGCGCCGGCCGATCTCGCCGAGCTGGCCGCCGAAGCGGTCGAGCTCGCCGCGCCGGCCGCGGCGGCCAAGGCCGTGACCCTGCGCGGCCCCGAGCCGGGGGCGCCGGCGGCGGCCGCGGTGTCGGCGCCCGAGCTGGCCCGGGTGCTGGCCAACCTCATCGACAACGCGCTGCGCCACACCCCGGCGGGGGGCGAGGTGAGCGTGGCCGCCGAGCGGGTCGGCGCCGTCGCCGTGATCACGGTGGCCGACGAGGGCGGCGGCGTGCCCCCCGAGCACCTCGAGCGGATCTTCGAGCTCGGCTTCACCGGCGACGAGGCCCGCACCCCTCGGGGCGGCGCCGGCCTCGGCCTCGCCATCGCCCGAGGGCTGGTCGAGGCGCACGGCGGCGAGCTGCGCGTGGAGAACGCCGGCCGGGGCGCCCGCTTCACGATCCGCCTGCCCGCCAGCGCCGACGCCGATGCGGCCGCCGCAGGCGCCGAGCGGCGCACCGAGGCCCCCGCCTCGTCGTGACCGAACGCGACCCCTTCGCCGAGGCCGTCGCCGCCGTGCTCGCCGCGCTGAGCCCCGGCGAGGTGGTCACCTACGGCGAGGTGGCGGCCGAGGCCGGCTACCCGGGGCGGGCTCGGGCCGTGGGCCGCCACCTGGCCCGCTCGGGCGGCGCGTATGCGTGGTGGCGGGTGGTCACCGCCACGGGCCGGCTCGTGCCCGGCCACGAGGAGGAGCAGGCCCGCCGCCTGGCCGCCGAGGGCGTCGAGCTGCGCGGTGGCCGGGTGCGCGCGCCGCGCCGCCGCTGCGGCGCCCCACGCTGAGGTGCGACTTTTCTCGCCACGGCGGGTATCATCGGCAACGACACGAGTAGGCGCCTTACCGCTGCGCACTCGTGGGGCCTGTCACGGCAGTTGCCTGTGTGGCGGCCGAGTTGGATCTCGAGCACGTTGATTTCCCCGATTTCGGGATCGGTTCTTCGGCACATGTCGCGGGTGATGTCCGCCAAGGGCGGGCCCGAGCGACGACGTGAAACCTCTCGACGAAGAACCCAACCAGCAGGAACTCGGAGATCCCGGTTTGAACCAAGCAACCTTCGAGGCGCTCGGCGTCTCGAGCGCGCTCTGCGAGGTGCTCGCCCAGCGCGGCATCACCACGCCCTTCCCCATCCAGGAGCTGTGCCTCCCCGACGCGATCGCCGGGCGCGACGTGTGCGGCAAGGCCAAGACCGGCTCCGGCAAGACGTTGGCGTTCGGCCTGCCCGTGATCATGCGCGCCGCCAAGGCGAAGCCCCGCCGGCCGACGGCGCTGATGCTCGTGCCCACGCGCGAGCTGGCGCTCCAGGTGGCGGCCGAGCTCGAGCCGCTGGCCAAGGCCCTCGGCCTCGTGGCCTCCGCCATCTACGGCGGCGCCGACATCGACCGCCAGATCCGCCGCCTCGCCGCCGGGCTCGACGTGCTCATCGGCACGCCGGGCCGGGTGATCGACCTGCTCCACCGGGGCGAGCTCGAGCTCGGCGACCTCGGCCAGGTGGTCATCGACGAGGCCGACCGCATGGCCGACATGGGCTTCATGCCCCAGGTCGAGTGGATCCTGCGCCGCGCCGAGGGCAAGCGCCAGACGCTGCTGTTCTCCGCCACGCTCGACGGCGCGGTCGACGGGCTGGTCAAGCGCTACCAGTCGGATCCGGTGCACCACGAGGTGGCGTCCACCGCGGTGACCGTCGAGGAGATGGAGCACCGTTTCCTGAAGGTCCACCAGATGGACAAGGTGAAGGTGGCGGCCTCGATCGCCCGCGGGGTGCGGCGCACGATCATGTTCGTGCGCACCAAGCGGGGCGCCGATCGCCTGGCGGCGGCGCTGGTGAAAGAGGGCGTGCGGGCCGCGCCGATCCATGGTGACCTGCGCCAGAGCGCCCGGGAGCGCACGCTGGAGGACTTCTCCTCGGGCAAGCTGCCGGTGCTCGTGGCCACCGACGTGGCCGCCCGGGGCCTGCACATCGACGACGTCGACGTGGTGGTGCACTACGACCCGGCCGAGGATCACAAGGCGTACCTGCACCGCTCGGGGCGCACCGCTCGGGCGGGCGAGTCGGGCGTGGCGGTCACGCTGATGCTCTGGGACGAGGAGCTCGACGTGAAGCGGCTGCACACCCGCCTCGGGGTGCGCATGCCGATCGTCGAGGTGTTCTCCAACGACCCCCGCCTGGCCGACCTGGCGGGCTGGGACCCGTCGGCGCCGGTCGGCGTCGCCTCCTGAGCCTGGCTCAGGCCGCCCGGCCGAGGCCGGCAAAGCACCACGCGTAGAGCAGGGCGGTGAGCGACAGACCGTCGGGCACCTCGCCCTCCCGGAGCCGCTTCTCGAGCACGTGGAGCGGCGTCCATTCGATCCGCTCGGACTCGCCGGGGTCGCTCGGCGCGCCGACCGGCTCGGCGCCGTCGGCCAGGAACAGCCCGAACTGCCCGTCGGAGAGCCCGCTCGCCCAGTTGTAGGTCACGAGGTGACGGAGTGGGCCCGGCCGCCAGCCCGTCTCCTCCACGCATTCCCGGCGGGCGGCCTCCTCCAGGGTCTCGCCCGCCTCGACCCGGCCGGCGGGGATCTCCCAACCCCACGCGTCGGCGATGAAGCGGTGCCGCCAGAGCAGCAGCACGCCGAGCGCCGGGTCGTGGACCACCGTGCCCACCGCCGGGGCCGGCATGCGGACCACGTGATGGTCGAAGCGGGGCCCGCCCGGGACTTCGACGTCGACGAGGCGCAGGTTCACCCACGCGCTGTCGTAGAGGGACCGTTCGCCGTGCACCGTCCACCGCATTGCGCTCAGGGTACGGGCGCTTGCGGGATCCGCCGCCCGGCGCGGCGCGTCGGCGAAGATTCGGCCATGCTGCGGGCCTACCTCGACGCCGTCCGGGCGTGGGCGGGGGCGGCCCGCCTCGAGGCGGCGCCGGCGGCGGCGGCGTTCGTCGAGGTGGTGCTCGCTGCCCACGGCCGGGCCGGCGAACGGCTCGACGTGGCCCTGCTCGAGCGCCTCCCCGAGGCCGCTCGTGCGCTCGCGTCGCCGCCTGCGCCGCCGGCCGAGTTGGCCCGCCCCGAGCTGTTGGGCCAGGTCTACGAGGCCCTGCTCGAGCCGACGGGCCGACGTCGGCGGGGGGCGTACTTCACGCCGCCCGCCGCCGCCGCCGGGCTGGTGCGGGCCGCGTTGGCCTGCTGGACCGCGCCCGCCGACGGGGCGGCCTCACCTGCGCCGGCGGTGTGCGACCTCACCTGCGGCGGCGGCGTGTTCCTGCTCGCCGCAGCCGAGGCGCTGGCCGCCTCCGCCACGTCGCCGCTCGACGCGGCCGCTCGGGTGCGAGGCGTCGACGTGGACCCAGGCGCGTGCGAGGTGGCGGCCGCGTCGCTGGCGCTGTGGGCGCGGCTGCGGGGGGCTTCGCTCCCCGGCGCCTCTCGGGCCGGGGCCGCCGCCGTGCGCTGCGCCGACGCGTTCACGCTGCACGGCGCCCAGTTCGACCTGGTCGTCGGCAACCCGCCGTTCCTCAACCAGCTCCAGCGGGGCACGGCTAGGGCGCCCGAGCAGGCCGCCGTCCTCGCCCGCCGCTTCGGGGGCGCCGCCCGCGGGTACGTCGACAGCTCCGCGCTGTTCCTGTTGGCGGCGCTCGATCTGGTGCGCGCCGGCGGCGTGGTGGCGTTGGTGCAGCCCGAGTCGCTCCTCGCCGCAGCGCACGCCGAGGGGGTGAGGGCCGCGCTGCTCGAGCGGGCCGGGCTCCACGGCCTGTGGCTGGCCGGCGAGGCGGTGTTCGACGCCGCCGTGCGGGTCTGCGCCCCGGTGCTGGTGCTGGCCGGCGGCGCCGCGCCGCCCGCTGCGGGGCTGCTGCGCTGGACCGGCTGCGAGGTGACGCCGGCGCCGCCGCTGGCGCTCGACGCCCACGCGTTGGCCG
>JBJXGF010000269.1:0-26576 GCA_046153015.1 Acidimicrobiales bacterium | reverse complement strand
GGTCGGCCCCCGCGTGCCCGGGCCCGGCGAGCCGCCGCCGGCGGCGGTGTCGCTGGGCGACAGCTTCAGCTCGGGCGAGGCGGGCCGGTGGCTGGGCAACGCCACCAACCCGGCGGGCGCCCGTTCGGGAACCGATCGGGCCTACGCCGCCGGCGGCTACGACCCCTCGCTCGTGTACCTCCCGCCTTCCGACGCCAACGGCTGCCACCGGTCCGACGTCGCGCCGATCCGGTCGGCCGGCCTGGCCGGTCTGGCCGGGCTGGAGGTGGTGAACCTCGCCTGCTCCGGAGCGCTGACCGGCCACGTCCGCGCCGCGGCGAGCGGCGGGGCGGTCCACAACGGCGAGGCCCCGCAGGCCGATCAACTGGCCGAGCTCGCCGCAACCCGGGCGGTGGCGCTCGTGACCGTGCAGGTCGGCGGCAACGACCTCGGCTACGCCGACATCATCGCCCAGTGCGCGGTGGCCTACGTGATCGGCGCTGGGCCGTGCAACGGCGTCCGGGCGTCGCTGGTGCGCCGGCAGCTCCCGGCGGTGCGGGCGCGCGTTGCGGAGGCGCTGGCCAGCGTGCGAGCCGCCGCGCCTGAGGCGCGCCTCGTGCTCGAGACCTACGCGTCACCGGTGCCCCGCGCCGCCGACGCCCGCTACCCCGAGTCCGGCTTCCGGCGGCTCCTGGAGGGCGGCTGCCCGTTCTACGACGCCGATCTCACCTGGGCGCGGGACTCGCTGACGCCGCTCTTGGCCGACGCGCTCGCCGAGGTGGCGGCCGCGCAGTCGGTGGAGCTGCTCGACCTACGCCACGCGCTCGACGGGCGGGAGGTGTGCGCCCGCTCGAGCGCGCTGGTGGGCCAACAGGGCCCCGACCCGAGCCGGAGCGAATGGGCCCGGTTCGTCACCACCGGGCTGGGCCAGGGCGACCGGGTCGAGTCGCTCCATCCCAATGCCTTCGGGCAGGCGGCGATCGGCCGGTGCCTCGCCCTGCTGTGGGAGCGCCGGCCCGGCCGAGCCTGGACCTGCCGCCCCGCGCCGGGCCGGGGCCCGGAGGCCATGGTGCTCACGCCGGCCGATAGTGGCCCCACCGCAATACCTCGTATCGCGTCATGAGTCGCGCGTAGAACGTCCGAAGATGCGAGACGAGCTCTCTTTGTAGGCGTAAAACCGCGTTGCGTAGTGAATCGGCGGGCGGCGGCGACGATTGCTGTCTTCACCAGGGCGGATCCCCTGGCGCTGTTGCCTTTGGCGGCGCCCCGGCTACGAAGAGCAGTTGTCGCATTAGCGCCCTGATCGCGACTGAACCACGCGGCTGGCTGCGACACTGAACGGATGCGACGGATCTCTGCAGTCATTGGCGCGCTCGCGTGCCTTCTCGCCACCGCCCTGTTCTGGTTGGCGGCCCCCGCCGCGCAGGCCGATCCCCCCACGCTCCCGCAGTTCCTCCCCTACGGGGAGTGCACCGCCCGGGTCACCGACTGGAGCCCGCTCCAGGGCTCGGTCACCGTGCAGGGGGTCGCCGGCTGCCCCACGCAGTGGTGGGTGCTGATGGGCCTGGCCTGCGCCGGCGACCAGTGCTTCAACCCGCAACTCGGGCCCGACTGGGGGGAGACCCCGTGGCTGCCGGCCGAATGGCCGATCTTCAGCGTCACCGGGGCCGAGACCAAGACCGTCACGTTCGCCCGCATGCGCTGCGCGCCCTCGCGCTTCATCCAGATGGATCTGGTGGCGTTGCTCCAGGGCCCGAACCAGCCCGTGAGCACGGTCGACTCCCCCAGCGAGCACGACGGCCCGCTGGGCATGGGCGGCGGCGACACCCCGACCAACCCGAACGCCGAGACCTGCCAGGAGATCACCACCACCAGCATCTCGGTCACCACCACCACCCAGCCGCCGGTCGCCACCAGCATCGCCCAGCAGCCCACCACCACCGCCGCGCCGACCACGAGCACGGCCCCGCCGGCGGTCGAGGTCGCCGGCCGCCAGCAGACCCTGCCCGCCACCGGCGCCGGCGCCGCCGAGGGCGCCTCCACGGCCCTCGGGGTCGGGCTGCTGCTGGCCGGCGTCGGGCTGCTCGCCGCCTCGAGCCGCCGGCTGCAGCGGTAGGCCGGTAGGCCGGTAGGGCCGGTAGGCGTCAGCCCGCCGGAGGCGGCGCCGAGGTCGCCGACGCGTTCGTCGTCGGGGGGAGCGCGCCCGATCCGGCTGGGGTCGTGGTGGTGCTGGTCGGGCCGCTCGTGACGGCTGGGCCGGTCGTTGCGGCCGGCTCGGTCGTGGTCGTCGATCGAGCCGTCGTGCTCGGCGCTCGGCTGCTGTCGGGCGCCGCCGGCGCGCTCGGGGCTGGGTCCGGCGCCTCGGTCGTGATCGGGCCGCCTGAGCCGTTCCCGCTCGAGCTGTCCCCGCCTCCCGCACCGCCGGCGCCGTTCGCGCCGTTGTCACCCGGCTGGGGCGGCGCGGTCGACGCGGCGGGCCGGGACGCGGGCGCGGTGGTGGTGACGATCACCACCTCCGCGGGCCCGCTCGGCGGCGGCGGAGGGGGCTTCACCGCCAGGTAGAGCGCCGCCGTCGCCGCGAACCCGCCGGCGAGGGCGAGCGTGGAGCGCCGCACCCGAGGCGGCGCCGGCTCAGGCGCCGCCATCGTCCTCGGTGAGCGGGCCGCCCGGCGCCATGATCCCGGCCTCTCGCAGGCCGACCGCCACCCGGCGGCGCAGCTCACGGCCCACCGTCCACTGCTCCGCGGCGCGCACCCGCACCATCAGCCGCACCCGCACGAAGCCGACCTCGAGCGCCTGCACGCCCGACACCGTCGGCGCCTCGAGCAGGGCCCCTTGCCACTGCGGGTCCTGCTGCAGGCTCTCGCCGACGGCCTGGAGCACGTCGATGGCCTGGTTGAGGTCGCTCTGGGCGGTCACCGGCACGTCGATCACCACCCGAGCCCAATCGACCGACAGGTTGGTGAGCTGGCGGATCTCGCCGTTGGGCACGAACACCACCTCGCCGGCCTGGGTCCGCAGCCGGGTGACCCGCAGCGTCACCTCCTCCACCGTGCCGCTCACGCCGCCGGCCACGCCGGGAGGTGAGATCCGCACGGTGTCGCCGACGGCGAGTTGGCGCTCGGCGAAGAGAAAGAAGCCCGACACGAGGTCGAGCACCACCCGCTGGGCGCCGAAGCCGATCACCACGCCGACCACGGTGGCGGTGGGGACGAGGCTGGCGAGGGGCACGTTGAACCGGGCGAGGATCAGCAGCGAGGCCACGCTGTACACGAGCGCCGCCACCACCCACGCCCCGGCCTGGGCCACCGAGCGGGCGCGGCGCAGGTCGGGGCCGCCGTCGCGGCTCACCCGCCCGAGCGGCCCGCGTCGCCACGCCTGCTCGGGCGCACGCAGCAGCGCCCACCGGGCGAAGCGCACGAGCAACGCCGCGCCCAGGGCGATGAGCACGATCTCGAGCCCGCTGCCCCGAGCCCAGCGGCCGAGCTCGGTCACGCTGGAGGCGGCGACCACCATGCGCCCACCGTAACCCCGTTGGCCGGCGCCGCCCGGCCCGCCCGGCTCAGGCCGCGTCGGCGGCCAGCTCGGGCCACAGTGCGGCCATGTCGAGGGTGATCAGGCTGCCCTCGGCCGCGGCCCGGGCCTGGCGGCGGTTCTCGCTGAACTCCCGCAGGCGGGCGAGAGCCAGGCGGCCCTGCTCGGTGCTGGCGGCGAAGGGGTTGGACAGGTCGACCGACAGCTCGAGCTCGTCGCCCACCGTGCGCCAGTGCGCCCAGTTGAGCTCGTGGGTGAGCCCGCACTGCGCGAGGCGGCGCACCAGCTCGCCCCGCAGCGCGGCCCGGGTGGTGCGGGGCGGCGCGTCGCGCAGGCGCAGCACGGCGTCGGGCGCGGCCACCGTGCGCATCTTGCCGGCCCGCACGAGGCCGCCGTACAGCGAACGGTCGGCCCGCACGTCGTGGTAGGTGAGATCCACGGCGAGGGCGCTCGGATGGTCGAGCGGCAGGCCGCGGCGCTCGGCCACCGCCCGCAGCAGCCGGCGCTTGGCCACCCAGTCGAGCCGATCGACCAGCCGCTCGGGGTCGGCCTCGAGCTCGGTCAGCACCAGCTCCCACAACGTCAGGACCTCGGCCTCGTCGGCGGGCAGGCCGTGGGTCTCGTGGTGCGCGGCCGCCGCCTCGAGCCAAATCCACTGCAGGTCGACCGCCCGCAGCCGTCCCCGGCTCGTGCGCACGGTCACGGCGAGCTCCTCGTCGCCGCTGAACGCGTTCAATGCCCGCACCGGGTCGTCGAGCGACAGCGTCGGCGCCGCCCCCGACTGCACCAGGCGCAGGCAGATCGCGGTGGCGCCGATCTTGAGCAGCGTGGAGGTCTCGGCCATGTTGGCGTCCCCGCACGCGATCTGCAGGCGGCGGTAGCGCTGCGGGTTCGCCAGCGGCTCGTCGCGGCACAACGCCATCGGCTTCGCCTGGGCCGCCGACACCGCCGAGCTGGCCCGCACGCAGGTGACGAAGGGCGCCCGCTGGGAGAGGCGGAACCGCCCGGCCGGCTGGTCGCCGCCCGCCAGCACGGTGCCGGCGCCCACCACGCACACGCGGCTGGCCAGGTGCGAGGCCAGCGGCTCGGCCAGCTCCGCCCCGCTCAGCTCCGACGTGACCAGGTAGTTCTCGTGGGCGCCCCACGACTCGCCGTTGGGCGCCGAGTTGTTGCGCAGCAGCCGCACCCGCACGTCGAGCCCGCTCTCCTCGGCCAGGGCGGCCTCGGCGCGCCGGGCCGTCGCGTCGAGCAGCGCCACGCCCGCCGAGTCGGCGGCGAGCAGCTCCTGGGGCGTGGCGCACTCAGGCGTGGCGTACTCGGGGTGCTCGCCGCAGTCGACGTAGAGCCGGCCGCCGTTGGCCAGGTACTGCGCGGCGGACGAGTTCAGGCCCGGGTAGCCGCCGAGCGCGAGCATGGCTGCGGCGCGGCTGGCGCCGGGCGGGCAGCACAACGCCTCCGCCGGCGTGATCGACAGGCCCAGCTCGTGTTCGAGGCCGTACACGCCGGGGGCTCGGCGGCCGGCGCGTGCTTCCCGGCCTGGCTCGGGCCCGCCCCTCGTCGTCGTGGCGCTCGGCATGGATCTCTCGCCTCCTGACCAGGCTCCCCGCGCCGGGCCGGCGCGGGCGTCTGCTGATCCGATGATCGGCAGCCGGCCGTTCCGGCAGGTATCGGCGCGATGAATCCTGGAAGACAACCTTTCGCTCTGGGCTGTTTTCCCTGCTTGGCCGAGCGCAAGCAGGTGCTGTCGGATACAGCGGGCGCCATCCGGGTTGGCCCGGCCGGGACGGCCTCGGTAGCGTGCGAGGTCCGAGAGGCGCCGCCAAGGGAGTCGGTGATGAGCGCCGCCACTGTGCTCCGGCCCGGCGATCCTGCCCCTGATTTCGAGCTGCCCGACCAGGACGGGCGCGTGGTGCGCCTGGCCGACCTGCTCGGCCGCTGGGTGGTGCTGTGGTGGTACCCCCGCGCCGCCACCCCCGGTTGAACGCTCGAAGCGCAGGGCTTCCGTGACCGAAGCTCCGAGTTCGCCGCCCTGGGCGCCGTCGTGCTCGGCGCGTCGTTCGATCCGCCGGGGGACAATCTCACCTTCGCCGCCGACCAGGAGCTGCCGTTCCCGCTCCTCTCCGACCTCGAGGGCCGCACCGCCGACGCCTACGGGGTGCGCCGCGCCGCCGGCTCACGCTGGGAGGACGTCCCCGAGCGGCGCAGCTTCCTGATCGACCCGGCGGGCACGATCCAGGAGGTCTACGACGTGACCGACGTGTTCGCCCACCCCCAGGCCGTGCTCGACGATCTCCGCCGGCTGGTGAACCGAGGGTGACCGCCGACGCCCCCCGGCCGGCGCCGGGCGCGCCCCCCGCGGCGCCGACCCGCAGCGGTCCGAGGGGCCGGATCCGCATCGCGCCTCGGCCCTCCGACGCCGCCGCCGACGCGGCCGAGCTCCAACGCAAGGTGAGCCAGGTGTCGCGGGGCGCGGTGCGCGCCGCGGTGCTCGGCGTGAACGACGGCCTGGTCACGATCCTGGCGCTGATCCTCGCCCTGGCCGGCGCCGCCGCCTCGGTCGACGCGGTTCGCCTGGCCGGCGTGGCCAGCCTGGTCGCCGGCGCGTTCTCGATGGCGGCCGGCGAGTGGGTGTCGGTGCGGGCCCAGGTCGATCTGTACACCGGCGTGCTCGGCGAGCTGCGCCAGCTCGTGTCGCGCAACCCGAAGGTGGTGCTCGAGACCCTCGAGGAGCGCCTCGAGCGCTTCGGCATGGACACCCCGACCGCCCAGCGGGCCTCCACCGAGATCGGCCTCGACGAGGAGCTGTTCCTCTCGTTCACCGCCCGCACCGTGTTCGGGGTGGTCGACGAGGAGCTGGGCTCGCCCTTCGTGTCCGCCGCGTCGTCCTTCGTGCTGTTCTCGCTCGGCGCCCTGCTGCCGCTCGTGCCCTGGTTCTTCACCGAGGGCGCCGCCGGCGTGGCGTGGACGGTCGGCCTGTCCTCGGTCAGCGCCGCGGTGGTGGGCGGCTACATCAGCTCGAGCGCCGGGACGGCCCGTTGGCGGGGCGCGCTGCGCCAGCTCACGATCGTGGCCCTCGCCGCCGGGGTGACCTACGGCATCGGCCTCGCCTTCGGGGCCACGGTGGCCTGACGGGGCAGCGGCCCTCGGGGGACGAGCGGCTCAGCGTCCGAGGCGGGTGAGGTGCTCGTGGACGGCGAGGCCCGCTGCGGCGCCCTCCCCGGCTGCGGTGATCGCCTGACCGGCCGAGCCCGAACGCACGTCGCCGGCGGCGTAGAGCCCCGGCGGGCCGGCCCGGAAGGCGCCGTCGGTCCGGACGCAGCCCGCCTCGTCGAGCGGGGCGAGGCCGGCGACGAGCTCGCTGTTGGGCACGCCCCCGAGCGCGCCGAACACCCCGGCGGCGAGCAGGCTGACGGTCCCGCCCCGGGCCAGGTCGACGGCCTCGACCCGCACGCCCTGCGCCGCCCCGCTCACGTCGCGCACCTCGAGACCCGCCCGGAGGGTCACGTTGCCGAGCGCGGCGACCGCCGCGGTCCACGCTGCGGCCGCCGGCGGGGCGGGCTCGGGGAACACCACGGTCACCTCCGCCGCCGAGGCGGCCAACGTCACCGCTTCGGCCATCGCCGTGTCGCCCCCGCCGACCACCACCACCGCCCGGCCGGCGAAGAGGCCGGCGTCGCACGCCGCGCAGTACGACACGCCGCGGCCTTCGAGGTCGGCCGCCCCGGCGCCGGGCAACGGCCGCGGCCGCCGGCCGCCGGCCAGCAGCACCGCGGGGGCGCTCAGCGCGTGGCCGTCCACGTCGAGCTCGAAGCCGAGGCCGCCCGCCTCGACCACGCGCAGCGCCCGCGCGCGGCCGAGCACCAGCTCGACGCCGGCCAGCAGCAGCGCCTCCCCGAGCGAGGCGGCGAGGTCCCAGCCGGCCACGCCGTCGGCGAAGCCCGGGTAGTCGGGGAGCCGCTCCACGTTCACGAGCGCGCCGCCCACCCCGAGCGGGTCGATCACCGCCACCCGCCGGCCCCGCCGCGCGCAGAACAGCGCCGCCGCCGCCCCCGCCGGCCCGCCCCCCACCACCACCAGATCGAACGCGCTCTGTCGATTCCCGTTCACGGGCCCAGCACCTCGGTGCACAGCTCGCTCGGGCCGCCCCAGCCGGGCACGACCGTGGCCTTGACCCCGGCGCCCCCGGTGACGAGCACCCACGGAGGTGTCGCCCCGTTCGCCTCGAGCGCCGCGGCCAGCTCCGCTTCGCCCCAGCCGACGGCGTGCAGCACGCCGGCCGACTCGGGCGGCAGCAGCAGCCCCGCGCTGGGCGCGGCGAGGCCCACCAGCACCCGGGCCAGCCGGGACACGAGCCGCTCGGGCGAGGTGGGCAGCACCACCTCCACGTTGCCGACCCCGGCGAACACGCTGACCGCCCGGTCCGCGGCCTCGCCGCCGAGGCGGACCGACAGCGGCGGCCACGGGCTGGCCGGCTGGTTCTCGGCCACCAGCCACGTGTACTTGCCCGGATGGCCGTGGGTGGCCATGTCGCCCTCGCCGGGCCAGCACACGCCCACGTTCTGGAGCACGAGGCGAACGGCGCGGCCGATGGTGGCGTTGGCGGCGCAGCCAGGGCCGAGCGCGTTGGCGCCGGCGTTGAGCCCGAGCTCGGCCACGAGCGGGCCGTGCACCACCACGAGCGGCGAGGCCGCGCCGGTGGTGGCCTGCACGCCGAGCAGGTTGAATGCCGGCTGGGCGAGGGCGGCCAGCGCCGCGGCCACCACCGGCGCCGCGCCGGGCGCGCACCCGGCGAGCACGGCGCAGGCGGCCACGTCGGCCCAGGTGGCCATGGCGAAGCTGATCGGCAGCGGGCCGGCGGCCGGCTCGGCCGGGTCCCGGCCGGCCAGCATCGCCTCGACCCGCTCGGGGGTGGGCGCGAGCACCGGGAGCCCGTCACTCAGCCGGGCCCGGCAGGCGGCCTGCGCCAAGCCGGCGTCGTCCGCCGCACCGGCCTCGGCCAGCAGCGCGGCCAGCCGCTCGGCGAAGGGCGACAGGTCCGACTCGGCGTCGGCCGCGGCCGGCCCCGTCGCGGCGGTGGTCACGGCCCTACAGCTCGAGGCGGCGCATCACCGGCCGGGTGTCGCCCCCGAAGGTCGGCATCCAGGCCGAGTGCTTGCCCGGCCCGCCGGTGACGATCACCTGGATGTTCTCCGGCCGGTTGGTGATCGGCACGGCGTCGCGGCTGCCGGTCAGCTTCTCGTTGCGCTGCGCCAGGCGGCCGTCGGCGGTCCACTCGGCGGAGAGCTTGTCGAGCGGGAAGCGGCCGCGCTCCCACAGGAAGCGCTTCACGTCGGCCTTGCCGTAGCCCGACACGGCCACTTGGTGGGCGTGCTCGGGGCCGAAGGCCACCACCGGGAACCCGCTGCTGCTGAGGATGTTGTTGCTGCCGGCCTGGCCCAACGCGCCGGCCACCGTGGTGAGCACACCCAGCCCGCTGATCGAGAAATGGTCCTGGATGTTGTGCGGGCCCTCGCAGGCGATCACGGTCACGACCGTGTCGTCGGCGGAGAAGCCGTGCTCCACGTGGTACGGCGCCCAGGGGCTCTCCCGTTCGTTCTCGGCCACGCAGAAGCCGATCTTGGCCGGGTTGCCCTGCGTGGCCCGGTCGCCGTCGCCGGGGCTGCCCCCGCCGATGTTGAGCAGCGCCAGGCGCAGCGCCCGGCCGATCGCCATGTTGGCCCGGAAGCCTGGGCCGAAGCTGCCCGGCCCTGAGCTGATGCCGAGCTTGTCGGCCCCCGGGCCGTTCACCAGGATCATGATCGCGGTGGGATGGGTGGTGGACTGGATGCCGTTGAGGTTGAACTCCGGCTCGGCCACCTGCGCCACCGCGCTGAGCACGATCGGGAAGTCCTCCGGCCGGCACCCCGCCATCACGGCGTTGGCGGCGATGCGCTCCACGGTGGCCTCGCCGTTGCGGGGCGCCAGCCGGCACACCACCTCCTCGCCGGGGCGGCCGACCCAGCGCACGAGGCGCTCGACCCGCTCCTTGGTCGGCGGCACGAACGGCAGACCGTCGCTCCAGCCGCGCACCTCGAAGTAGTCCTGGATCTCCTCCAGGGAGTCCTCGAGCTCGACGACCGGGTCGTGGCTCACAGCTTGGGCCCCAGGCGCTCCACCACCGCCGCGGCGGCGGCCTTCGCCTTCACCAGCACCTCGTCGTGCGGGATGCCGCCGAGGGGATGGTCGATGACCACCACCGCGAGGTCGGGATGCCCCATGGCCTTGGACTGCAGCGCGGCCAGGCGCACGAACGCGTCGGTGGCGAGGGTCACGGTCGGCGTGCCCCGCTTCTCCAGCTCCACGGAGGCGTGGATACACCACGCCGTGCAGCTGCCTCAATCGGCGGAGCCGACGAGCACCCAGTCGGCGGCCTGCACCAGCTCCTCGATCACGGCCGGGTCGGCGGCGGCGGCGACCCGCTTGTGGGCCACCTTCACCAGCTCGACGCCGTGGTCGGGGCCGAGCAGCTCGGCGATGGCGGTGAGGATCAGCTCGGCGTGCTGCTTGCCGTTCTCGAGCACCGCCACCCGTGACCCGGCGAGCTTCGCCAGGCCGCCGCTGCCGGCCTGCACCTCCGCCTCGGGGGCGGTCGGGTTCACGATCTGCAGCTTCATGACCCGAGTATTCCAGGCCGCGGATCTCCCCGCTTAGGATCCGGCGATGGCTGCTGTCGACGATCCGGTCTACCTCGAGAAGAGCGGCCCGGTAGCCCGTCTGGTCCTCAACCGTCCCGAGAAGGGCAACGCCCTGCCTTTCGCCGCGCTCGACCGGCTGGTCGAGCTGCTCCACGAGGCCGAGGAGGACGACGACGTGAAGGTGGCGGTGCTGAAGGGCCGCGGCGCGTCGTTCTGTGTGGGCGACGACTTCGACGACATCGCCCGGGCGTACGGCCATGCCGCCGCCGAGCCGGGCAAGCGGCCGCCCCGGCTCAGTCAGCGGGCCCGGCTCGCCATCGACCGCCGCCTCGGCGGGGCGGTCATGGCGTTCCAGAACTCAGCCAAACCGGTCATCGCCCAGGTGCACGGCCACTGCGTGGGCATCGGCATCTACCTCGTGGAGGTGGTCGACCTCGCGCTGTGCGCCCATTCGGCCCGGTTCAGCCATTCCGAACAGCGCCTGGCGTTGGCCGGCAACACCTTCCATCTCGCGAATCAGATCATCGCCTATGGACCGAAAAAGGCGAGGGAGATCCTGCTCTTCGGCGACCAGTTCGACGGGCCGATGGCCGAGGCGATCGGATTGGTGAACCGCAGCGTGCCCGACGACGAGCTCGAGGCGACGGTGGAGGAATGGGCGGCGAAGGTGGCCCGCAACTCGAAAGACGCCCTCGTCGTCGGCAAGGCTGTCCACGCGATGGCGCTGGCCTCGCTCGGCGTGACCGGCGCGATCTACGGCGGGATGGTCGGCCACGCGCTGGCCACCAACGTCAAGTTCGACCCCGACGATTTCAACTTCTTCCGGGAGCGCCGCGACGCCGGGACGAAGGCCGCCTTCCAGGGCCGCGACGCGCACCACGAGCACGAAGACGGAACGTCGAGCGGCTAAGGGCTGCTGGCCCAGGCGGTGAGGCTGCCGAGCAGCGCCCGCCACCATTCGGCGTGGCGCAGCTGGAAGATGTGGAGGGGGAACCCGTGGCGGGCTGCGTGGTCCTGGGGGATGGCGTCCCAGCCCCAGTGCTCCACCGTCACCCGCGTCTCGGCCCCGACTGCCTCGAAGCGGACGCGCACCTCGGTTTCCTGGCCCGCCGCGAAGCTGGCCTGGCGCCAGGAGAACGTGAGGCGGTGGGGCGGGGCCCACTCGCGGACCTGGCCGATCACGAACGTGGCGCCGTCGTCGTAGATCTCGACCAGGCGGGAGGGGCGCCCAGGGCGGCCGGGCCCCGGCGTCGTCCAGTCCGGCTCGAACACCAACCGACCCGTGCGCCCCTCGGTGAACTGGAAGAGCGGATTGGGCCGCCACCACAGCCCGATCTCCTCGGTGAAGAGCGCAAAGGTGCGTTCGGGCGGAGCCGGCGCCCGCAACGACACCAGCAGCCGCGACCCGCTCACGCGTCCCCGGTCTGGCGGGAGGTCCGCACCCTGAGCCCGGCGCCGTCCCGCTCGCTCACGCCCGGCGCTCCACGTGCTCCCGGAAGGCGGTGAGCTGCTCCGCCCAGCCACGCTCGGCGGCGTCGAGCCACGCCCTCAGCTCGCCCATGGGCGCCGAGCGCAGCGAGTAGACGCGCACGCGGGCGTCGAAGTCGGGGTGGGCCTCGCTGACCAGGCCGGACTCGCGCAGCACCCGTAGGTGCCGGCTCATCACGGATGGCGACACCTCGAGGGCGTCGGCCAGCTCGCCCGCCCGGTACGGACGGGCGCCCAGCAGCTCGACGGCCCGGCGCCGGGCGGGGTCGGCCAGCGCGGCCAGCGTGCGGTCGAGCGCCGCGGGCCCGGTGTTCACGGCCAACCAGCGCTCACGCCCAGTTCTTGGCCATGATCGGCACGCCGATCGCCGCCTCCGCGTCCTGTCGGGTCACGTCTCGCACGTGCTCGGAGAAGGTCCACTGGTGGCCCTCGAGGTCGACCGCTCGGTAGATGCGGTCGCCGTAGAACTGGTCCTCAGGCTCCTGAGCGATGGCGGCGCCGGCCGCCCGCGCCCGCGCGCAGTGGGCGTCGAGCCCGCCGGCCAGCTCCACATGCACGCTCTGGGTGTTCACGCCGTCGAGCGAGGCCGGCGAGCGGGCCGCGTCGTGCCATTCGCCGCCGACCATGATTCGCCCCCGCCCGTCGCCGCTGCTCATCTCGTAGTGGCCCATCAGGGCGTCGCCGTCCGGCCCGTCGATCGCCATCGTCAACTCGAAGCCGAACGCCGACTCCAGCCAGGCGAGCGCGGCCTTGGGATCGCGGTAGTGGAGCGCGGAGACGAAGGTTGGAGAGTCCACCGTCAGATCCTTCTATAAGTCGAAGAATATTTCCTGTACAGGAAACTATCGCCACGCGCCCCCTCGGTCAACGCGCGGCCGGACGGCTCACGCGGGCGGCGTGAACGGGGTCGGCTCCACCAGCACGAGCCAGTTGCCCGAGTTGTCGCGCACGATCGCCTCCACCCCGTACGGCCGTTCGGTCGGCGGCTGGGTGATCTCCACGCCCTTGGCAGACAGCTCGGCGCAGGTGGCCCGGCAATCGTCGGTGCGCAGACCGAACCCGCCCATCGTGCCCTTGGCCAGCGCTCGGCGGATCGCGTCGGCCAGGTCGTCGTCGAGGGGCGGCCCCGGCGTCATCAGCGTGACCTCCAGCTCGGGCTGCGAGGCGTGCCCCACCGTGACCCAGCGGAAGCCGTCGCCCATCCGCACGTCGGCGGTCTCCCGGAAGCCCAGCTTGTCCACGTAGAACGCCTTCGCCTCGTCCTGGTCGGTCACGTAGAGCGTCATCAGCGAGATGTTCGTGATCATGGCCGGGAACCTACGGCCCGTCCGCCGCCGCCGGCTTCTCCGATGTTGCGGTGTCGCGATGTTGCGGTGTCGCAGAGGCCCCGCATGAACACCCAGCAGCCCGGGATCCGGGGGGCGCCGGCCGCCGCGAAGCGGGCCTGGTACGCCGAGGGGGACACGCCGACCAGGCGGCGGAACCGGGCGCTGAACGAGCCGAGGCTCGTGTAGCCCACGAGCAGGCACACCTCGGTCACGGTGAGGTTGGTGGCCCGCAGCAGATCCTGGGCCCGTTCGATCCGGCGTTCGGCCAGGTACGCGCCCGGCGTCTTGCCGTAGGCGGCGGCGAAGCAGCGCAGGAAGTGGTACTTCGACACGGCGGCCTCCTCCGCCAGGTCGCTCAGGTCGAGCGGCTCCGCGTAGCAGCGGTCCGCCCGGTCCTTCGCTCGGCGGAGGTGGACGAGGAGATGCTCGGCGACCGGCACGGCCCGCGGCGCCTCGGCCCGGCCCGCCTCAGCTCTCGAGCGCGCCAGGGTCGGCCGGCACGTCGACGGCGTGCTCGGACAGCACGGCCAGCGGCACGATGTCGAGCGCCCGTTCGTGGGTGGAGGCGAGCACCACCGGGGCGGCGACCCCGTCGAGGTGGGCCCGCAGCCAGTTCGCCGCGGTCACGCACCAGCGGTCGCCGGGCGTCAACCCGGGGAAGCGGTACTGCGGCGCCGGGGTGGAGAGGTCGTTGCCGATGCTGCGCTGGTGGGCGAGGAACTCCGCCGTGACCACGGCGCAGATGGTGTGGCTGCCGAGGTCTTCAGGGCCGGTCGTGCAGCAGCCGTCCCGGAAGAACCCGGTCAGCGGGTCGAGCCCGCAGGGCTCGAGCTCCCCGCCGAGCACATTGCGATCAGCCATGCGACAAGTATTGCCGCGCTCACGCGCGTGCGTACCGCAGGTCGATCACGGGCCGTCCCGCCCGCACCGCCTGCGCCTCGTAGTAGGTGAGCGGGCGCTCGGCCCGGGCGGCCGGCCCGCCGCGCAGCTCGGGCCGGGCGCCGAGCACCGCTTCCATCTGGGCGGCGTACGCCAGGTCGTCGGTGGCGATCTCCAGCACGCCGCCCGGCGCCAGCCGCGAGGCGGCCAGCTCCGCGAAGAACGGCTGCACCAGCCGCCGGTGCTGCTGGGCGCGCTTCGGCCACGGGTCGGGGAAGAAGGCCCGCAGCAGCGCCAGGCGGCCGGGCGGCGTCTGCTCGCGCAGCAGCGCGACGCCGTCGCCCGGATAGGCGACGAGGCCGATGCGGCCGGCGAGGCCGACGCCGCCGGCCGCGTCGACCCGGCGCAGCAGCACGGCGAGGCTGGCGCGGCGCACCTCGGCGGCCACCACGAACAGCTCGGGCCGGCGCACGGCCAAGTCCACGGCGGCGTCGCCGTCCCCCGCGCCGATCTCCAGCGCGATCGGCGCCCCGGCGGCGGCCGCGAGGCCGGCCGGCCCCAGGGCGAACCTCGGGCCCAGCTCCGCCAGAGCCCGCCGCTTCGAGGCCGAGAGCCGGCCGCCGCGAGCATGGAAGGTGCGCACGCGCCCTGCATCTCTGGGCACCACTGTGTCCATGGGCTCCGCTGTGTCTATGGCTCCGCTCTCTCCTCAGCCTGCCGCGATTATCACCCGTGCTCGCGGTGGTCGGCGGTATGTTGCTGCGCCAATCGACGAGGAGGTCGGCATGAGCAGGGAAAGCATCGTCACCGAGTGGGCCGCCGCGATCGACGCGTTCAACCGCGGCGACCTCTCCCGTCTGGGCGGGCTCTATGCAGACACCGCCACCCACGACGTGGCGTCCGGGCGCATCCCCGCCGTCGGCCAGCAGCTGATCAACCTCTACGCCAAGGGCCAGGTCGCCACCGGTTGGCGCCAGGAGAGATCTCGATCAGCGCCGAGGGCGAGTTCCTAGCGGCGCTGTACCGCAACCACTTCGACGACGGCAGCTCGGTGCTCGGCGTGGGGATGGCCCGGCTCGACGCGGACGGCAAGGTGGTCGAGATGCACTCGCTCACCGAGTCGGGCGTCCGCTCGCCGCTCGAGCCGCCCGCGTCGTAACCGCCGGCGGCGCGCCGGCCCCGCCTGGCCTCGAGCCCGATCAGAAGGGGATGGGCTCGCCGTAGATGAAGTCGTCCATCACCACCACGTCGTCGCCCGGCGCGTCGTCCTTGCCGACCTGCTCGTCGCCGCTGCGGATGCGCACGTTGGCCACGCAGTTGCTGCAGTCGAACTTCACGCCCACGAACGACACGCTGGCATCGCCGGGCGACGCGGGCGCCGCGGCCTTGTAGAGCCGCTTGCCGTGGGCGTCGAAGAACTCCACGGTGGCGCTGCCCTGGCGGTCCACGTCGGTGAACACCACGCCGAAGCCGCTGGAGCCGGCCGGCTCGTCGCCGCCGGGCTCGAAGAAGTGTACGTCGGTGCGCTGGGCGCGGATGCCGGTGAACAGCTTGCGAGGGCTGAACGCGGAGAAGGTGTCGGGGTAGTCCGGGTTGAGGTTGCCGAACTCGAAGCCGGCGCCCTCGTTGGCGCTCACCTCGAACTCGTCGGTGCTGGAGGTGGTGACCAACCCGTTGGGCACGACGGTGTTGAAGAAGTCGCCGGGGAAGGGGTTGGGCGACGACGCCGCCTCGGGCACGCCGTCCCAGCCGATCTGGCGGCGGCCCGACCCCTTCGAGCCCGGCCCGGTGTTGAGCGCGCCGAGCGCGTTCCGGTAGCCGTCCACGTTCGACTGGATCGACGCGTTGTCGGGCCCGGCGGCGGCGAACACCGTCGGCTCGGGTCGGCCGCCGTCGGCGCCCACCGCGCCGGCGGCCAGCCCGACGCCGGCCAGGATCCCGAGCGCGCCGAACAGGACGGGTTTGCGATGCATGGAACTGTCCTCCCTCAGGGACCGGCTGCGAGAAGGGGGTCGGGCGCGGTCCACCCATGGTTACGTTGACCCGTCGTCTTCGGTTCGTAACCTCGCCCGCCTTGTGCGCGCCGAGCGGCCGCCGTGCCAACATTGCGGGGAGTCAAGGGGGAAGACGATGGCTGGCAACACGACGACCACCACGCGAGGCGATGCGGAGCTGTTCGCCGACGCGGTCGCGGTGGCGAATATCCCGACGCTGCTGATGGTGCTGGTGCAGCTCACCGGCGAGCGGCGCTGGCTCGACGCGCCCTATCGGCCCAAGCGGGCGCGTGGCCTGTCCGACAACGACACCGGCGGCCTGCCCGAGGACGTGCAGGCCGAGATCCGTGATGCGGCGCTCGAGGCCATCCTGGCGTGGCGCGAGGGGCGGCCCGTCGCCCTGCCCGAGCCGAGCGAGGAGCTGCTGGTGGAGATGCTCTCCTGCGCCATGGGCGAGCAGGTGCCGGCCGAGTACGGGTCCTTCGTGGCCGATCTGGTCGGCCAGCGGCTGCAGCTCCCCGACCACACGATCGCGGCGCCCGAGGGCTTCTCGGTGCTGATCGTGGGCGCCGGCGTGTCGGGCCTGTGCACCGCGGTCAACCTCCAGGCTGCCGGCATCCCGTTCACGATCATCGAGAAGAACGACACGGTGGGCGGCACCTGGTGGGACAACCACTACCCCGGCGCCGGCGTCGACACCCCCAACCACCTCTACTCGTACTCCTTCGCCAGCTACGACTGGTCGATGTACTTCTGCCTGCAGAACGAGCTGCACAGCTACCTCGAGCACGTGGCCGACCGGTTCGATCTGCGCCGCCACGTGCAGTTCCAGACCGAGGTCGAGGCGGCGGAATGGGACGATGCCGCCCAGCGCTGGGACGTGACCATTCGCCGGCCCGACGGCAGCCGGGGGACGCTCAGCGCACCGGTGGTGGTGAGCGCGGTCGGCATCTTCAACCCGATCGTGCTGCCCGACATCAAGGGCCTCGACAGCTTCGCCGGCCAGAAGTTCCACACCGCCCGTTGGCCGGCCGACGCCGACCTCGAGGGCAAGCGCGTGGTGATAATCGGCAACGGCGCCAGCGCCATGCAGACCGGCCCCGAGATCGCCGATCGCGTGGGCTCGCTCACGATCTTCCAGCGCAGCCCCCACTGGGCGGCGCCGTTCGAGCACTTCCGCAAGCCGGTGCCCGACCCGATCCGCTTCCTGTTCCGTGAGGTGCCCCTCTACCGCTCCTGGTACCGGCTGCGCCTGGGTTGGACCTTCAACGACCGGCTGCACACGGCGTTGCAGAAGGACCCCAATTGGGATCATCCCGAGCGCTCGCTCAACGCCACCAACGACGCACACCGCGAGTACTTCACCCGCTACATGGAGGAGGAGCTGGGCGACCGCGCCGATCTCCTGCCCAAGGTGGTGCCGACCTATCCGCCCTACGGCAAGCGCATGCTGATGGACAACGGGTGGTACCGGATGCTGCGCAAACCCAACGTGGAGCTGGTCGACAACCCGATCGTGGAGATCAAGCCCGACCGGGTGGTCACCGAGGACGGCCGCGAGTTCGAGGCCGACGTGCTCATCCTCGCCACCGGGTTCGACGTGCTCCGGTTCATGACCGCATTCGACGTGAAGGGCCGCTCCGGCCGCTCGCTGCGCGACGTGTGGAACGACGACGACGCCCGCGCCTATCTCGGCATGGCCGTGCCCGACTACCCGAACTTCTTCATGCTGTACGGGCCGAACACACAGCCCGGCCATGGCGGCAGCCTCATCTTCGTGATCGAGATGCAGCTGCACTACATCATGTCGCTCCTCGAGCAAATGGCCGAGCGGGGAATCGGCGCGGTGGAGGTTCGCCGAGACGTGCACGACGCCTATAACGGCCGGGTCGACGCCGCCCACGAGAACATGGTGTGGACCCACCGCGGCATGGAGACCTATTACCGCAACAGCAAGGGTCGCGTGGTGGTGAATTTCCCCTATCGCAACGTCGACCTCTACCGTATGACCCGCCACGCCGACCTCGACGAATACGTCACCGACCCGGTCAAGGCGCCCCAACCCGCCGGCGCCCCCGCCGGGGGATAGCCGATCCCGTCGACCGCTCCGCCGGGGGCGCGTCGCGAACGACGCTTTGCCGTGGTGGGTCGGAGGTCGCTCGTCGGCGAGCCCTCCGGCCCGGCAGCGCGGCGCACAGCGGCCCTGTCGCGCCCGGCCGAGCCGGGCGTAAACCGGGAGCAGCACAACGAGGTGCAGCCGCAGAGCGAAGCGATGGCGAAGGAGAGCGCAGGGATGGCGAAGGAGAGCGCAGCGATGGCGAAGCAGGAACGCCAGGCGGTCGATCGGTGGGAGCCCTTCGGGCGGCTCATGGACTGGCCGGGCTGGTTCCGCGGCGGCGACCTCATGAAGCGGGTCTTCGACGACGAGTCCACCATGCGGATCGAGGAGTTCACCGAGGGCGACGAGGTGGTCGTGCGCTGCGAGCTGCCGGGGGTCGACCCCGACAAGGACGTCGACATCACCGTCGCCGGCGGCGTGCTGACCATCCGGGCCGAGCGCCGCCAGGAGGAGAAGACCGAGGAGAAGGGCCGGTACCGGTCCGAGTTCCGGTACGGCAGCCTCAGCCGCTCGATCGCGCTGCCGGCCGGGGTCGAAGCCGACCAGATCAAGGCCACCTACGGCGACGGGGTGCTCGAGGTGCGGGTGAAGGTCGACAGCGAGAAGGCCTCGGGCGCCAAGGTGCCGGTCACCCGCGCGTAGAGCCGGCTGGGTCGGCGCCGGGTCGGGTCGGTAGCCTCGGGCCGCAGACCGCACCCGGGGGGAGCTCGCGCATGGCTCAGATCGTCGACGCCGACTCGCATCTCATCGAGATGCCCGAGCTGTATCGGGACAACGCCGACCCGGCCGATCGTTGGCTGGCGCTGCGCTTCAGCGGCGACGAGCTCGGCTACGACTGCCTGTTCTTCAAGGGCAAGCCGATCATGGAGTGCCATCTCACGATCCCGGGCGACCGCTCGACCCAGGGCGGGTGGACCGAGCGCCGCCGGCTCGGCCTCCCGGCCGACCACTCGATCTTCGAGGAGATGCCCGAGCACTACTACCTGCCCAGCGCTCGGCGCGACTTCCTCGCCGAGTGGGGCGCGGACCAGGCCATCCTGTTCCCCAACAGCGCGTTGATCTGGGAACGGGCGCTGCGCGGCGAGCTCGAGGCGCTGCAGGTGAACATGGCCGCCTGGAACCGCTGGGCGGTCACCGTCCAGCAGGAGGGCGCCGGCAAGCTGCACCCGGTGGGCATGGTCGTCCTCGAGGACCTCGCGTGGGTCGAGGCGCAGCTACGGGCGCTCGCCGCCGGCGGGGTGCGGGCGGTCAAGGCGCCGCTCGGCCTCGCCGCCGGCAAGCGCCTCTCGCATCCGGACCTCGACCGCGTGTGGTCGCTGTTCGAGGAGCTCGACCTGGCGCTGGTGTTCCACGTGGGCGCGTCGTACAACCGCCCGCTGGAGGACGCCTGGACCGAGGACGACCACGCCGCCGACCGGGCGCCGCTGCTCGGCTTCGCCATCATGGCCTCCGACGTGCAGCTGGTGCTGGCCGACCTCGTGCTCCACGGCGTGCTCGAGCGCCACCCCCGGCTGCGGATCGGCGTGATGGAGCTGATGGTCGACTGGCTCGCCATGTTCCTCGCCCGGCTCGACACGGCGCCGCGCGCTCACGAGAGCTTCACCGGCCGGGGCCTCTACCAGCTCGCCGAACGGCCGAGCGACTACGTCCGCCGCCAGGTGCGGGTGGGGGCCTTCGCCGCGGAGAAGCCGGCCGACCGGATCGCCGAGATCGGCCCGATCCTGATGTTCAGCGGCGACTTCCCCCACTCCGAAGGCGAGCCGAGCCTGGCCGCGTACCGGGCGAAGGCCGGCGCCATCCCGGCCGAGCACGCCGACGGGTTCTGGGGCGCCAACGCACAGTTCCTGCTCGGCCAGCGCTGAGCGGTCCCCCTCCGCCACGCTGTCACACCCCCGCTTTAGCCTTGGCCCCGTGATCGAACGGGTGGAGGCGGTGGGCTATGGGCGCCCGGCGAGCGAGGCGCTCGCCGCCGCGCTGCGTCGCGCCAAGGCGGGCCGGCCGCTGGCGCCGGTCACGGTGGTGGCCCCCACCAACTTCGCCGCGCTCACCGCCCGCCGCCTGCTCGGCGCCGGCCGGCTGGGCGGGGTCGGCGGGGGTGGAATGGGCATAGCCAACGTGAGCTTCGTCACGCCGTTCCGCCTCGCCGAGCTGCTCGGGGCCGATCAGCTGCTCGAACGGCGTCCGCTCACGGCCCCCGTGCTCGGCGCCGCGGTGCGCCTGGCGTTGGCCGAGGGCGGCCACCCCTACGCCGCCGTCGCCGGCCACCACGCCACCGAAGCGGCGCTCGCCGAGCTCTATGGCGAGCTCAGCGGGGCGAGCGAGGCCTCGCTCGAAGCCATCGCCCGGTCGGGGCCGCCGGGCGCGGCCGCGGTTGCGCTGCATCGGCGGATCGCCGCGCACCTGGGCGCCTTCCACGACGAAGCGGCCCTGTCGGCGGCCGCCGCCGCCCGGGTGGACCTCGCGGCGCGCGCCGCCGAGCTCGGGCCGCTCGTGTGGCACCTGCCGGCGCCGCTCTCCGCGCCCCTCGCCGCGCTGCTGCGGGCGGTGTTCGCCGTGGCGCCCACCACGGTCATCCTGGGAGTGGCCGGCCACGAGGAGGCCGATTCGGCGGTCTTCGCCGCCTGCCGGCGGGTCGGCGTCGAGCCGCCCGGCGCGGGCCCGCTCACCGGGGCCCCTCTCGGCGACGCCATCCTCACCGCCACCGACGCCGACGAGGAGGTGCGCGCCGTGGTGCGGCGGGTGCTGGCCCTCGCCGCCGACGGGGTCCCCTTCGAGCGCATCGGCGTGTTCCACCCGGTGGCCGACCCCTACGTCGGGCTGCTCGAGCAGCAGCTCGCGGCGGCCGGCATCCCGGCCAACGGGCCGGCCCGGCGGCCGCTGCGCGACCGGGCGGCGGGCCGCGCCCTGCTCGCCGCGCTGGCCCTTCCCGGGCAGCGTTGGCGGCGCGACCGGGTGCTGGCGCTCGCCAGCGGCGGCCCGCTGCGCAGCAACGGGGCGCCGGTGAGGGCCGGGGCGTGGGAACGGCTCTCGCGAGAGGCCGGGGTGGTGCAGGACCTCACCGACTGGGCGGCCAAGCTGGGCCGGCTCGCCGCGCGGCGCGCCGAACGCGCCGCCGCCGGCCGCGAGCTCGACGAGCTGCGCGCGCTGGGCGGCTTCGTGGAGCGCCTCGCCCGCCTGGTGCAGGAGGTCGAAGCGGCGGCGGGCTGGCCGGCCAAGGCCGCGGCGGCTTCCGCGCTGCTGGTCGAGCTGCTCGGGCCGAGCGGTTCGCACGCCGCCTGGCCCGACGCCGAGCAGCAGGCGTTCGACCAGGTGGAAGAGGCGTTGGCCCGCCTGGCCGCGCTGGGCGAGCTCGAGGCCGACCCGAGCCACGAGGTGTTCGTCCGGGCGCTCACCGCCGAGCTCGACGGCACGGGCGGGCGCGTCGGCCGCTTCGGCCATGGCGTGGTCTACGGCCCGCTGTCCTCGGCCCCCGGCCACGATCTCGACGCGGTGTTCGTGCTCGGCTGCACCGAGGGCCAGGCGCCGGCGCCGCGCCGGGACGACGCCGTGCTGGCCGACGCCGTCCGTCGCCTCGCCGGCGGCGAGCTGGCGCTGCGGGCCGAGCGGCTCCACGAGCAGCACCGCTGGTTCCTCGGTGCCCTCGCCGCCGCGCCGCCCGGTCGGCGCGTGCTGAGCGCGCCGCGGGGTGATCTGCGCGGCAGCCGCTCCCTGCTCGCCTCCCGCTGGCTGCTCGACACGGCCGGCGCGCTCGCCGGCCGGGTCGTGCCCGCCACCGAGCTGGCCGAGCTCGACGCGCCGGGCGTGGAGCACGTGGCGTCCTTCACCGCCGGGCTGGTCGGCGCCGCGGTGCACGCCACCATCGAGGAGCGCGACCTCGCCTGCCTGGCGGAGTGGGCCGCCGCCGGGGGCCGCCCGGCCGAGCATCCGCTCGCCCCGCTGGCCGGCCGGGGGCTCGCCGCCCTCGCCGCCCGGAGCTCGGCGCAGCTCACGGAATGGGACGGCAACCTCACCGGCCGCCCCCCGGCGCCGCTGGCCGGCCGGCTGCTGTCGGCCACCCAGCTCGAGACCTGGGCCCGCTGCGGGTACCGCTACTTCCTCGCCTACGTGCTCGGCCTCGCCGAGCGGGACAACCCCGAGGAGGTGGTCGACCTCGCGCCGCTCGACCGCGGCGCTGCGCTGCACCTCGTGCTCGAACGGTTCTTCGCGGAGGCGCTCCCCGCGCCGCCCCCGCCGGGCGAGCCATGGCCCCCGGAGGCGCGCCGCCGGGTGGCGGAGCTGGCCGACGAGGTGTTCGCCGACTACGAGGCCCGAGGCCGCACCGGCCGGGCCGTGCACTGGCGGCTCACCCGCGCCGATCTCCACGCCCTGCTGGAGGAGTTCCTCGCCGCCGACGACGCGCACCGCGCCGCCACCCGCTCCCGGCCGGTGCGGGTGGAGCTCCCCTTCGGGCTGGGCGGCGAAGCGCCGGTCACGCTCGAGGTCGGGGGCCGCCGGCTGGCCTTTCGGGGCCGGGCCGATCGGGTGGACCGCAGCGACGACGGCCGGCTCCTCGTGTCCGACTACAAGACCGGCAAGGGCAAGGCCTACGAACGCCTCGACGAGGGAGACCCGGTCCGCGCCGGCCAGACCCTCCAGCTCGGCCTCTACGCCTACGCCGCCGCCGACCAGCTGGGCGGGGCCGCCGTGGAGGCCCATTACTGGATGGTCGACCCGGCGGCGGCCTTCGCCCGGCACGGCTACGCATGGACGCCGGAACGAGCCGACCGGTTCCTCGAGGTGGTCGCCGCGGTGGCCGAGGGGATCGAGCGCGGCGTGTTCCCGGCGGAACCGGGGGAGTGGAACACGTATCGGGGCACGCACGACAACTGCACGTACTGCGAGTTCGACCCGGTGTGCGGGCGGGAACGGGGCGAGCAGGCCGCGGCCAAGGCTCACGCGCCGGAGCGGTCGGTGCGCGCCGGGCTCGACTGGAGCACCGCATGACCCCGCCGCCCGCCGTCGTCGCCGCCCCCGCCATGGCCGGTGAGGAGGCCGTCTCCGGGGACGAGGCCGCCCGCCGGCTGGTCAGCTCCGAGGGGCTCGGTCGCACGCTCTTCGTCGAAGCCGGCGCCGGCGCCGGCAAGACCACCCAGCTCGTCGAGCGCATCGCCAACCTCGTGCTGCGCGAGGGAGTCCGCCTGGCCAACGTGGCCGCCATCACCTTCACCGAAGCCGCGGCGGCGGAGCTGGCCGGGCGGGTGCGCGTCCGCTTCGAGCGCCAGGCCGCCGATGCCGCCAGCGAAACCGAACGGGCCCTCTGCGTCCAAGCCGTCGCCGACGCCGACCTCGCCGCCATCACCACCCTCCACGGCTTCGCCAACCGGCTGCTCGGCGAGTTCGCGCTGGCCGCCGGCCTGCCGCCGCGGGTGCACGTGCTCGACGAGGTGGCGTCGCAGCTGGCCCACGAAGCCCGCTGGCGCCGCTTCGTCGACGAGCTGTACGACGACCCGGACAACGCCGAGCTCCTCGGCCGGGCCCGGCTGGTCGGCGTGGCCCTCGAACCCGCGTACCAGGGCCACGCCACGCTGAAAGACGTCGCCGTCGAGCTCACGCAGAACTGGGACCGGCTCGGCCCGCTCGCCCGGGAGGCCAACCGCCCGCTCGAACCGGTGTGCTTCGCGCCGTTCGACTCGGCGGTGGCCGCCTTGGCGTTGCTGCCCGGCCAGTGCGCCGACCCGGCCGATCTGTTCTGCACCCGCCTCGTCACCCAGCTCCTGCCGGAGCTGACCCCCGTCGCCGGCCTCGCCGACCCCGACCGCAAGCTCAGGGCGCTCAGCGCGGTCGGCCCGTGGCGGCCCGGGCAGGGCGGCCTCGCCGCCAATTGGGGCAACGTCAAGGCGGCCAAGGCCCACGTCGAGGACGTGAACGAGGCCCGCACCGGCGTGTTGGCCGCGGCGGCCGACGACGTGCTGCGCCGCCTCCTCGGCCGCATCGCGCAGCACGTGCTGACCGCGGCGGCGCAGCGCCGCGCGGAGGGCGGCCTCGAGTTCCACGACCTCCTGGTCCTCGCCCGCGACCTGCTGCGCAGCGACCCGGCCGTGCGGGCCGCGCTCCACGCCCGGTACACGCACCTGCTGCTCGACGAGTTCCAGGACACCGACCCCCTCCAGATCGAGCTCGCCGCGCTCATCGCCGCCGAGCCGGGCCAGCCGGCCGGCGCCTGGTCCGAGCTGGCGATCCCGCCCGGCCGGTTGTTCTTCGTCGGGGACCCGAAGCAGTCGATCTACCGGTTCCGTCGGGCCGACATCGGGCTGTTCCTCGCGGCGCGCGACCGCTTCGGCGCCCAGGGCAGCCGGGCGCAGCTCACCACCAACTTCCGCACCGTCGGGCCGATCCTCGACTGGGTGAACGCCCTGTTCTCCGAGGAGATGGCGCAGGAGCGGCCCGGCCTCCAGCCCGCGTACGAGCCCCTTGTGGCCTGGCGGTCACCCAGCCCCACCGGCGACCACCGGCCGGTGCTGCTCGGCGGCCCCCACCCCGACCCGAAGGTCAAGGCCGGGGAGCTGCGCGAGGCCGAGGCGGCGAGCGTGGCCGCCGTGTTGGCCGACATCCGTCGCCGGCCCGAGGCGTGGCCGGTGTTCGACCACGCGGCGGGGCGGTGGCGCCCCGCCGCACCGCGCGACGTGGCCGTGCTCGTGCCCACCCGCACGTCGCTGCCGTACCTGCGCCGGGCCCTCGATGGCCAGGACCTGCCGTACCGGCTGGCGGCGGGCACGCTCGTGTACGACACCCAAGAGGTCCGGGACCTGCTGGCGGTGCTGCGCGCCGTCGACGACCCGACCGACGAGCTGAGCCTCGTGGCCGCGCTGCGCTCACCGCTGTACGCCTGCTCCGACGTCGATCTGCACGCGTTCCGCCAAGCAGGCGGGCAGTGGGACCTCCGCGTGGCGCCGCCGGCCGGGCTCGCCGCCGATCAGCCGGTTGGGCTGGCGCTGGCGCACCTGCACAGCCTGTGGCGCGAGCGGTGGTGGCTCAGCCCATCCGTCCTGGTCGAGCGGGTGCTGCGGGAACGGCGGGCGTTCCTGCTCGGCTTCGGCGAGCGCCGCCCGGCGGAGGTCTGGCGGCGCCTGCGCTTCCTCCACGACCAGGCGCTGGCCTTCGAGGCGGCCGGCGGCGGCGGGCTGCGCGGCTTCGTCGACTGGGCCGCCCTGCAGGGCGCCGACAGCGCCCGGGTCCACGAGCCCCTGCTGCCCGAGCGCGACGACGACGCCGCGCAGGTGCTCACCGTGCACGGCGCGAAGGGCCTCGAGTTCCCGATCGTGGTCCTTTCGGGCATGACCACCCAGCCCGGCAGCGGCCGCCGCGGCGTGAGCGTGTTGTGGCCCGAGTCGGGCCCGCCCGAGGTCAAGCTGCGCGCCGAGCTGGCCACCGCCAACCACGAGCCGCGGGCCGATCTGGAGCTGGAGATGGACGAGCACGAGAAGCTCCGGCTCCTCTACGTGGCCGTCACCCGCGCTCGGGATCACTTGGTCGTCGCCTGCCACCACCAGGTCTCCGGGCGGGGCGAGCGCACCTACGCCGGGCGGGTGTGGCGGCGCTTCGAGGCCGACCGCGGATCGTGGCGGCCGGCGCCGGCCCCGGATTCCGCCGCTGAGCCGCTCGGCGCCGCCGCGCCCCCCGTCGGACCGCCGGCGCCCGAGCCGGCGCGGGTGTGGGCCGAGCGGGCGGCCTGGTCCGCCGAGCGCAGCGTCCTGCTCGGTGCGCGGTCCGCGCCCGCGGTCCGCTCGGCCACGGCGATCGCCCGCCAGGCCGGCGCCGCCATCGAGGTTGACGCAGCGGCGGACGCGGCGGAGGAAGACGACTCGGCCGAACGCTCAGCCCTGCGCCCGGCCCGCCGGCGGGGGCGATCGGGCGCGGCGATCGGGCGGGCGGTGCACGCCGTGCTCCAGGCGATCGACCTGGCCGACCCCTCGGCGCTCGAGGCCCACGTGCGCCGCTGCTGCGCGCTGGAGGCGGTCGCCGGCCAGGAGGCGGTCGTGGCGGCGATGGTGCGCTCGGCGCTGGCCGCTCCCGCGGTGCGCGCCGCCGCCGGGCGTGTGCACCACAAGGAGGTCTACGTGGCCGCGCCGGTGGCCGGGAGCGTGGTCGAGGGCTACGTCGATCTCCTGGTCGACACGCCGCAGGGCCTGGAGGTGATCGACTACAAGACCGACGCCGTGTCGGGCCCGGCCGAGCTCGAAGCGAAGGTCGCGGCCTACGAGCTGCAGGGCGCGGCGTACGCGGTGGCCCTCGAAGCGGCCACCGGCCAGGCGGTCAGCGGCGTCACGTTCGTGTTCTGCCGGCCCGCAGGCCCCGTCGAGCGCCGGGTGGCCGACCTCGCCGCGGCGATGGCCCGGGTGCGGGCCGAGCTCGGATCGGCCGGCGCCTGAGCGCGGCCCGGGCGGCGCACGGCGGGCGGGGCGGGCTCGCCGCTAGGCTCGGGTCCCCATGACCGCAGGGCAGCGCCCGCTGCTGCGCACGATCCTCGACGCAGCGATTGGGCTCACCGGCGCGTCCGACGGTTGGCTGCTCGCGCTCGACGGCGCCTCGCTCGTTGTGGCCG
>JBJXGF010000267.1:0-2632 GCA_046153015.1 Acidimicrobiales bacterium | reverse complement strand
CGGCCACACGCCCGTCGGCGGCGGCGATGGCCGACTCGACCCGACGCAGCGCGTCCTGGGCGGCGGCGAGGTCCCTCGTCTGCACCCGTAGACCGCCCAGCTCGGCCGCCAGGCCGGCGCCGCCGAGGCTGGCCAGGCTCGCCTCGCGCTCGTCCTGCGCGGCGGCGCCCTGCGCCCCGGCCGGCGTGACCAGCAGCGCCAGCGCCGCCGCCGTGGGAAGGGCGACGCGCGCCCACCGACCCGCCGCGTGCACCGCCACGGCGGCAGGCTAGCGCCGCCCCCGGCGAGCTCGTGGCTTACCGGGCGACGGCGTGCTCGAGGGCTCGCCCGGCCCAGGCGGAGGCGGCGTCGGGGCGGGGTCCTGGGCGAGGGGCGCCTCCTCGGGCGGGCGTACCGAGCGGAACATGGCCAGCAGGGCCAGGTCGTACACCGCCTTCAACCCGCCGCCGATGAGGAGCGGCCAGCCGAACCCGCTGACGCCGAGCAGCCAACCGGCCAGGAGGGGGCCGCCCGCGGAGGCGAGCGAACGGGGCACGTTGGTGACCGACGCCGCCGCGGGGCGCTCGGCGGGGGTGACCACCGCCATCACGTAGGAGGTGCGCACCGGCACGTCCATGTTCGAGAGCAGGCTGCGGGCCAGGAGCAGAGCGATGGCCACCGCGAGGTTGGGCGCGAACGGCGTGAGCACCAGCAGCCCATTGGCCGGCAGGTGGGTGTACACCATCGTGCGGACGAGCCCGATACGCCCCGCGATGCGGGCCGCGGCGAGCGCCGAGAAGGCGGACAGCACGCCCGTCCAGAAGAAGATGGCGCCGGCGGCGGCGACCGAGAGGTCGAAACGGCGGAACAGCCACAACGCGAGGAGGCTCTGGACGATGAAGCCGCCGCCCAGCGAGTCCAGGCTGAACAGCGCAGCGAGGCGCAGCACGATGCCTCGTGAGGGTCCGAGCGCGGCCCGCGGCGCGCCGCGGCGGGCGGCGCCGGGTCCGCCCGCCCCGGCCTCGGTCAGCTCGGGCGACAGCCGGCGGTACAGGACGAGCGCCGCGACCCCGAGCCCCGCGTAGGCCGCGAACACGGCCCGGAGGGCGGTGGTGGGCGCCAGGCCCGCCGCCGCGCCCGCCCACTCGAGCCCGCCGGCGGCCAGCGAACCGGCGGCCGCGGCCAGCTGGCCCGCCAGCGTGTAGCGGGCGTACAGCGCGGTGCGCACCGAGTCGGGCGCGGTGAACGAGAGGATCGACTGCTCGGTGGGCAGGAAGACGCTCACGTCGCCGCCGGAGGGGTTCAGCGTGCCGACGAAGCCGACGACGACCAGCGCCCAGAACGCGTCGAACGCGGCGAAGCCGACGCCGGTCGCCGCCATCAGCGCCGACGCCGCGGCGAGCACCACCCCGCGCCGGGCCCGGGACGCCCCGAGCCCGACGGCGAGGGTGAGCGCCGCCGAGCCCACGAGCGTGGCGGTGACCACGGCGCCGATGCGCACGTCGGACAGGCCGACCGCGGCCAGGTAGGCGGGCAGGGTCACCGCCACCATCCCGTCGCCGAAGCCGCGCAGCGCCCGGGCGGCGAGCAGGACGGCGGCGTCGCGGGTGGCGCCGGGCGGCAGGAGCACGCCGGGACCCTACGGCGCGCCGGGCGTCCGCTCGCGGCTGCGGGGACGTCGCCGCCCTTCGCCGATGCGGGATCGGCCGCGCGATGATGCGGGCTCGGCGCGCTCGACGACGGGAGGAGCAGGCGTGCGCGAACTCGTCGTGGCGGAGCGCGAGCCCGGCCGGCACGGCGCCGCGCTCGCCCGCCGGCACGGCCTCACACTCGCCCGGCCAGGCCCGGGTGGAGGCGGCGGGTGACCCCCCGGCCGATGCGGCGCCTCCTCAAGCGGGCGCGACGGCGCCTGCGGGTCGTGTGGGCGGCGGCCACCGCGCAGGCGGCGGCCCCGCTGGTGGCGGCGGCGGCGTTGACCCTGGTGGCGCTGGGTTGGGCTGCGCCGGTGGCCTGGGCCGCACCAGCGGCGGCGATGCTGCCGTTGCTGGCGGCGGCGGCGGTGCTGCTCGTGGCGGTCGTGTTCCCCATCCCCGACCGGCTGGCCGCCCGGGCCGCCGACCGGGGCGCGGGGGCCGGCGACGTGTTCGCCACCGCCCTCGAGCTGGGCGGACGCGACGACATGCTGGCGTCGCTGGTGCGCAGCCGGGCCGCCGACGCGGCGCGGGCCGTCGACGTGCGCCGTGCGTTCCCGTTGCGGCTGCAGGGTCGTCGCCTGGCGGCCACCGGGGTGCTGGTGCTGTGCGCCGCCGCGCTGGCGGCCACGGCGGGCCCCCAGGAGGCGGCCCGGCGACGCCAGGAGGCGGAGCAGGCGGTGCTCGACCGGGAGGCCGCCCAGCTCCGGGCCGACGCCTCGGCGCTGCGGGCCGACGCGGTGCGCAGCGTCGACGCGCTGCAGGTGGAGGCCCGCCGGGCGGCGGCGGACCGGTTGGAGGCCCTGGCGCAGGAGCTCGAGCGCAGCGGGTCGCTGCGGGCCGGTCAGGAGGCGCTGGGCCGAGCCCGGGCCGAGCTGAGCGCTTCGCTCTCGCCCGGGTACCTCTCGGAGAAGGCGGCGGCGCAGGGCCTGGAGCGCAGCCTGGCGGCGCAGCCCCTCGCC
>JBJXGF010000266.1:0-3642 GCA_046153015.1 Acidimicrobiales bacterium | reverse complement strand
AGCCGGACGTGGACGGGGTCTGGGGGCGCAGCCCCCAGCAACGACACCGCGAAGCCGCACGGCCGAGCGAGCGCCAGCGAGCCGGACGTGGATGGGGTCTGGCGGCGCAGCCCCCAGCAGCGACACCGCGAAGCGCAGAGACGCGATACAGCGCGGCCCGGAACGCGCCGACGACATGATGGTCAGCGCTGCACCCCTTCCGCCGCCACGGCGCCCCTTCCGCATCCCTCAGCGGTAGGAGCACCACCGGCCCATGGACGAAGTGCCCATGGCCCCCTAACAGTTACCCCGCACAGAGCTCACCTGACCACTTGACGCGGCGGCGTGTCTGGTCAGGGCTCTCGTGAAGCAAGGTCGGCGGGCGCAGGAGCAGCACAACGTTGTCCAAGGGGTTCCGGTCGAGGCGGGTCCGGTCGCGAGCGGCGGCGGGCTGCGCCGCCGTGTGCACAGCGGCGGCGGCCGCGTTGAGCCTGGTGGGCGGCGCGGCGCCGGCGGAGGCGCAGGCCTCGCAGGAGCAGCAGTTCTTCTCCGCCATCAACCGGCTGCGGGCCGATCACGGCTTGGCCCCGCTCGTGCGCGACGACGAGCTGACCGCGGCCTCCCGCGACTGGGCGCAGCAGATGGCCGATGGCGTCTGCGGCCCCGACCGGCGGATCTGCCATGCCGAGGATCTCTCGGTCGGGGTGAGCGCCGAGTGGCGCAAGCTCGGCGAGAACGTGGGGATCGGCCCGACGGTCGAGGGTCTCATGGGCGCCTTCGACGCCAGCCCCGGCCACCACGCGAACCTGGTGGACCCGAAGTTCACCCACCTGGGCGTGGGCGTGGTGTTCCACGGCGACGTGATGCTCACCACCCACCGGTTCATGGCGGTGCAGGGCTACACCGCACCCCGGCCCCCCGAGCCTGCGCCCGACCCCGCGCCCGACCCTGAGCCGACGCCCGACCCCGAGCCGACGCCGCCGACCACCCGGCCGCGACGCACTCCACCTCCCACCCCGCCTCCCCCGGCGCCGAGCCCCGCTCCCGAGGAGCAGCCGGCGCCGCCCGAGCCGCCGGCCCCGCCGCCGGGGCCGAGCGCGCCGGGCGACCCGGGCGCCGGCCTGCGCGACAAGGTGGCCGGGCCCCGCCTCGACGCCATGCTCGAGACGCTGCGGGCCGCGGCCGAGGGGTGACGGCCCCGCCGAACGCCCCCGGGGCGCTACCGGGCGAGCACGACGAACTGCGCCACGGCCGCGCCGAGCATGGCCAGCAGGAGCAGCGCCACCACGATCGTGGTGCCTCGCCTCACGGCCGGGGCCCCGAACGGCGCAGCGTCACCGGGCTGGAGGCGCCGGGCTCGCCCTCGGGGGCGGTGAGCGTCACGAGGTCGCCGGCCCGCAGGTTCAGCTCGTCGGCGGCCGCGCCGCGGTTGACCGCCACCGAGAGCAGCCCGTAGGAGTCGACCACGAGGCCCACCTCGCCGACCCGCAGCTCGGCGTAGGCGGCCACCAGGCGGGCGGGGATCCGCCGCTCGCCCACCTGGAGAGTGAGCCGCTCGGGGTCGAGCTGGGCCGCCTCCTCGGGATCGACGTTGAGCTGCACGTTCCCGAACCGGTCGACCCACAGGGCCTCGCCCACCAGCGCCGCCGCCTCGCGCCGCGAGAGCGGCACGATGCCCGGGCGCAGCGAGTGCACCGGCGCCGACGGGCCGAGCTGGGCGAGCTCCACGCCGGCGCAGAGGTGCGCGGCGGCGGGGGCGAACACGTCCCGCCCGGCGAAGGTGGCCCCGGCGGTGGGCAGCTGGAACTCCGGGTTGGTGAGCTCCACCGCCCGGGAGGCGCCGCCGACCATGCCGACCGCCGGCGCCAGCAGCCCGTTGTCCGGCCCCACCAGGACGGACTGGCCGTCGCCCACCTCGACGGCGATGGCGCGGCGCTCGCCGCCCACCTCCGGGTCGACGACCGCCAGCACCACACCCGGGCAGAGGTACTGCGCGCTGCGGGCCAAGAGCAGCGCGCCGGCGCGCACGTCGTGCGGGGGGATCTGGTGGGTCAGGTCGATCACCTCCGCGCCGGGGGCGATCTGGCGGATGACCGACTTGACGACGCCGACGAACTCGTCGTCGAGGCCGTAGTCGGAGAGGAACGTGACCGTCTCGTACCGCAGCGGCATGCGGCGGGGTCAGCCGGCCTCGGTGAACCGGCGGGACAAGAAGACGTCGACGTCGTCCTCCCGGAGCCGGAACGAGCGCCCGATCCGCACGGCGGGCAGCTCGCCCGACTTGATCAGCCGGTACACCGTCATCGTCGACACCCGCAGCTGCTCGGCCACCTCGGCCACGATGAGGAAGCGAGCGCGCGGCCCGCGGCCCGGGCCGGCCCCCTCCTGCTCGATAGGCGTCATGTGGAAGACCACCCTTCAACTCCGCTGTTGCCACTGTAGGCCGGAGTGACGGGAGGGGGAAACGGCGTCGGGCGTCGGGCGAGGGCGGACCACACTGGGCGGCGCTGACCCTGCTCGGGACGCGAATCGTGGGCGATCGCTCATCGCCCGCGGGGCCGCGGCCGACCAGAATGAGGATGTTCATCCTGCAGCCCACCCGACTCTCGACCGACAAGGAGCAGGCGACCACATGCGCGTCCTCGTGACCGGAGGTGCGGGCTACATCGGCTCGCACCTCGTCGACCTGCTGCTCGCCGAAGGCCACGACGTGGCCGTGCTCGACAACCTCACGACCGGCCGGGTGCGCAACATCGAGCACTGCCTGGACCGGATTCGCTTCGTCAACGGCTCGATCCTCGATGAGGCGTTGGTGGAGACCGAGGTCGAACGGGCCCAGCTCGTGTTCCACCTGGCCGCCGCGGTCGGCGTGCGCCACATCGTCGAGTCGCCCCTGCAGTCGCTGCTCACCAACACCGCCGGCACCGAGAACGTTCTCAAGGCGGCGTTCCGCTACTGGCGCAAGGTGGTGGTGGCCTCCACCTCGGAGGTCTACGGCAAGACGGCGAAGGTCCCCATGCAGGAGGACGACGACCGCGTGCTCGGCTCCACCCGGGTCCACCGCTGGAGCTACTCCACCGCCAAGGCGGTCGACGAGCACCTCGCGTTCGCCTACGCCGCGCACGGTCTGCCCATGAGCATCGTGCGCTACTTCAACTCCTACGGGCCCCGGCTCGACCCCCGCGGCTACGGCTCGGTGGTGGCCAACTTCTTGTCGCAGTGCTCCTCGGGCAAGGCGATCACCGTGCACGGCGACGGCCGCCAGAGCCGCTGCTTCACCTACGTGGACGACACGGTGCGCGGCACCTACCTCGCCGGCGTGACGCCGGCGGCGGAGGGGACCGTGATCAACCTCGGCAACCCCCACGAGACCACGATCGGCGAGCTGGCCGAGCTGATCCGGGCGTTGGTCGGCTCCAGCTCGGAGATCCGCTCTGTGCCCTACGAGGAGTACTACGGCCCCGGCTTCGAGGACACCCGCCGGCGGGTGCCCGACATCAGCCGGGCCCGGGAGCTGCTGGGCTGGGCGCCCGAGGTCTCGCTGGCCGACGGGCTCACCCAGACCTTCGACTGGTGGAAGCGGACCCATGACTGAAACGGCGGGCGAACCCATGAACGACCACGAACCCCTCGACGCGGAGGCCCAGAGCGGCGGCGACGGGC
>JBJXGF010000249.1:0-4926 GCA_046153015.1 Acidimicrobiales bacterium | reverse complement strand
CGGCCACCGCCCGCGCCGCGCCGCCCGCGCCGAAAAGGGCGCAGCGCGCCCCGGCCGGGTCGAAACCGGCGTCGGCCCGCAGCGAGTCGACGAGGCCGCCGCCGTCGGTGTTGTGGCCCACCAGCTCGCCGCCCTCCCAGGCCACGCAGTTCACCGCGTCGAGCGCGGCGGCCTGCGGCGTGAGCCGGCGCAGCGACCGGGCCACCGCGGTCTTGTGCGGCATCGTCACCGACAAGCCGCCGAGGCCCAGCGCGGCCATCGCCGAGAGCGCGTCGTCGGCTCGGCCCTCGCCGACCTCGAAGGCCAGGTAGACCCAGTCGAGCCCCAGCGCCGCGAACGCCGCGTTGTGGATGGCCGGAGACAGCGAGTGGCGGACCGGGCGGCCGATCACGCCGGCCAGCCGGGTGGCGCCCGACAGCGGCGAGCGCGACGCCATCAGCGACCGGTCACGGGATGAGCCCGGCGTCCTGGGACGCCTTCTTCTGACGCTCGAACTCCCGGGCGCTCTTGGTGAAGAAGTGATGCCCGGCAGGGTCGGCGAGCACGTAGTACAGCCAGTCGCCTTCCGCCGGGTTGAGCGCGGCCTCGAGCGTGGCCCGACCGGGCGAGGCGATCGGCCCGGGCGGCAGACCGGGGTAGCGCCGGGTGTTGTACGGCGAGTCGATCTCCAGGTCGCTGCGGGTGAGCGAGGCCTTGAGCTGGCCCGTGGCCAGGTAGACGGCGTACTGGGTGGTGGCGTCGATGCCGAGCGTCATGCCGGCGTCGAGACGGTTGTAGATGACCCGGGCCACCTTGGCCCGGTCCTCGGGGACCTTCGCCTCCCGCTCGATCATCGACGCGATGACCAGCACCTCCCAGGGCCAACGGTTGACCCGCTCGGGGGCCTGGTCGTAGCCGAGCTCGCCGGCCACCTTGTCGAACTGGGCGGTCATGCGCCCGAGGGCGGCGACCTCGCTGTCGCGGTCCTCGATCCGGTAGGTGTCGGGGAAGAGCACCCCCTCCAGGGAGGCGACCTCGGGGGGCTGGAACCGGCTGCGGATCGACGGGTCGGCCGCGGCGGCCAGCACGGACTCGGGGCTGAAGCGCTCGACCGCGTCGCCGAGCCGGCGGGCGAGCTGGTTGAGGGTGAGCCCCTCGGGCACGGTCACCTGCACGAACGGCGGCAGCGCCGGGCCCTTCGCCAGCGCGGCGATCGCCTGGTCGAAGCTCAGGTTCGTGCCGATCTGGTAGGTGCCGGCCTGGAAGCCGCCCTCGTGGCGGCGGGCCGCGTAGTAGCGGAAGATCTGCGCGTTCTCGATCACGCCGGCCTCGTCGAGAAGGCGGGCGATCTCGGCCATGCTCGAGTTGCGCGGGATCTCGAGCTCGATCGGCGGGCCCGGCGGGCCGGCCGGGTCGCGCACCCGGGCCAACGCATAGGCGCCGCCGCCCAGCACCAGCGCCACGAGCAGCCCGCCGATCGCCGCCACCGTCGCCAACCGCCGGGCGAACGAGGTCCGCCGCGGGATCCGCACGTAGTCGCCGTCGTCGAAGGCGAAGAACTCGTCGTAGCCGTCTTGCCCCTCGTGGCTGTCCTGGCCGGCCGGCCCGCGGGAGCTGTCGGCCTCGGCCGGGGGCGGCGCGCCTCGGTCGCGCGCCGCAACGCGGCGGTGGCCCTGCGCCGCGTGGTCACGTTGGGTGCTCATCCGCTGGAGGCCTCCGGCGCCTGGGCGGCGCGAGCGTCGAGCCAAGCCTGGAGCATCACCGCCGCGGCGACCTGGTCGACCACCCGGCGCCGGGCCGGGCCGCGGAGGTTCTGAGCCCGCAGGCTGCGCTCGGCCGACACCGTGCTCAAGCGTTCATCATAGGTGTGCACGGCCACGCCGACGGTGGATGCCAGCTCCTCCGCCTCGGCCAGCGCGGCGCGGGCGGCGGCGGTCACCGAGCCGCTCAACGACAACGGCAGGCCGACCACCACCGCCTCGGCTTCGGCCTCCGCCACGAGCTGCGCCACCCGGCGGTGGTCCCGGGCGCGGTCCCCCGAGCGTTCGAGCACGGTGAACGGCGTGGCCACCCGACCGCCCGAGTCCGACAGCGCCACCCCGATGCGGCGGCTGCCGAGGTCGAGGCCGAGGGCCCTCACGCGCCGACGGCGCGCCGCACGAGCTCGAGCGCGGCGTCGAGGCCGGCCGGGTCCTTGCCGCCGGCGATGGCCAGCTCCGGGTTGCGCCCCGCGCCGCCCTTCACGAGCTTCGCCGCCTCGGCGATCAGCTCGCCCGCGTTGAGGCCGCTGTCCTTGCCCACCGCGGCCACGAGCGCTGCGCCGCCCTCGGCCGGGGCCGCGCCGAGCACGGCGGCGCGCACGCCGGGCTTGTCGCGCACCGCCAGCGCCAGGTCGCGCAGCTCGTCACGCGACACACCCTCGACCCGGGCCACCACCAGCCCGTCGGCCGCGGCGGCGGCCAGCTCGTCGGCCTGGCCGACCGCGGCGCGGCGGCGCAGGGCCTTCAGCTCGTTCTGGGCGGCCTTCAGCTCGTTCAGGCGGCGGCCGATGCCCTCGACCAGGTCGTCCACCGGCACCCCGACCAGCTCGGCGGCGTGGGCGAGCGTGGCCTCCCGGGCCCGCAGCCGGTCGACCGCGCCGAACCCGGTGACCGCCTCCACGCGGCGGATGTTCGAGCCGATCGAACCCTCCGACACGATCTTGAGCGGCCCGATGTCCCCGGTGGCCCGCACGTGGGTCCCGCCGCACAGCTCGGTCGAGTGGGGGCCGGCCTCGAGCACGCGCACCACGTCGCCGTACTTCTCGCCGAAGAAGGCGATGGCCCCGGCCGCCTCGGCCTCCTTGCGGGTGGTCTCGTAGTGCCGGACCGGCGCGTTGGCCAGCACCTCGCCGTTCACGAGGTCCTCCACCGCGGCCACCTGCTCGGGGGTGAGCCCCTCGTAGTGCGAGAAGTCGAACCGCAGCCGGTCCGGCGCCACCAGCGAGCCCTGCTGCTTCACGTGCTCGCCCAGCACCGTGCGCAGCGCCCAGTGGAGCAGGTGCGTGCCGGTGTGGTTGCGGCGGATGGCATCCCGGCGGGAGGCGGCGATCGCGGCGCGCGCCGCCTGGCCGGGCAGGATCGTGCCCTCGATGGCGCGCACCGCGTGGCGGTGCAGGCCGGGCAGGGCGAAGGTGGTGTCGATCACCTCGGCCCGCCCGGTGTCGGTCTCGACGACCCCGGCGTCGCCGATCTGGCCGCCGCTCTCGGCGTAGAACGGCGAACGGTCGAGGAAGATCGCGTCGCCGATCACGGCCAGCACCCGCGCCTCCACCTGGTCGAGCTCGCGGCCCACGAACTCGGTCGGCCCGAACTGCTCGAGCAGCTCCTGGTGCTGGTCGAAATGCTCGTCGGCCTCCACGCCCTTGCGGGCCGCCTTCGCCCGGGCGCGCTGGTCGGCCATCGCCGAGTCGAACCCGGCCCGGTCGACGCGGAGGCCGCGCTCCTCCACGATCTCCTGGGTGACCTCGAGGGGGAAGCCGTAGGTGTCGTGGAGCTGGAACGCCACCTCGCCGGCGAGCTGACCGCCGGGGGCGAGCTGGGCGAGCTCCTCGTCGAGGATGGCGGAGCCGGTCTTGAGCGTCTGACGGAAGCGCTCCTCCTCCCGCTCGATCACGCCCCGCACGAACTCGTGGGTCTTCGCCAGCTCCGGGTAGTCGGCGCCCATGATGTCAACCACCGCGTCGACCAGGCTCGGCATGACCAGCTTCTCCACGCCCAGCAGGTAGGCGTGGCGCACCGCCCGGCGGATGATGCGGCGCAGCACGTACCCGCGGCCCTCGTTGGAGGGGAACACGCCGTCCGACACGAGGAAGGTCATCGTGCGGGCGTGCTCCACGAGGATGCGCAGCGAGACGTCCTTGCGCTCGTCGGCGCCGTAGGCCACGCCGCTCGCCCGCTGGGCCACCTCGAGCAGGCGGACGAACTCGTCGAGCTTGTACACCGAGTCGACGCCCTGGAGCACGGTGAGGATCCGCTCGAGACCGGCCCCGGTGTCGATCGAGGGCTTGGGCAGCGGGGTCATCGACCCGTCGCCCTGCTGCTCGAACTGCATGAACACGAGGTTCCAGATCTCGATGTAGCGCTCGTCGCTGGCCAGCGGGCCGCCGTCGGGGCCGTACTCGGGCCCCTTGTCCCAGAAGATCTCCGAGCACGGCCCGCAGGGGCCGGTGTCGCCCATGCGCCAGAAGTTGTCCTCGTCGAAACGCTGGATCCGCTCCCGGGGCACGCCGACCTTGTCGTGCCACAGGTCGGCCGCCTCGTCGTCGGAGAGGTGCACGGTGATCCACAGGCGCTCGGGGTCGAGGCCCAGCGCCTCGGTGATGAACTCCCACGCGAACGGGATGGCGTCGGCCTTGAAGTAGTCGCCGAAGCTGAAGTTGCCGAGCATCTCGAAGAACGTGAGGTGCCGGTGGGAGCGGCCGATCTCGTCGAGGTCGTTGTGCTTGCCGCCGGCCCGCACGCACTTCTGCACGGTGGTGGCCCGGGCGAACGGCGGGGTCTCCTCGCCCACGAAGTACGGCTTGAAGGGCACCATGCCCGCCACCGTGAACAGCAGCGTCGGGTCGTGGGGGATCAGGCTGGCCGAGGCCACCGGCGTGTGCCCGCGGTCGACGAAGAACTGGACGAAGGCGCGGCGAAGCTCGTTCGCTTTCATGCGCCTGCCAGCCTACCCGGGCCGGTACTCCGACCTCAGCCGAGCCTCGGCGTGGCGGGCCGCCGCCCGCCCGTCGCCCAACGCGCCGGCGACCCGGCGCCCGGCCCGCACCGCCGCGTGGTCGGGCCGAATCCGCGCTGTGAGGCGCTTCACGCGCCGCTCCACCCACACGGCGCCGCCGGCGCCCAGCGCCATCCAAACCAACCGTCTGATCATCGCCGGTCAGCTTCGCGCGCCGGCGGGCCGTCCGGC
>JBJXGF010000247.1:0-5056 GCA_046153015.1 Acidimicrobiales bacterium | reverse complement strand
GCCGCCGGCGCCAGCGCCGCCCGAACCCGCCCCGCCGCCGGCCGCTCCGGCGCCGTCGGCCGTGCCGCCGCCGGTCCCCTGGGCGTTCCCCCTGCCGTCTCTCGTCGTGCCGCTCGTGCTCAGCGGCTCTCCGCCGCCGGCCTCGGCGCCGGGGCCGCCCGCGCCGGCGGCGCCGGTGCGGGTGCCGAACGCCGGCCGGGCCTGGTCCTTGTACTTCTCGGACCGCTCGACCGAGCCGTCCGGGTTGATCACCCCCGCCTCGGGCCCCGAGAGCGAGTTGTACCAGACCACGCCTTCGTCGCGGACCAGCTCGAAGGGCTCGCCCTGGCGGACGACCGGCGCGTTCCGGGTGATCACGTTGGTCGCCGCGTCGATCACCACCACGTGGCCACGCGTGACGTCGGGGATGAACACGGCGCCGCCGGCGGTGGTCGGCTCACCGAAGTCGTCGCCCGCCGGTCCAATCGTGAGACGCGTGCAGGAGCGGCTCTTCAGATCGATCGAGAGCAGCTGCGCCCGCTTGGCGACGAGCGCGAAGAGGCGGGGGTGCTCCCCGGGCTCGGTTCCGGTGACCGCCGCGCCGAGCAGCTCGTCGGCCTCCAGGTTGGGGCACAGCGGCGCCCCGAGACCGCCGTCCTCGCCCAGCGCCCGGATCTCGCTTGTCAGCGGGTTCACCACGTAGGGCCGGTCGTCGGCCAGCGCGACCACGATCGGCGCGTCGCCCTGGCGGTCGGCCACCTGGCGGCGGGTGTGGCGGCCGTCCCCGCTGACGCTGGCCACCTCGCCGGTGGCCTGCACCGCGGCCCACAGCACGCCCGAGGAGTCGACGGCGCTGGCGGTGAGCGGCGGGCTGAGCGTGGCCTCGCCGGCCACCGCCACCGTGTCGGGGTTGAGGGCGCGCACGCGGCCGGCGGCGGCGTCGAGCACGTAAGGCTGCCCGCCGTTCGCGATGAGCACGGTGTCGGCGCCGTTGCCGCCGAACACGGTGGTGGGCCCGTAGTCCAACGCCGCGCCGTCGACCACGCCGACCTCGCCCGTGGCCCGATTGAGCACCAGCGCGTCGGCGCCGGCCTGCGCCAGCTCGAGCGGTGCGCCAGGCGAGGCCACGGTGACGCGTGCGGTGACCTCGCCCTCGGCGTTGAGCTGGGTCACCTCGCCTCGCGCCGCGGTGGCCAGCCACACGACGCCGTCGGACAGCATGACCTCGGCCGCCGAGCGGCCGTTGGCCTTGAGCGCGGTGGCCCCCAGTACGAGGGCGAGCAGCGCCAGAGGCGCCCGCAACGCCCAGGATCGCGCGCTCGACCGTTGCCGCATTCGCCCCTCCGCCGGCGGGCCCGCCGAGGCCGCCGATCCAACTGATCCGCTTGGGCCCCGCGGGAATGGACCGCGTGGCCTGCAGGCCGCCGGCGCTGCGGGGGCCGACCGGGCCAACCGCTGGCGCCGATGGCCCTCGACGGCGCTTGGGCCGCCCGGGCGGGGTCAGCCTAGCGGCGCCGCGCCGCCGCGCTGCCACGCCGCCCCGCTATCGTCACGCGACGGTCGCAATCGCCGCCGGGCGGGGCCTACACGAGGTGCAGCTGGGCCTTGGCGTCGAGCTCCACCGCCCGGCCGCAGTGCTCCTCGGCGCAGAGCGCGCCGAGCAGCCCCGGCTCCTCGCTCGTGGCCCACTGGCGGGCCCCGGCGGGGGTGAGGCACGCGGCGAGCGCCTTCGCCGGCCGGTTGTCGCCGTCGAACATCACCGTGTAGCTCTCCAGCTCGGCGCGGCCCGCGTAGCCGGCGTCGAGCTCCCGGGCCGGCGTCTTCTCGATCACCGCCTGCACGTCGGCGTGCTTGAACCCTCCCGCCGGCGGTTCGGTCGAGTACAGGCCGAGCGCGTGCTTGGTGGTGTAGCCGCCGTTGGCCGAGTTGAGGCCCAGCTCGCCCGGGTGGGCGCGCAGCACCTCCACCATGGTGGCGATGGCGTGCAGCACGTAGTTGTTGAGCGGGCCGCCGGCGAAGGTGAGCCCCCCGGTGACGGTGAGCGGGCGGTCGAGCCCGAGGCCGAGCTCGGCCGCCCCGATCTGCACTGCGGAGGGGAAGCAGCTGTAGAGGTCGACGTGGGCCACGTCGTCCACCCCGCAGCCGGCCAGCTCGAAGAGCGCCTCGCCGCACGCCTTGATCGCCGGGGAGGAATGCAGGTCGCGGCGGTTCGACACGAAGTAGGTGTCGTGCCCGTCGGTTCCGGCCTGGGGGAACACCCAACGGTCGCGGGCGATGCCGAGCGCCTCGGCGGCCTCGGCGGAGCACATGATCACCGCGGCCGCTTGGTCGAGGTTCCAGTTGGAGTTGAGGAGCTTCGTGTACGGGAAGCCGATCATGCGGTTGTCGGGCCCCGGTGCGGCGATCTGCTCGGCGGTGAGCGGCGTGCGGATCCAGGCGTTCGGGTTCTGCACGGCCACTGCGTTGAACCCGGCCCAGAGCCGGGCGATGCGGGCCCGGTGCGCGTCGACGTCCTCGCCGTTGGCGTAGCGGATGGCCGTCTCGAACATCGGATAGAAGTTCACCGGTGCGTCGATGCCCCGCTCGACCTCGACGGGGTGGCTCATCTCCACCTCGGGGCCGAGGCGGCGAGCGCGGGGCGCGTCGGCGTCGGTCGTGTACGGGATCGTCACGCCCGCAGCCCGGGCCCGGCGCCGGGAGTTGATGCCCTCCGCGCCGGTCAGGATCGCCACCGACAGCTCGCCCCGCTCGATGGCCAGCGCCGTGTCGTTCACGAGGGCCTGCGGTGCGTTGCCGCCGTTGGGGGTGACCACCGAGTCCCGGAGGTCGGCGCCGAGGCGGGCGGCGATCAGCCGGCCCGGGTCCCGGTAGGGCCAGGCCCCCTGCACCACCCGGATCGACTCGGCGCGAGCGAGCAGCGACCGGGCCCCGGCGTCCTCCGCGGCCCGTTCGATGGCGGCGACCATCATCGCCAGCGGCTCCAACGCCTCGGCGGGGTTGGCGGGCTTCTGCTGGAACTGGCCCACGCCGACGACGACCGCGCTCTTCGCATTCACTGCCATGGCCGGAGGCTAGCCGGGCTGGTCGCGCAGCTGCGCGGCCGCCGCCTCGGGCTCGACCACGTTGATCTTCACGCCCGTGCCCATCTCGAAGCCGGCCACCGTGGTGACCGCCGGCACCACGTGCACGTGCCAGTGGAACGGCGCCGGCGGGCCGCCCCGCCCGTGCGGCGCCGAGTGGAACACCAGGTTGTAGGCCACGTCGTCGAGCAGGAGGCGGAGCTTGGCGAGCGCGGTGCGCAGCGCCCGGCCGACCGCCGCCACGTCCCGCGGGCTGGCCTTGTCGAGGTGGGCCACCTGCGCCTTGGGGGCCACCAGCATCTCGTACGGCGAGCCGCTCCAGTACGGGCACAGCACGGTCACCCGCGGCTCGTCGTGCACGATGCGCTGGCCCGAGGCCAGCTCGTAGCGCAGCACGTCGGTGAGCAGGCCGCCCTCGCCCGGCTCGTCGCCGAGCGGCTGGGAGAACGCGGCCAGCTCCTCGGTGATCTCGCCGGGCACGAACGGGATGCCGAGCAGCTGCCCGTGCGGATGCTCGATCGACGCTCCGGCCTCGCGCCCGTAGTTGACGATCACCTGCGTGTACTCCACCGCGGCCGAGCGTGCGTGGTCCTCCACCCGGTCTCGGATCGCGGCCATCACGAGGCCGGCCTGGCGGTCGTCGAGGTCGGCCCAGCTGCTCGAGTGCTCCGGGCTGAACACGAGCACCTCGTGGATGCCGTTGGCCGAGGCGCGGCGGTGCGCCGGGCCCCGCTGGGTGGTCTCGAGCCGACCGCTGCCGGCGAAGGCCGGGTACAGGTTCGGCACCACGCGCACCAGCCACTTGCCCTGCGGGCCGTACGTCTCCAGCGCGGGCGGCGTCTCCTCCTCGTTCCCGGGGCAGAACGGGCAGGGGCGCCCGAGGTCGGCCTCCACCTGGAGGCGGCGGGGGGCGAAATCCTGGGGGCGGGAGGCGCGGTCGGTGGCGATGGTCACCCACCGCTGGGAGAGAGGGTTCCAGCGCAGCTCGTTCATGCCGTCCCGAGATGGAGGAGAGGCTGTGTAGGAGGGGCCGTGTAGGAGCGGCCGGCCGGCGGCGGCGCCCGATCGCCGGCGGTCAGGCTACCCGGCGCGGTCGGCCTCCTCCCGACGGTAGATGCTCACGTGTTGGCGGCTGCCGGCGGTGAACGCCCCGCCCTGCCACGACGCGCTGCGGGCCTCGAGGGTGAAGCCGGCGGCCGCGGCCATCTCGTCGAGCTCGGCCGGCGACGCGTAGCGCAGCCGCCACGGCCGCAGGCGCACCCCGGCGTTGCTCAGCTCCACGTGCTGGCCGGTCACGAGCTGGGCCGCCGGGTCGACCACGCTCACCCGCAGCACCACCCGGTCCACGGTGAGCGAGTGGACCTCGACCGCGTCGATCGGCTCGCCCCGCAGGTCGGCCGGGGCGAAGCACTCGAGCGCGAGCCGCCCCCCCGGCGCCAGGTGCTCGTGCACGAGGCGCAGGCAGCGCTCCTGCGCGGCGCGGCTGGTGAGGTTGAAGAACGTGTTGAACGCAGCGAAGACCACCGCGAAGGGCCCGTCGGCGCGCAGGTCGAACGCCGCCATGTCGCCCAGCCGGGCCCTCACCCGCTCGGCGCCCGGCTTGGCCGCCAGGCGGGCGAGCATGGCCGGGCTGGCGTCGAGGCCGACCGCGGGCGTGCCGGTCTCGGCGAGTGGCAGCAGCAGCCGCCCGGTGCCGCAGCCGAGCTCCAGGGCCGTGCCGGGCTCGCCGTCGCCGCTGTCGTTGCCGTCGCTGTTGTCGCCGCCGGCCCGGCGGGCCAGCCGGGCGACGGCCGCCACGGTTTCCGCCGCATCGGAGACCGACTCGTACCACTCGTCGTACACGTCGGCGAAGCCCTCGCCGTAGGTCGAGGCGTCGAAGCCGTCGCCGGCGCCGTCGGAGGAGCGGTCGGCGGAGCTGGCCACGGGCCAGGAGCGTAGAGCCCGGCGGTCCGGCCCGGCGGCGCCGCGACGGTGCGGTGGGCGCAACTGCCGCGCGG
>JBJXGF010000242.1:0-8872 GCA_046153015.1 Acidimicrobiales bacterium | reverse complement strand
CGGCCACCTCCTCGGTGGCGTCGGACGGGTCGCCGCCCGCCGCCCGCCGCGCCCTGATCCGAGCAGCGGCCAGCGCGGGCGGGGCCTGCACCTGCAGCTCGACCAGGTCGGCGGCCGCCGCCTCGGCCGCCGCCGCCAGCTCGGCGCGACGCACCGGGTCGAGCCATGAAGCGTCGAGGATGGCCGACTCTCCCCGGGCGGCGAGCGCGCCGGCGCGACGGGCCAGCTCCTGGTAGGTCCGCACAGTCGTCTCCGGCCTGTACGCCCCCTGACCGAGCGGCGCCGACAGGTCGGCCAGGCGGTCCACCCCCAGCAGCTCCTTGCGGATCTCGTCGCTGCGCAGCACCGCCCACCCGGTCGCCCGCCCCAGCGCCTCGGCGACGGTCGACTTGCCCACGCCCGGCGCGCCGCCCACGAGCACGAGGCGCACGCGGGCCGCCTCCAGGTGGCCGAGACAGAGCCGGTGCAGCGAGGACGCAGCGGCCCATGCCGCCCCGCCGGCGCCGGCGCCTGCCCCGGAACCGGCCTGAGCGGCGCGAATCGCCGCCACCTTGGCCCGGACCTGGGCGCGGTAGGCCACGAAATGGTCGGCCAACGAGCGCGGGTGGCGCTCGCCGCTGAACTCGCGGTACCAGTCGAGGAAGGCGGCGGCGAGGTCCGCCCGGCCGAGGCGTTCGAGGTCCATGGCAAGGAACGCGGCGTCGAGGAGCACGTCGCCGGCCCGGAGACGGTCGTCGAAGGCCAGGCAGTCGAGCAGTCGGGGCCCGTCGGGCAGGCAGAAGATGTCGTCGGCCAGAAGGTCGCCGTGGCCGTCCACGGCGAGGCCGCGGGCCGCCCGCTCGGCGAGGAGGCCGGCCCGGCCGTCGAGGTAGCGCCCCGCCAGCCGCTCCGCCCGGACCAGCTCGGCCGCCGACGCGGCCTGCGGGTGACGGGCCAGCTCGGCGGCGTTGTCGGCCCACAGCGCCCGCAGCGAGGCGGCCTCGGCCGCGTCCCGGGCGAGCGCGGTGCGGGCCGCGCCGGCGTGGAACGCGGCGAGGGCGCGGGCTGTGTCCCGCACCCGGTCGGCGGCCTCGGGCGTGTCGAGCAGCGCGGTCAGGCGCCGGTCGGCGGGCATCCGGCGCATGGCCACGAGGTGCTCGCAGGGCGCGCCGGCGTCGTCGAGCACGGTGTAGACGCCGAGGTACACGTCGGGCGCCAGGCGGCGGTTGAGCTCCACCTCCCGGCGGCAAGCCTCGAGGCGGCGCTCCCGGGTGCTGTAGTCGAGGAAGCCGAGCGACACCGGCTTGCACAGCTTGTAGACCCGGTCCCGCAGGAAGAACAGCGTGGACACGTGGGTCTCGACCGCAGCGGCCGCCTCCTCCGGCGCCCCGGCCGGGCCGGTCACTCCCCGGCCGGCACCACGACCACCACGCCGGGCGCATGGTGCACGCAGAACGTGCTCACCGAGCCGAGCAGGAGGCTGGCCACCCCCGAGCGGCCGCGGCTGCCCACCACCATCATCTCGGCGCCCTCGGCGGCGTCGACGATCGCCTTGCCCGCATGGCCCTCGAGCACGGTCGAGACGACCTCGATGCCTTGGAGCGCGTGGGCGTGCGCCTCGAGCGTCTTCGTCACCATCTCCTTGGCCGCCGTCTCGAGGTCGGGCATGTTCACCATGTAGGCCTCGGGGTAGGCGTAGGCCACCGGGTGCCAGGCGTGGACCACCTCGAGCTTGGCGCCGCGCAGCCTCGCCTCCTCCGCCGCCCAGAGCAGCGCGGTCGACGCGCCGTCCGAGCCGTCGATGCCGACCACGATCCGCTTGCCTGACTGCTCGCTCATGTCGTCTCCCCAGGTACTCGGGCGCTCGCTCCCCGGCGCGGGTTCATCCTCGCCGCCCCCATCTTCGCCGCGGAAGGGCCGTTCGGCCTTGGCGGCGGGGCGTCCATCGGCCGCTCGACCCTACGATGGCCGCGTGCCGCCCGCCGCCGCCCACGCATGTTGCTGACCGTCTCGTGCTGACCGTCACGCTGAACCCGAGCCTCGACGTGAGCGCGTCGGTGCCGGTGGTGGAGCCCGAGCGCAAGCTGCGCTGCGCGTCGCCCACCGAGCACGCCGGCGGGGGCGGCGTCAACGTCGCCCGCGCCGCCACCCGGCTCGGCGCCCGGGCGGTGGCGGTGCTCACCGCCGGTGGGCTCAGCGGCGGGCGGGTGTGCGAGCTGCTGGGCGTGGAGGGTGTCCGGTACGTGGAGGTGACGACCGTCGGGGCCACCCGCCAGAGCCTGGCCGTGACCGAGACCTCCACCGGGCGCCAGTACCGCTTCTCGCTGCCCGGGCCCGCGCTGAGCCGGCCCGAGACCGAGTCGGTGCTGGCGGCGGTCCGGGCGGAGCTGGCGCGCACCCCGCCGATGAGCAGCGGGAACGCGCACGGGGCCGGGGACGGGCCCCAGCACGTGGTGCTGTCCGGTTCGCTGCCCCCGGGGGTCGATCCGGGCTTCGTGGCCGGTCTGGCCGCGGCGGCCGGCCCGCTGCGGCGCACGGTGGTCGACAGCTCGGGCGAGGGCCTGGCCGCCGCGGCGCGGGCCGGGGTGTTCCTCGTGAAGCCGAACGTGAACGAGCTGTGCACCTGGGCCGGCCGGTCCCTGCGGGCCGAGGCGGAGTTCGAGCCGGCCTGCCGCGAGCTGCTCGACACCGGCGGCGGCCAGGCGGTGCTGCTCTCGCTCGGGCCGGCCGGGGCCCTGCTGGTGGAGCGGGACCGTCCGGCGGTGCGCCTCTTCGCCCCTGCGGTGAGGCCGGTCAGCACGGTGGGCGCCGGCGACAGCATGGTGGCCGGAGTGGTGACCGCGCTCGAGCGGGGCGCCGAGCTGGAGGAGGCGGCCCGCTTCGGCATCGCCGCCGGGTCCGCCACCACGCTGCGGGCCGGTTCGGAGCTCCTCGACCCCGACGACGTGGCCCGCCTGGCGCCGCAGGTCGCCGCCCGCCAGTGGTGAACGAGGCGGGGCCGGCGTCCGGTGCGGCTTGGCGCAGTCGCCCGACCCCCGCCACGATGGGCGACGCGATGGGCGACGCAGTGGCTGAACAGACCGGTGAACAGACCGGTGAACAGACTGGCGACCCCTCGCCCGGCCCGCTCGGGCTCACCGAGGACGTGGTGCGGGCGCTCATCGACGCGGCGCCCGACGGGCTGCTCGTGACCGACGAGCAGGGCCGGATGGTGCTGGTCAACCGCCGGATCGAGGAGCTGCTCGGCTACGACCGCCTCGAGCTGCTCGGCCAACCGCTCGAGATGCTCGTGCCGCCGCGGCAGCGCCGGAGGCACGCCTCGCTGCGCCTCGGCTACCGGGCCGAGCCCGCCGTGCGGCCGATGGGCGCCCGGCTCGACCTGGCCGCCCTGACGAAGAGCGGCGACGAGACCCCGGTCGAGATCAGCCTCAGCCCGCTGCGCCACGCCGGTGAGCTGCTGGTGGTCGCCGCCGTCCGCGACGTGCGCGACCGGCTCCAAGCCGAGGAGCACACCCGCCAGGTGCGCGCCGCCATCGACGCCACGGCCGACGGCGTGTTCATCTTCGACCCCGACAGCCTGCGCTTCACCTACGTGAACGACGGCGCCTCGCAGCAGGTGGGCTTCTCCCGAGACGAGCTGCTCGCCCTCACGCCGCTGCACCTGCTGCCCGAGTACGGCGAGACCGGCCTGCGCGCCCTCGTGGCCCAGGCCGCCGCGGCCGACACCGGCTCGGTGGCGCTGCGCACGCTGGCCCGGCGCCGCGACGGGGTCGACGTGCCGGTCGAGGTGCTGCTGCAGTGCCCGCCAGCGGAGCACGGGGGCCGCCGCTTCTGCGTGGCGGTGGCGCGCGACATCTCGGAGCAGCTGCGCGTCGAGGACGATCTGCGCGACCGCGAGGAGCGGCTGCACGTGATCTTCGAGAGCTCGCCCCTGCCGGCGGTTCTGCTCACCCCGAGCCGGGCCGTGGTGGCGGTGAACGCCGCGATGTGCCGGTTCTTCGGCCGTCGCCGCGACGAGCTGCTGGCCGACTCCCCGTTCCGCTTCGAGCACCCCGACGGCCCGGAGGCGGAGGAGGCGATGATCGCGGCGCTGCTCTCGGGCGAGCAGCGCGCCGCCCTGGCGGAGTGCCGCTTCGTGCGCAGCGACGGCTCGACGGCGTGGGGCGACGTGTCGATCGTGTGCGTCCGCCGGCGCGACGGCGAGCCCCGCTGGCTGATCGCCCAGGTGCACGACACCACCGCCAAGCGCGTGGCCGACGCCCGCCTGCGCGAGGCCGAGCTGCGCCAGCGGGTGCTCGAGGACCGCGAGCGCATGGCCCGCGACCTGCACGACACGGTGATCCAGCGGGTCTTCGCCACCGGGCTCGGCCTGCAGGCGATGGTGGCGCGCATCGACGACGAGGAGGTGGCCGCCCGCCTGCAGGACAGCGTCGAGAAGCTCGACTCGGTGATCAAAGAGATCCGCACCGCGATCTTCCGCCTCGAGTCGCACGAGGCGTGGGCGTCGGGGCTGCGCAGCCGGGTGCTCGAGGCGGTCACCAACTCGGAGGACGCGCTCGGGTTCGCGCCCAGCGTGACCTTCACGGGGGTCATCGACACCGCCCCCGACGAGCTGGGCGACCACCTGCTGGCGGTGCTGACCGAGGCGCTCTCGAACGTGGCCCGCCACGCCGGCGCCTCGCGGGTCGAGGTGGCGGTGGCCAACGTGGACGGCGAGCTGAGCTTGATCGTGACCGACGACGGCAAGGGCGTCGACGGCGACGGTGCGGGCCGCGCCGCCCCCACCGGCTCGTCGAGCGGGCCGTCGTTGACCGGGCCGTCGTTGAGCGGCCACGGCTTGGTCAACCTGCGCGGTCGGGCCGAGCAGCTCGGCGGGCGGTTCGCGCTGGGGCCCGGGCCCTCGAGCGGCGCCCGCCTCGTGTGGGCCGTGCCGCTCGATGGCCCGGGTCAGCGCAGCTAGGGCTGGCCCGGCGCCGCCGGCGCCAGCAGCACCGGACCGCGGGCGTGGCGCAGCGCCTGGAGCGACACACCGCCCACCCGCAGCCCGAGGAAACCGCCGCGGCCGCGGGCGCCCACCACGAGCAGGTCGGCGTCGACGCGTTCGACGACGTCGCCGAGGCCGAGCACCGGGTTGGCGAGGGGCAGATAGCGCGTGCTCACCTCCACGCCCCGGCCCCGCAGCGGCGCGGCCCACTCCTCCAGCTCGGCCGCCGCTCGGCGCCGCCAGCTGGTCGGGTCGGTGGGCGGCGTCCACTCGAGCGGCGGCTGGTACACGTAGGCCGCAGTCAGCGACGCGCCGGTCGCGGCGGCCCGCGACAGCGCCGCCTCGGCCGCTGCGGCGCTGTGCACCGAGCCGTCGAGGCCGACCACGATCCGCTCAAGGGGCGGCTCGACGGAACGGGGCCCGACCACCAGCAGCGCCACGGCGAGATGGTGGGCGAGGTGCAGCGCCGTCGAGCCGAGGCCCACCCCGAAGACGCCGGAATGGCCCTCGGTCCCCACGGCCACCAGGCCGACAGCGAGCTCCTCGGCGAGGCCCGCCAGCACCGCCCCGGGGTGGCCCTCCAGGAGGTAGGTCCGGCGCTCGAGGGCCGGGTCGAGCTCGGCGCACCACTCCCCTTCGAGCAGGCGGCGCCGGGCGTCGCGCAGCTCCCGCGCCACGGCGGCCGGCAGGTCGCGGGCGGCGGGGGGCAGCACGGTCGCCACGTGCAGCTCGGCGCCGAGCGAGCCGGCCAGCGCCCCCGCCCAGCGCAAGGCCCGCGCCGCCACCGCCGAGCCGTCGACCCCGGCCAGGATGCGTTCCATGGCGCCATCGTGCGCGCCGGCGCGTGGCGAGGCCAGGGTCGATGGGCGGCGGCGCCCGAGCCGGTCGTCCCCGCTCGTTTCTAGCCGAGCCGCAACCGAGTCGTATGCTGGCCGGGGTGGGCGTTCAGTGGCTCTCGGAGGGCGAGCAGGCGCTCTGGCGTGCGTTCCTGCGCCTGTCGGTCGTCGCCCTCGACCGCATCGACGCCGAGCTCATGGCCGACCATGGCCTGTCGCTCGCCGACTACGAGATCCTCGTGAAGCTCTCCGAGGCGCCCGGCCGGCGCCTGCGCATGAGCGAACTGGCCCGCCTGGCGCTGGTGTCCCGCAGCCGTCTCACCTACCGGGTCGACCGCTTGGTGCAGGCCGGGCTCGTGGCCCGCGCCGCCTGCGCCACCGACCGGCGGGGCGCGTTCGCCGAGCTCACCGCGGCGGGGTTGGCGCAGCTCGAGCACGCCGCCCCGAGCCACGTGGCCACCGTGCGCCGGGTGCTGCTCGACCACCTCGACCCGGCGGCGACAGGCGAGCTCACCGAGCAGCTGAGCCGGGCGGCCGACGCGCTCGACGCGCCGCGCATCTGACACCCGCCCCGCCCGACCTCCTGTTGAGTCGGAGTGCTCACGGACAGCGCGAACCGACGGGATCATCCTCAGCTTCGATGAGGCCGGGCGGGCGCGCCGCGCCGGCGCCCGCACTGCCGACCCGGAGGCCGCGATGCCCGCTACCCACCTGCCCGCCATCCACCTGCGCACCGCCCACGTCCTGGACCGCACCTACCGCCCGTCGGCCGCGGTGCTGACGACGGGCGCCGCCGGCGACAGCGTGCTCCTCGACCTCACCCGCAGCGCCCGCTTCGGCCTCGACCCCATGGGGGCCCGCGTGTGGACGCTGCTGGCGCAGGGCTGCACCGGGCGCCTCGCCGTGGAGCTGGTCGCGGTGGAGTACTCGGTGGCGCCCGAGGCGGCGGCGGCCGAGGTGGCCGCGCTGGTCGAGCGGCTCACCCGGGCGTCGCTGCTGTTCAGCGCGGCCTGACCGGCGGGCGCCGCCGCCCGAGCTGACTGGCCCGGGCGGCAGCGCCGATACGATCCGGCCATGCCCGAGTTCGCCTACCAGGATCTCCTGCCGATCGGCCACGACGACGACGCGCCCTACCGCCGGCTCAGCGCCGAGGGCGTCAGCACCTTCGAGGCCGGCGGCCGCCGGTTCCTGCAGGTGGACCCCGAGGTGCTCACGCTGCTCGCACGCGAGGCGCTGCGCGACATCAACCACCTGCTGCGCCCCGGCCACCTGGCGCAGCTCCGGGCCATCCTGGAGGACCCGGAAGCCTCGTCGAACGACCGCTTCGTGGCGCTGGAGCTGCTGAAGAACGCGTCGATCGCGGCCGGCGGCGTGCTGCCCTCCTGCCAGGACACCGGCACCGCGATCGTGATGGGCAAGAAGGGCGAGCTGGTGCTCACCGGCGGCGGCGACGAGGCCCGCCTGGCGGAGGGCATCTGGCAGACCTACCAGCAGGCCAACCTGCGCTACTCGCAGCTGGCGCCGCTCACCATGTACGACGAGCGCAACACCGGCGACAACCTGCCGGCCCAGATCGAGCTGTACGCCGTCGACGGCGACGAGTACCGGTTCCTGTTCATGGCCAAGGGAGGGGGCTCGGCCAACAAGAGCTACCTGTTCCAGGAGACCAAGGCGCTGCTCAACCCCAAGAGCCTCATGGCGTGGATGGACGAGAAGCTGCGTTCGCTCGGCACCGCCGCCTGCCCGCCGTACCACCTGGCGGTGGTGATCGGCGGCACGTCGGCCGAGTTCGCCCTCAAGACGGCCAAGTACGCCAGCGCCCGCTACCTCGACACGCTGCCCAACGCCGGCAACGAGCTCGGCCGGGGCTTTCGGGACCGCGCGGCCGAAGCGCAGATCCACCAGCTCACCCAGCGCTTCGGCATCGGCGCGCAATTCGGCGGCAAGTACTTCTGCCACGACGTGCGGGTGATCCGCCTGCCCCGCCACGGGGCGAGCTGCCCGGTCGCCATCGCCGTGTCCTGCTCCGCCGACCGCCAAGCGCTCGCCAAGATCACCGCGGACGGCGTGTTCCTCGAGCAGCTCGAGACCGACCCGGCCCGCTTCCTGCCCGAGCAGACCGACGCCGCGCTGGGCGGCGAGGTGGTCAGCGTCGACCTCGACCGCCCGATGGCGGAGATCCGCGCCGAGCTGTCGCGCTATCCCATCAAGACCCGTCTCGCCCTCTCGGGCACGATGGTGGTGGCCCGCGACATCGCCCACGCCAAGATCAAGGAGCGCCTCGACGCCGGCCAGGGCCTGCCCGACTACCTGCGCGACCACCCCGTGTACTACGCCGGGCCGGCCAAGACGCCCGAGGGCTACGCGTCGGGCTCGTTCGGGCCCACCACGGCCGGCCGGATGGACAGCTACGTCGACGAGTTCCAGGCCGCCGGCGGCAGCCTCGTGATGCTGGCCAAGGGCAACCGCTCGAAGACGGTGACCGACGCCTGCCGCCGCCACGGCGGCTTCTACCTGGGCTCGATCGGCGGCCCCGCCGCCCGCCTCGCCAAGGACTGCATCCGCTCGGTGGAGGTGCTCGAGTACCCCGAGCTGGGCATGGAGGCGGTGTGGCGGATCACGGTCGAGGACTTCCCCGCCTTCGTCGTGGTCGACGACAAGGGGAACGACTTCTTCGCCGAGACGTCGACGCCGGTCGCCCTGCGCTGAGCTGCGCACCGCCGGGAACAACCACCCAGAGTGGTGGAATGATCGCTAGCCGCCCGTAGCGTGGCGTCAGGCGAGGCGGACGAGGGCGGACCGTGGACGGCGACGCGAGCTGGCGATACGAACCGTGGGGCGCCTCGGGCCTCGGCCTGCAACGGGCCGACCCGGCGCTCGAGCGGCTGCTCGGGATCCAACGGGCGATCGGGCGCCGGGCCCCGACCCGAACGGTGCTGGAGGCGGTCACCGCCGCCGCCGCCGGGCTGCGGGGCGCGGCCGGCGCCACGCTGTCGCTCTGCCCGGCGCCGCCGGCGGGGGGGCCGCCGCCCGAGCTCGACCTGCGGGGCGAACCGGCGCTGCTTGTCGTCGG
>JBJXGF010000225.1:0-4746 GCA_046153015.1 Acidimicrobiales bacterium | reverse complement strand
GGACGCCGGCGCGGCGCTGGTGGGCGGAGCGGCGCCGGCGCCCGGCTCGCCGGGCTGCGCCTCGAGCGGCGTCTCGGGCTCGCCGAGCGGGGTCACCTGGCCCGCCGCCGGATCCCACACGCCGAAGCGGGGGTCGACGCTGATCTGCGCCTTCGCCAGCCGCTCGGCGATCCACCGCGCCACCGTGTCCCCCTTGCTGGGCGCGAGCTGCGCGGCGATCCGGTCACGCACGTCGGCGTAGGTGAGCTGCTTTTCCTCGTCGACGCGGATCACGTGGTAGCCGAACTGGGTCTTCACCGGCCCGACCAGCGTCTTCAGCGATGCGTTCCAGACCGCGTCCTCGAACTCGGGCACGTACTGGCTCTTCGGCTGGCAGCCGAGCGAGCCGCCCACCGCCTTCGAGCCGGGGTCGATCGAGCGCTCGCTGGCGAGCTGGTCGAAGTCCCGGCCGCTGCGCAGGTCGGCCAGGGCCTTCTGCGCCTCCTCCTCGGTCTGCACGAGCACGTGGCGGGCGCAGCGCTGCGTCCACAGCTCGGCGTTGTCGTCGTAGGCCTTGCGGATCTGCTCCTCGCTGGGCGGCGGCGGCGCCAGCGCGTCGTCGAGGGCGAGGAAGCCGCTGTTCCAGCCGACGAAACGGTCCCGGTACCCGGCCGGCAGCCCGTCGAGCGCGGACCCGAACTGCGCCTTCAACGCGGTCTCCACCAGCGTCCGCTGCTCGGCGCTGACCGACAGGCTGCGGGCCTTGAGCTCGGCCTCCACCAGCGTCACCCCGATCTCGCGGGTGAGCAGGCTGGCCACGAGGGCCGGCCTCGGCTCGGTCGAGTTCTCCTGGTTGAGCTGGTCGGTGCCGACCGCCTGCGCGGCGAAGTCGGGATGGTCGCGCAGCAGCTGCACCTCGTCGCCGATCACCTGCGCGTCGATCGCCACGCCGTCGACGGTGGCGGCGGACCCGGTGAACGCGAACGTCACGACCTCGGCCGCCGCCTTCTTCGCGTCGGCGTCCTTCTCGCCGCCGCCGCAGCCAGCGGCGAGCACCGCGGCGCAGGCCGCAGCCGCAACCAGGCGGCGCGGGAGAGCGGGCGAGAGGCGGCGTGAGGGGCGCAGGGGGAGGCGCAATGGCACGGCGCGAGGCTACTGGGCGCTCGCCGCCGCGCCGGCGCGGCTCGCCTCGCTGCTCTGGTCGTCCTCGAGGGGGACCATGAGCCGCAGGAACGAGATCAGCGTGTCGACGGTCTCGGCCGCCGCCTTGACCGGCACTTGCACCTGGCCGGTCTCCTCCTTGTAGACGCCGGCCTTCACCAGCCGCTTGAAGCGCAGCGCCTGGCTCGTCTTCAGCCGCAGCGGGGCGACCCGGGCGGTGTAGCGCGGGCCGGAGAACCCGTCGCCCTTCACCACGACGACCTCGCGCACGCCCACCCGGGCGCACTCGGCCCGCAGGCGGGCCACGTCGAGCAGGCGCAGCGCCGGCTCGGGGATCGGCCCGTAGCGGTCCTCCCACTCGGCGCGGATGTCGGCCACCTCGGCCTCGGCGGCCACCACCGCCAGGCGCCGGTAGGCCTCGAGCCGGTTCTCCTCCTCGCCGATGTAGCCCGGCGGCACGAACGCGTCGAGGGGCAGCTCGAGCTTGATCTCGGCCGGGGGGCGCACCGGCTCGCCCTTCAGCTCGCCGATCGCCTCGACCACCATCTGGCAGTACAGGTCGTAGCCGACCGCGGCGATGTGGCCGTGCTGGCCGGTGCCGAGCAGGTTCCCGGCCCCGCGGATCTCGAGGTCGCGCATGGCGATCTTGAACCCGGCGCCCAGCTCGGTCGCCTCGGCGATGGTCTTCAAGCGCTCGTAGGCCTGGTCGGTGAGCGCCCGGTCGGCGGGGTGGAACAGGTAGGCGTAGGCCCGGCTGCCCGAACGCCCGACCCGGCCCCGGAGCTGGTGGAGCTGGCCGAGGCCCATCAGGTCGGCCCGGTCGACCACCAGCGTGTTCACCGTGGGCATGTCGATGCCCGACTCGATGATCGTGGTGCAGACGAGCACGTCGAACTCGCCCTCCCAGAAGTCGTACACCACCTTCTCGAGGGTGCCCTCGTCCATCTGGCCGTGGGCGATCGCCAGGCGGGCCTCGGGCACCAGCTCGTTCAGCCGGCCGGCCACGTGGTCGATGTCCTGCACCCGGTTGTGCACGAAGAACACCTGGCCCTCGCGCAGCAGCTCCCGCCGGACGGCCTCGGCGACCGCCCGGTCGTCCTGCTCGCCGACGTAGGTGAGGATCGGTTGACGATCCGCCGGCGGCGTGTTGAGCAGCGACAGGTCGAGGATGCCGGTGAGGCTCATCTCCATCGTCCGGGGGATCGGCGTGGCGGTGAGGGTGAGCACGTCGACGTTGGCCCGCAGCTTCTTGATCGTCTCCTTGTGGGTGACGCCGAAGCGGTGCTCCTCGTCGATGATCAAGAGGCCGAGGTCCTTCCAGCGGACGTCCTCGCTCAGCAGGCGGTGGGTGCCGATCACCACGTCGACCTCGCCCCGCTCGAGGCCCTGCACCACCTTGCGGGCCTGGCCCGGCGTGAGGAACCGCGACAGCGCCTCCACCCGCACCGGGAAGCCGGCGTAGCGCTCGGAGAAGGTCTGGAGATGCTGGTTGGCCAACAGCGTGGTCGGCACCAGCACGGCCACCTGCTTGCCGTCCTGCACCGCCTTGAACGCAGCCCGGATGGCGATCTCGGTCTTGCCGAAGCCCACATCGCCCACCACCAGGCGGTCCATGGGGTGGGGCGACTCCATGTCGGCCTTCACCGCGTCGATGGCGCTGGCCTGGTCGGGGGTGAGCGTGTACGGGAACGCGTCCTCCAGCTCGCGCTGCCACGGGGTGTCCGGCCCGAAGGCGTAGCCGGCGGAGTGCACCCGCTTCTGGTAGAGCACCACCAGCTCCTGGGCGATCTCCTGCACGGCCGAGCGGACGCGAGCCTTGGTCTTGGAGAAGTCCGAGCCGCCCATCCTGGACAACGCGGGCGTCTCGCCGCCGGTGTAGTGGCGGACGGCATCGATCTGGTCGGAGGGGACATAGAGCTTGTCGCCGCCCTTGTACTCGAGCAGGAGGTAGTCCCGCTCGGCGCCGCCGATGGCCCGCTTGACCATGCCGGCGTAGCGGGCGACGCCGTGGTGGTGGTGCACCACGTAGTCGCCGGCCTTGAGATCGTCGAACACGCCGGCGCCGCTGGGGTCGCGGCGCTTGGCCCTGGCCCGGCGGTGCGCCCGGCGGCGGCCGGTCACGTCGCTCTCGGCCAGCACCGCCACCTTGACCGAGGGGAGCAGGAAGCCCCGCTCGAGGGGCTGGACCACCACGTGGCCGCCGGGCCGGTCGAGCTGCGCGGCGACGGCGTCGGCGGCGCGCTCGTGGAGGTTGAGGTTGACGCCGCGTTCGCTCAGCACGGCATGGACCCGGCCGGCGCTGCCCGCGCCCTCGGCGCCGACCACGACCCGCCAGCCCTCGCCGAGCATGCGCTGGATCTGGGCCACCAGGTTCGCCCCGTCGCCCACGACCGGATCCCAGCCCCGCGCCCCGATCGTCGCCACATCCGGGCTCTCGGGCGCGTTGGAGACGGTCCACGCCGCCGCGTCGGTGCGGGCGAGGAGCCGGTCGAAGGGCAGGTGGAGGCGGGGCAGGTCGGCCTCGCCCTCGGCGGCGCCGGGAACCTCCCAGGTGCGGGCCAGGGCCGCGGCGAGGTCGGCCTCCTCGGCCAGGAGGTCGGCGGCGCGGTCGCGCATGCGGCGGGGCTCGAGCAGCACGATCTGCGAGGTCACCTCGAGCAGATCGGGCAGCACCTCCTCGCCGTCGGTCAGCCAGGGCAGCCAGGACTCCATGCCGTCGAAGCTCTGGCCCTCGGCGAGGCGCTCCCACTGGGTGCTGCCCCACGGCTCGAGCTTGGCCAGCTCCGCCGCCCGGGCCCGCACCCAGTCGCTCGGGAGCAGCTCCCGGCAGGGGAAGATCTCGACCTCGGCGAGCTCGATCGTGGCCCGCTGGTCGGCCACGGAGAACTCGGTGAGGCGGTCGACCTCGTCGCCCCACAGGTCGATACGCACCGGCGCGTCGGCGGTGGAGGGGTACACGTCGACGATCGAGCCGCGCACGGCCACCTCGCCCCGGCCCTCGACCTGGTGCTCGCGGCGGTAGCCGGCGGCCACGAGCTCGGCCACCAGCTCCTGGGCGTCGAGCACGTCGCCGTGGCCGATCACCAGCGGCTCCACGTCGCCCGAGCCGGGCCCCAGCCGCTGGATCAGCGCCCGCACCGGCGCGACCACCACGAGCGGCGCCCGCTCCGGGTCGCGCAGCCGCCACAGGCAGCGCAGACGGCGGCCCATCGTCTCGACCGACGGGCTCACCCGCTCGAACGGGAGCGTCTCCCACGCGGGGAACAGGTCGACCGCGTCGTCGCCGAGGTAGGCGGCGAGGTCGCGGGCGAGCCGCTCGGCGTCGGTGCTGGTGGGGGCGGCCACGAGGAACGGCCGGCGCGAGGTGAGCTGCGCGAGCGCGGCGACGACGTAGGCGCGCGCCGGTTCGGGCACGGCGAGCGAGGCGACGTTGCGCCCGAGCACCTGCACGAGCGCCGGGTCGTCACGCAGGAGCGGCAGGAGCGGTTGCAGGAGCGCAGGCATAAGGGCCCGTCCATTGTGGCAGGGCCGACGGTCCTATCCGCCCTATCCGCCCGAGGCGGCCGATCCGCCCGCCCCCGCCGCCGCCGAGCGCCGGGCCACGTG
>JBJXGF010000064.1:0-2961 GCA_046153015.1 Acidimicrobiales bacterium | reverse complement strand
CATCGCCGCCGACCCTCACCGCGGCGGCCTCGCGCTCGCCTCCCCCAGCGGCGGCCGGTTCGGGCAGGGGGGCCAGCGCGTCGTTGGTGACCGGGCCGAGGCGCAGCGGCGGCAGCGCCGCATGGCGGCGCGCCGCCTCCGGGGAGAGCTCGCCGCCCACCGCCTCGGCGAAGAGATCCTCGGCGGCGAAGCCGGCCCGAAGGTAGGCCGCCGTGCTCGCCCCGGCCGAGGTGCCCACCACCACCGTGGCGCCCCGCGGGTCCCACCCCGTGGCTTCGTGCAACGCGGCGAGCACCCCGGCGTGGAACGCGCTGCCGGTGAGCCCGCCGGCGCCGAGCACCAGTCCGATCGCCTTGACCATCGGCTCATCGTCGCACGCCGCGCCGCCGCTGCGGGCGCCGGGCGCGAAGCGTCCTACCTCAGCTTGGGATTTGGGGCGGCGAGCCGTTCAGGCCGTTGGGCGTGGAGCCGTTGTCCAGGGCGTCACCACGGACGGTAACAGCGGCGGATTCTCGCCGCGGCAACAGGCGGTACAGGACGTGCCCCATCCAGACCTTCGCGCCGAACAGGCGTACATCGACCATGCCCACGCCTGCCTCGAGCAGACGCGTGAGGCGGCCCGGCGGCTGAACACCCTCGTCGAGGTCGGCGCCGGCGGCACCAACCAGGCGCGCTTCGAGCGTGAGGTGTTCGTCGGCAACGTCGCCCAGCGCCTCGCGCAGCTCCACCTCGGCGACGCCGCGCTCTGCTTCGGGCGCATCGACCTCGAGGCCGAGTTCGGCGCCGGGGGCGAGGTGTGCGCGCCCCGCTACTACGTCGGGCGCATCGCGGTGGCCGACACGAACCAGGAGCCGCTGATCGTCGACTGGCGGGCCCCGGTGGCCGAGCCGTTCTATCGCGCCACCGGCCGCCAGCCGATGGGCCTGGCCCTGCGCCGCCACTTCGCCGAACGCGGCCGCACGCTGGTGGCGATCGAGGACGAGCTCTTCGGCGTGGCCGCGCTCGGCCTCGACGCCGAACGCGACGCCGGCGCCGGCGCGCTCGCCGGACGGGGCGCGCTGCTGTCCGCCCTGGAGGAGCGCCGCACCGGACGCCTGTCCGACATCGTCGCCACGATCCAGGCCGAGCAAGACGAGATCATCCGCGGCCCCCTGCCCGGCGTGCTGGTCGTGCAGGGCGGTCCGGGCAGCGGCAAGACGGTGGTGGCGCTGCACCGCGCCGCCTACCTGCTCTACACCCACCGCTTCCCCCTCGAAGGCCAAGGCGTGCTGGTGGTTGGGCCGAGCGGGCTGTTCCTCGGCTACATCGAGCACGTCCTGCCCAGCCTCGGAGAGGTCGGCGTGCAGCTCGCCACCCTGGCCGATCTGCTGCGGGAGACCCAGCCCGGCCTGTGCTTCGCCGGCGCCGATCGGGGCCTCACCGCCCGGGTGAAGGGCGACGAGCGGATGGAGAAGGTGCTCGCCCGCGCCGTGAAGGACCGGCAGCGTCCGCTGCGCGGCGACCTGGTGGTGGGCTTCGGCCTGGACGAGCTGCGTCTCACGGTGGCCGACAGCCGGACGATTGTGCGGACCGCTCGCCGGCGGCACCGCACTCACAACGCCGGGCGGCGGTACGTGGAGTCGGCGGTGTTCGAGACGCTGGCCGCGTCCGGCCGCTACGCCGCCGGGCCCGAGGCGGTGCGCGATGCGTTGCGGCGCACCCCGGAGGTGCGGGCCGCGCTCGAGTGGATGTGGCCCACGCTCACCCCGGCTGAGCTGCTGCGCGACCTGTTCGGTTCGTTGGCCCTGCTGCGCTCGGCGGCCGACGGGGTGCTCTCGCCCGACGAGGCCCGTTCGCTCCATCGGGACCGGGGCGCCCGCCTGGACGAGGTGGCGTGGACCGCCGACGACGCGCCGCTGCTCGACGAGGCGTTCGCCCGGCTCGGTCCGAGCGCCCGCCGGCGCGGCGGCGGCATGGGTCCGGGGGCGGCGCCGGGTGCGGGCGAGGAGATCCGCACGTTCGGCCACATCGTGGTCGACGAGGCGCAGGACCTCTCGCCGATGGCGCTGCGGATGCTGTCCCGCCGTTCGCTCACCGGCTCGATGACCGTGGTCGGCGACATCGCGCAGGCCACCGGGGCGTGGGAGCGCTCGAGCTGGGACGATGTGATCGCCCTGCTGCCGGCGCGCAAGGCGCCGCGCCGGACCGAGCTCACGCTCGGCTATCGCATCCCCGCGCCGATCATGGAGCTCGCCTCCCGGGTGCTGGCCATCGCCGCGCCGGAGGTCACCCCGTCGCAGTCGGTGCGCGACGAGGGAGAGCCGCCGCGCCTCGTGAGGGCCGGTCGGCCGGCGTCGCTCGCCGCCGCCGCGGTGCGCGCCGCGCAACGCGAGCAGGCCGAGCTGGGCGAGGGGAACCTGGCGGTGATCTGCCCCGCCAGCCTCGTGGAGCCGGTCGAGTCGGCCTTCGCCGCCGCCGGGATCGAGGTCGGGCTCGCCGCCCGCAACGGGCTCGAACGCGACATCACGGTCGTGGCCGTCGGCGCGGTGAAGGGTCTCGAGGTCGACGCCGCGGTCGTGCTGGAGCCGGCGCTGATCATCGCCGAGGAGCGCCAGGGTTGGCGGGCGCTGTACGTGGCGCTCACCCGCGCCACCAAACGGCTCACGGTCGTCCACGCCCGTCCGCTGCCGGAGTGCTTCGGCGCCGACGGGGACGCGGCCTGATGGGTCCCCGCCGAGCGCACCGCCGTCCCCCGCCCGCCCGCCGCCGTCTCCTCGCCGCCTGGGCGGCCGCCGGCGCCGCGGCCGCCGTGATCGCAGCCGCGGCGTTCGGCGTGGACGAAGGCGCCGACCGTTCGCTGCGGACGCTGCAGCCGCCGGAGCGGCTCGGGCGCGCCGGGCTCGAGGTGGAGGGCGCGGCGCTCGACGCGGCCGACGCCTCGCGCACGTCCGGCGAGCCGGGCGGGCTGGGAGGCCTCTCGGC
>JBJXGF010000213.1:0-7919 GCA_046153015.1 Acidimicrobiales bacterium | reverse complement strand
CGCCGGGCCGAGCGGCGTGCGGGCCACGGCGGCGGCGGCCGCTCCCGCCACCGCGGCCAGCACGAGAAACGGCGCAGCGAGGCCCGCCTGGTCGGCCAGCGCGCCGGCGAAGGCCGGCGCGACCGTCCAGCCCAGCAGCTCCACCGCCGCCAGCGCGCCCAGGTTGGCGCCTACGCGTTCGACGTCGAGCTTGCTCACCACCGAGCGCACGGTGGGCAGGAAGGCGCCCACCGACAGGCCGGCCAGCAGACGGGCGGCGAGCAGCTCCCACAAGTGCTCGGCCAGCGCGAACCACACCGCCGACGCGGCCGCGGCGGCCAGCGCGCCGAGCAGCAGGGCCCGTGCCCGTCCCCGGTCGGCGAAGCGGGCGAGGCCGATCTGCGCGGCGACGCTGGAGGCGAAGAACACCGCCGTGAGCAGGCCCAGGCTGGCGTCGGACAGGTCGAGCGCGGCCCGCAGGTCCTCCAGCAGGGGCAGCACCACGCCGTTGGCCGAGGTCATGGCCAGCGTGGCGGCGAGCAGCGCCGCCGGCGGACGCCGGCCGGACGGACGGCGCCTCAGCTGCGGGCGGGCATCAGCCGCCAATCGTCCGAGCCCGGCGCGTACCGGTGCCGCCAGCCGGGGTCGTACGCGTCGGCCAGCGCCTTGGCGCCGGCGATGTCGGCCCGGTACCGCTCGATCAGCGCGTCCTCCGCGGCGTAGTCGAACGGGTCCTGCAGGCGCATCTCGGTCTCGCTGCCCCGCTCCACCGGATGGTCCCGCAGGTGCCGGGCGGTGCGGGTGAGCGCCTCGACGGCGGGCACGACGTCGCGGTAGCCGAGCTCGAAGCGGATGGCGTCGACGCCGGTGAAGGTGTGCAGACCGGTGTCGCTCGAGATGAACGGCCGGGCCGGGGCGGCCAGCTCCATCGGCAGGCTCACGATCTCGAGCTCGCAGTCGAGCGCCCGGCCGAGCACCTCGATCGTCTGGCGGGCGGTGAGCACGTGCTCGTCGCCCACGTTGTAGGCCTTGCCGGCGCAGGCGTCGAGATGCTCGACCGCCAGCGCCAACGCGTGGCCGACGTTCTCCCCGTAGCCGGCGCCGCGCAGGCTGAGGCCTCCGTCGGCCACGATCACCCGACGGCGGCCGTCGAGCACGCGGCGCACGATCAGCCACTCGCGGGGGTTCACCTGGCCGGGTCCGTAGATCAGCGGGTAGCGGAACAGCGTGGCGTCGGGATGCGAGGAGAACAGCACGTCCTCTGTGGCGGCGATGCGGGCCACCTTCACGTTGTCGTCGTCGACCGCCCGTTCGGCGTCTTCCCGGATGGGCACGAGCAGCCCGGTCGGCCACCGGTTCTGCGGCTGGGCGAAGCCGCGGTAGACCGGCGCCCCGCCCACCGCCAGCAGCCGCCCGCAGCGGCCGACGAAGAACGGCGAGAGGTCCCGCAGCCGGCCGTACATGGCGTACACCACGTCGAAGGTGCGGGCGCCCAACGCGTCGGCCACCTGCGCGATGTCGAAGGGGTTGGTATGGATGTGCTCGACCGACTCGGGGATCGTGTCGACCTCGTGGCGGCCGGTGTGCAGGATCGCCACCTCGACGCCGCGGGCCAGCAGTCCGTTCACGAGGAACGGCCCGGTCGGCCCCGTCCCCCCGATCACCAAGGCCTTCATGCCCGGCAACCTAGCGGGCGGGCGGCGCCGCCAGCACCTGTCGGCGAGCGAGCTGCTTGACTGTGCGCCCATGGCCGACCTGATGCCGATGATCCACGCCGAGCGGCGGTCGCTGGCGACGTTCTTGGAGACGCTGACCCCCGAGCAGTGGACGGCGCCCACATGGTGCGACAAGTGGAACGTGCAGCAGCTCACCGGCCATCTCGTGGCGGCGGCGAAGATCACCGCGGGGCACTTCTTCCCCGGCTTCGTCAAGGCCGGCTTCCGCTTCGACAAGTTCGTCGAGAGGGACCTGCAGCCCTACGCGCAGGGCTCGCCGGGCGAGGTGCTCGACCGCTTCCGCGGCGTCATCACCTCGACCCGCAAGCCGCCCGGCCCGTCCTACGTGGCCCTCGGCGAGATCATGGTGCACGGCGAGGACATCCGCCGACCCCTCGGCGCCAAGGGCGACCACCCGGCCGAACACCTCGTCACGCTGGCCGAGCTGTACAAGAAGACCGGCAAGCCGCTCGGCGCCAAGAAGCGCATCGCCGGGCTCAAGCTGCGCGCCACCGACGTGGACTGGTCCACCGGCGAGGGCCCCGAGGTGGCTGGCCCGGCGATGTCGCTGATCCTCGCGATGGTCGGCCGCCGCGGCGCCCTGGAAGACTGCACCGGCGACGGGGTGGCGGCGCTGCGAGCCCGGTGAGGTTTGATGCCCCGGCGACCCACGCGTAGGGTCCGCACCGTCATAGGGGAGGACGCGCGACCGTGACAAGCGCAGCAGAGGCGCCGCTGGCCGGGATCCGGGTGGTTGAGATCTCGATGTACGTCCAGGGGCCGGTGGCGGGCATGACGTTGGCCAACCTCGGCGCCGAGGTGGTCAAGATCGAACAGGTCGGCCGGGAGGACACGATGCGCCGGCCCTCGGCGCTCTACGGCGTGCCCCTTGACGAACGGGGTCAGGCCTGGCAGTACGCCGCCCTCAACCGCGGCAAGAAGGCGCTCGCCCTCGACATCGCCAGCGACGAGGGCAGAGCCGTGTTCCGCCGGCTGATCGAACAGGCCGACGTGTTCGTGACCAACCTGCGCGCCGACGGCCTCCGCCAGCTCGGCGCCGACCCCGAGACGCTGCACGCCGTCAACCCATCCCTGATCTACGCCCGGGGCGGCGGGTTCGGGCTGCGCGGCCCGCTGGCCGACGACCCGTGCCAGGACACCGTCGGCATGGCGTACGGCGGGTTCATGGACATCACCGCCACCTCCGACGAGCCGAACTACCCGCCGGGCGCGATGAGCGACGTGCTGACCGGCACCACGCTCGCCTCGGCGGTGCTGGCCGGGCTGGTGCGCCGGGGCCGCACCGGCAAGGGCGAGGTGGTCGGCGCCTCGCAGGTGCAGTCGCTGCTCTGGATGCAGCTGCTGCCCGTCGGGCTGGCCAGCACGATCGGCGCCCGCATGGTGCGCTTCTCGCCCAAGGCGCCGGCCAACCCCCTCTTCAGCGTGTACGAGACCGCCGACGGCTGGATCGCCATCGCCGCCATCCACCCCCCTCACTGGCCGCCGATCGCCCACACCCTCGGCCTCGACCATCTCCTGGAGGACGAGCGCTTCAAGAGCTTCGGCCGCACCATCCGCAACCGGGCCGAGCTGATGCCGATCCTCGAGGCCAGGTTCAAGGAGCGCACGACCCACGAGTGGTGGGAGGCGCTGCGGGCGGCGGGGGTGTGGACCTCCCCGGTGAACCGGATGGAGCAGCTCGCCTCCGACGAGCAGATCCTCGCCAACGAGTACCTCCACACCTTCCCCGACGGCTTCACGGCCCCACCGGCGCCGTTCGAGGTGGGCGAGTGGCGCGGCCCGCGCGACACCGTCGCCGCGGAGTACGGCCAGCACACCGACGAGATCCTGGCCGGGCTCGGCTACAGCGAGGAGGAGCTGGTGGAGCTGCGAGTGTCGGGCGCGATCTGGTGAGCCTCGAGCCCGCCCCGGAGCACTTCCTCTACGAGACCGCGGGGCCGGTCACCACGATCACGTTCAACCGTCCGCACAAGCGCAACGGCCTCGACCGCGGCGTGGTGCTCGAGCTCGAACGGCTCGTCCACCAGGTGCGCGACGACCGCGACTGCAAGGTGCTGGTGGTCACCGGCACGGGCAACAGCTTCTGCGCCGGCGCCGACCTCACGCTGGCCCGCGACGCCAAGGACCCCGACGAACGCCGCCGCATCCAAGCCGAGATGGCCCGGGTGCCGCGGGTGATCGGGCGGATCTTCGACGTGCTCGCCCACCTCGACGTGATGACCATCGCCGCGATCAACGGCTACGCGGTGGGCGGCGGCTGGTCCTTCGCGCTGGCGTTCGACTACTGCGTGGCCGTGGAGGAGGCCGAGTTCTGGGTGCCCGAGGTGGAGATCGGCGTGCCGTTCGTGGGCCTGCCCGCGGTCACGCTCACCGAGCGCCTCGGCCCGTGGCTGGCCAAGGAGGCGATGATCATGTGCCGGCGCTTCAGCGCGCGGGAGCTCGCCGCGCTGGGCGTGCTCAACCGGGTGACCCCCGCCGACGGGCTGGAGGCGGCGGTCAAGGAGGCCGTCGACCGGTTCCTGGCGCTGCCGTTCCGGCCCTCGGTGCTCACCAAGCGTGGTGTCAACGCCGTGCTGTACGGCCAACGCCTGTTCTGAGCCCGGACTCACCGTCCGGCTCGCTTAGTTGTGGCGGGTTGATCGCGGGGCCTGAAGTATGGCCCGCGCGTGCAACGTTCCCACCTGCGGTTTTGTCCGCATGGAACAGGCGTCTACTCGGGCCGACGCGAACAACCCGCCACAACCGTCGAATCAGCGGACCGGAAGGCCGCTGCGACGGGTCACGCCCCGGCCGGCGGGTCGACCGCCACCGTCTTCATGTCGCCCGGGCTGGAGAACTCCAACACCTCGAGATCCTCGGAGAGGTTCTTCTCGTTGTGCAGCGTGCCGCCGGGGATGCTCAGGGCCGACCCCGCCTCCAAGCGCACCTGCTCGCCGCCCTCGAACTCGAGCTCGACCCAGCCCTTGATCACGTACACGAACTGCAGGTCGCACACGTGGTAATGCCAGCCGGTCGCCTCGTTCTTGCCGGTCGCCCGCATGGCGGTGGCCCGGAAGCGCCCGTCGGTCGCGGCCTCCAAGCCGATATCGCGATAGGCGAGGAACTGCCGGCGGCCCTTGGCGCCCCAGCTGTCGTTGGTCACGTGGTCGACGAGCAGCTTGGTCGACTGCCCGCTCTCGGCGCTGATGGTCACGATGTTCCCCCTCGTGGTCACGCCCGGCGGGCGCGGCGAGGGGCCAGGTTAACGCGGGCTCAGCGCTGCGCCAGCGGCGCGAGCACCTCGGCCAGCGCCTCGGGGGCGTGGATGAACGGCGAATGGTCGGCCTCGAGCGTGGCCACGCTGGTGCAGCGCTTGGCCAGCACATCTTGCGCGGCCAGCACGATGGCGTTGTCCTTCGTGCAGCGCACGTAGGTGGACGGCACGCTCCTCCACGCCGCGACCGTGAGCTCCTGGGCCAGCGACGCCTTGAGCTGCGGGCACAGCCGGGCCAGCGCGGCCGCCCGGTCGGGCTCGGCGCACTCGTTGTAGAACACCTCGCGGCCGAGGTCGGGGTTGGCCGCCAGCGCGTCGTCCCCGTGGCGCAGGAACAGCTTGGCTTCGCGCGGCGGGCCGGAGGGCAGCGAGATGAGCTGCGCGTGCGCGCTCTCGCCCACGTCGGGCACCAGCGCGGTGAGGTACACGAGGTGCGCGACCCGCCCGCTGAGGCCGGCCTCGCTGATGACCGCGCCGCCGTAGGAATGGCCGACGAGCACGACCTCGTCGCCCAGGCGTTCGAGCAGCGCGGCGACCGAGGCGGCGTTGCCGGCCAGATCGGTGAGCGGCGCGGTCGAGGCGCCGTGGCCCGGAAGATCCACGGCGTAGCTGGGCACGCCGCGCCGATCGAGCGCAGCTTGGAGCGGGGCCCAGCACCAGGCGCCGTGGAACGCGCCGTGCACGAGCACGACCGGACGAGGGGCGTTCATGCGGGCATCCTCCCACACCGCTGGCCTGCCAGGATGAGGAGGTGGCCGAGCTCCTCGTCGTCGTGGGCAACCCCAAGCCCGCCTCCCGCACCCGCCTCGCCGCCGAGCGAGTGGCCGAGCGCCTGGCCGCTGGCGTCCCCGAGCTCGACCCGCCCCGCACGCTGGAGCTGGCCGAGCTGGCCGGCGAGCTGTTCGACTGGGGCGCCGAGCGGGCCGGGGCCGAGGCGGCCGCCGCTCAGCAGGCCGGCCTGCTGGTGGTGGCCACGCCCACCTTCAAGGCCAGCTACACGGGCCTCCTGAAAGCCTTCCTCGACCGCATCCCCGCCGGCGGGCTCGACCTCGTGACCGCGGTGCCGGTGATGCTGGGCGGCGCCGCCGACCACCGCCTCGCGGTGGAGACCCACCTGCGCCCTCTGCTGGTCGAGCTGGGTGCCGCCTGCCCCACGGCGGGGCTGTTCCTCCTCGACGACGCGCTGGGCGAGCTCGACTCGGTGCTCGAGCCCTGGCTGGCGGTTGCGCGGCCCCGGGTGGCGGCCCTCGTGGCCGCCCAGCAGAAGATCCGGGCCGGCTCGTGATCGGCCGCCGGGAGACCCACCGCCTCGGCGGCGGGCGGGTGGTGCACGTGCAGCTCCCCGAGGGCTACGACGAGGGCGACGCCGCGTACCCGCTCGTGCTCTGCAACGACGCCCAGTGGATCTTCGGCACGCTGTGCGACGCGTCGCTCAACCTCGGCCTGGCCCGCCTCCTGCCCCGCGTGGTGGTCGCCGGGTTGGGCTGGGACGCGGCGGGGGTGAAGGAGGTGCTGCGCCGCCGGGGCGAGGCCTACACGCCGACCAAGGGTGAGTTCCCCCGCCGCACCGCCCCCCACGACCAGGGCCCGCCCCCCTCGGGGGGCGCCTCGGCGCACCTCGCCTGGCTGGCCGACGAGGCGCTGCCGTGGCTCGGGGCCCGGTACCGGCTCCGGCCGGGGGAGCGCACCTACGTCGGGCACTCGCTGTCGGGGCTGTTCGGGCTGTACACGCTGTTCACCCGGCCCGAGCTGTTCGGCCGTTACCTGCTGGCCAGCCCGTCGATCTGGTGGGACGACAAGGCGATCCTCGGGATCGAGGCGGCGGCCCACGCCGCCGGGCGCCGCGACCTGGCGGCGGACGTGTTCCTCTCGGTGGGCGCCGACGAGGAGCAGCCCGGGTTCTTCCCCATGATCACCAACGCCCGCATCCTGGAGCAGCGTCTGCGCAGCCGGGCCTACCCGAGCCTGCGCCTCGAGGTGGCGCTGCTCGAAGGCGAGATCCACTACTCCACGATCCCCGCCGCGGTCAGCCGGGGCCTGCGGGCGCTGTACGCGGGCCGAGGCGCAGGCTGATCTGCCCGGCGCCGCCCCCTCCGGGAGGAGTGCGGGCGCGGCCGCCGTAGCGTCTTCGAGGGTGACCGCAGACGTCTCGTCGCTGATCGGGCGCCGGGCCGAGACGGCGTTCGTGGCCGACCTGCTGGCCGACGCGTCGGCGGCCGGCCTCGTGCTGGCCGGCCCGCCGGGCGTGGGCAAGAGCGCGCTCCTGGCTGCGTCGCTGGGGATCGCCCGGGAGGCGGGCGCCGCCGCCGTGGCCGTGCGGGCCGCGCCGACCTCGCCGCCCGCGCCGTTCGAGGCGCTCGGGCCGGTGCTGGACGGCGCCCGGACCTGGGCGGCGGCCCGGCGCGAGCTGGCCCGGCGGGCGGCGGCGGGGCTCCGCCTCGTGCTCGGCGTGGACGACGCCCACCGCCTCGACGAGGCCTCGGCCGCGCTGCTCCACGACGAGGCGCTCGCCGGACGGGCCCTGGTGCTGCTGGCCGTCGGCGGCCCGGCGGGCGGACCGGCGGCCGCTGCGCTCGTCGGCGAGGCCCGCTTCGAGCGGCTCGACCTGGCCGGTCTGGCGCCCGACGAGACGGGCGAGCTGGCCGAGGCGCTGCTCGGCGCGCCGGTGGAGGTCCGCACCCGGGCGCGGCTGTGGCGGGACAGCGGCGGCAACCCGCTGCACCTGCGGGAGCTGATCGCCCACGGGCAGGCCGCCGGGAGCCTCGCCCGCCACGCCGACGGCTGGCGGATCGACCCCGACCGCTGGGCGCCGGCCGCCCTCGACGAGCTGGTGCGCGTCCGGCTCGACCACGCGCCGCGCGGCGCGCTCAACGCGTTGGCTCTCGTCGCCGCCGACGAGCCGCTGGAGGCCGCCGCAGCGAGGGCGGTGCTGGGCGGCGACGCGCTGGCCG
>JBJXGF010000210.1:0-8355 GCA_046153015.1 Acidimicrobiales bacterium | reverse complement strand
CGCCCACGCGCGTGAGCCAAGGAGGGCCCCAGACCGTGACGATTCGGCGCAAGCTCGCGCTCGGCCTCCTGGCCAGCGTGATCCCGCTCATCGTGCTCGGCCTGGTGGCGGTGAACATCGCCCGGGGGGCGCTGCGCCGCGAGATCCGCCAAGGCCTGGCCAATGCGGCCGGGCTCGAGGCCGAGCGGGTCAACCGCCAGCTCGACTCCACCGATCTGCGCCTCGAGGTCCTCGCCGGGCCCGCCGGGCTGGGCGGGGCCGTGGCGCAGCGGCTGCCCTCGCCCGAGCTGGCCGAGGCCCTCGTCAACGCCCGGGCCGACATGGCGGGCCTGCGCGCCGCGGCGGTGTACGACCTCGACTACCGCCGGGTGGCCGACACGGCGAGGCTCGGCTCGGTGACCTCGGTGCCGACCAGCTTCGTGGCCCGGGCGGCGCTGCGCCCGGTCACGGGCCGGGCCTTCGTGGCCGCACCCGACGGCGACGCCCGCTATCACAAGGGACTGCCCCTCGTCGGGCCCGAGGGGCGCACGGTGGGCGTGCTGGTGGTGGAGTGCTCGCTGGCGCCGATCGCGGAGATGGTCGAAGCGCAGAACCGTCAGGAGGCCGCGGTCGAGGCGCACCTGGTGCAGCTCCAGGAGGACGGCGACGCCGAGTTCCTCACCGAGCTGCGCTACCGGCCCCACTCCACGTTCTCGTTCGTGGTGCCCGCCGACCGCCCCGACGCGTTGGCCCAGCGGGCGGCCCGCGGCGAATCGACCCTGCTGGAGGGCGCCCGCGACTACCGGGGGGTGCAGGTGGTGGCGGCGACCCGGCCGATCCCGGCCACCGGATGGGGCCTCGTGATGAAGATCGACCAGCGCGAGGCGTTCGCGCCGGTCGAGGACCTCATGCAGACGCTGTTCCTGGCCGTGGCGGCCGCCGCTGGGGCCGCGCTGGTCTCGTCGTCGCTCGTGCTCACCCCGGTGAGCCGGCGCATCCGGCGGGTCACGTCGGGGGCGTTGGCGCTCAGCCAGGGGGATCTCACGACCCGGGTGGCGGACCACTCCCGGGACGAGCTGGGCGTGCTCGCCGGCGCGTTCGACACGATGGTCCAGCGCCTGGCCGACGACCGCGCCCGGCGGCGCCACATGGAGCAGCTGCTCGAGCACCGCGCCCTGCACGACTCGCTCACCGAGCTGCCCAACCGCACGTTGTTCTGGGCCCGGCTCGACGCCGCCCTCGCCGTCTCGCGCCGCCAGCCCGGCGGGGGGCTCTACGTGCTGTTCTGCGATCTCGACGAGTTCAAGACCGTCAACGACGAGCTCGGCCACTCTGCCGGCGACGAGCTGCTGCGCCAGGTCGGGCGGCGCATCCGGGACGCCCTGGCGCCCTCGGTGCTGCTCGCCCGCTTCGGCGGCGACGAGTTCGTGGCGCTGTGCACCGACGTCGCCGGCCGGGAGGAAGCCGAGGCGGTCGCGGTCTCGCTGATCGACGCGCTCGAGGCGCCGTTCGACCTCGTCGGGCGTCCGGTGTTCGTGTCGGTCAGCATCGGTCTGGCCAGCGACGGGCCCGGGGCCACGCCCGAGTCGCTGATCCGCGACGCCGACACCGCCATGTACCGGGCCAAGGCCAAGGGCAAGGGCCGTTACGCGCTGCTCGACGCCACCACCCGGGCCAAGGCCAGCCGCCGCCTCACCCTGGCCACCGACCTGCGCCAGGCCATCGACCACGCCGAGCTCACCCTCGTGTACCAGCCGATCGTCGAGTTCGAAACCGGGGCGGTCCGGTCGCTCGAGGCGCTGCTGCGCTGGCGCCACCCCACCCGCGGCGTGCTCAAGCCGGCCGAGTTCCTCCCGGTGGCCGAGGAGAGCGGGCTGTCGCGCCTGGTCGACCGCTGGGTGATCGATCAGGTCTGCGCCCAGCTGGCCGACTGGCGGGCGCCGGCCCGCCCCCTGCGTCCGCTGGTGGCGGTGAACCTCTCGTCGGCGCTGTTCTCCGACAGCGAGCTCTTCGAGGAGATCGTCGCCCCCCTCGAGCGCCACGACGTGGCCCCCCAGGCGTTGTGCCTAGAGATCACCGAGGGCGCCCTCGGCGGGGATCCCGAAGCCGCGGTGGCCACGCTCGCCGCCCTGAAGGCGCTCGGCGTCGAGGTGGCGATCGACGATTTCGGCACCGGGCACTCCAGCCTCGAGCGGCTGTGGCGGCTGCCGGTGGACGTGATCAAGATGGACCAGAGCTTCGTGCGCGACATCGACACCGACCCGGCCGCCCGCTCGATCGCCGGCGCCATCGCCGGGCTCGGGGCCACGCTCGGCCTGGCCGTGGTGGCCGAGGGCGTCGAGCGGTCCTCGCAGTACCAGACGCTGTGGAGCCTCGGCTGCGGCAGCGGGCAGGGCTGGTTCTTCGCCCGGCCCCGGCCCGCGCCCGAGGCGTTCGCGCCGCTCCTGGCCGCCAGGGTCGGGGCGCGCGGCGAGCCCGGCCGCGGGGCCTCGTAGCCCGCCGGCTATGCGGGGGCCAGCGTCGCCTCGACCGAGAACGCGTCGGCCTCGACCAGCTCCAGCTCGGCCACGCCGCCGCACTCCGCCACGTCGGCCAAGGCGGCCCGCACGGCGGCCAAGCGGGGCGCGGTGTCCCGCACCACCGCGGCCAGCACGGGCGTCTTCATCGACCGCTTGGCGTCGGATTTGGCCTTGCGCAGCTCGCCGATCACCGCCGCCGCGGCCTCGTACACGAGGGGGTCGGCTCCGGCTGGGCGCAGCGCGGCGGCGTCGGGCCAGGCGGCGCGGTGCACCGAGCCGTTCCGCCACCACGACCACACCTCTTCGGTGACAAAGGGCAGGAACGGCGCCAGCAGCAGCACCTGAGTCTCGAGGGCGCAGTCGAGCGTGGCGAGGGCCGAGGCCGCCGCCGCCTCGCCGTGGCCGCCGTACGCGCGGCCCTTCACCAGCTCCAGGTAGTCGTCGCAGAACGACCAGAAGAACCGCTCGGTCCGCTCCAGCGCCGTCGTGTACTCGTAGGCCTCGAAGGCCGCCGTGGCCTCCTCGACCACCCCGGCCAGCCGGTCGAGCAGCGCCAGGTCGAGCGCCTGGGTGGGGGCGGCGCCCGCCCCGGCCCCGCCGAAGGAGAGTGCGAAGCGCGACGCGTTGAGCAGCTTGATCGCCAGGCGCCGGCCGATCTTCATCATGCCTTCGTCGAACGCGGTGTCGGCGCCAGGGCGGCCCATCGCCGACCAGTAGCGCACGGCGTCGGCGCCGTACTGCTCGAGCAGCGCCATCGGCGTGACCACGTTGCCCTTCGACTTCGACATCTTCTTGCGGTCGGGGTCGAGGATCCACCCCGACAGCGCGGTGTGCCGCCACGGGGCCTGGCCGTGCTCGAAGTGCGAGCGGACCACGGTCGAGAAGAGCCACGTGCGGATGATGTCGTGGCCCTGGGGCCGCAGGTCCATCGGGAAGGTGCGGGCGAAGAGGTCGTCGTCGTCGCCCCAGCCGCAGGCGATCTGCGGGGTGAGGCTGGAGGTCGCCCACGTGTCCATCACGTCGGGGTCGCCCACAAAGCCGCCGGGCCGGCCCCGCTGGGCCTCGTCGTAGCCGGGGGGCGCGTCGCTCGAAGGGTCGACGGGCAGGGCCGCCTCGCCGGCGGTGATCGGGTGCGCGTAGTCCGGCGCGCCGTCGGCGTCGACGGGGTACCAGACCGGGAACGGCACCCCGAAGAAGCGCTGGCGGCTGATCAGCCAGTCGCCGTTGAGGCCCTGCACCCAGTTGTCGTAGCGGGCCTGCATGTACCCCGGGGGCCAGGCGATCTCGCCGCCGCGGGCGACGAGCGCGGCGCGCAGCTCCTCGTCGCGGCCGCCGTTGCGGATGTACCACTGGCGGGTCGTGACGATCTCGAGCGGGCGGTCGCCCTTCTCGAAGAACTTCACGGGATGGGTGATCGGACGCGGCTCGCCGACGAGGTCGCCCGCCGCGGCCAGCAGCTCCACCACCCGCTGCTGCGCCTGGGCCAGCGTCTTGCCGGCCAGCTCGCCGTAGGCGGCGGGGTCCACGCCCGGAGGCGCCTCGGCGGCGACGCGGCCGTCGCGGGTGACGATCGACCGGACCGGCAGGTCGAGCTCGCGCCACCAGGTCACGTCGGTGGTGTCGCCGAAGGTGCAGACCATGGCGATGCCCGAGCCCTTCTCCGGGTCGGCCAGCTCGTGGGGCCGCACCGGCACCTCGGCGGCGAAGACCGGGGTGCGCACGGTCGTGCCGAACAGCTCCTGGTAGCGGGCGTCGTCGGGGTGGGCCACGAGCGCCACGCAGGCGGCCAGCAGCTCGGGCCGGGTGGTCTCGATCTGCACGTCGGCCCCGTCGGGCCGGTGGAAGCGCACCCGGTGGTACGCGCCGGGCCGCTCGCGGTCCTCCAGCTCGGCCTGGGCCACCGCGGTCTGGAAGGTCACGTCCCACAGCGACGGCGCCTCGGCCAGGTAGGCCTCGCCCCGGGCGAGGTTGCGCAGGAACGCCCGTTGGGCCGCCCGCCGGCAGCGTTCGTCGATCGTGGCGTAGGTGCGGGTCCAGTCGACCGAGAGGCCGAGCCGGCGCCAGAGGGCCTCGAAGGCCACCTCGTCGGCCGCGGTGAGCCGCTCGCAGAGCTCGATGAAGTTGCGCCGGCCCACGGGGGCGGGGCGGCGGTCGTCGGGCTTGTCGGGCGGCTGGTAGGCCGGGTCGTACGGGAGGGCGGGGTCGCAGCGCACGCCGTAGTAGTTCTGCACCCGCCGCTCGGTGGGCAGCCCGTTGTCGTCCCAGCCCATCGGGTAGAACACCTCGAGGCCGCGCATGCGCTTGAAGCGGGCGAGCGTGTCGGTGTGGGTGTAGCTGAACACGTGGCCCACGTGGAGGCTGCCGCTCACCGTGGGCGGCGGCGTGTCGATGGCGTAGACCTGGCCGCGGGCCTTGCTGCGGTCGAACCGGTAGGCCCCGGCCGCCTCCCACGCCGCGTCCCAGCGCTGCTCCAGCCCGTCGAGCGACGGCTTCTCGGGGACGTTCCTCTCGCTCACGCTCCGTACCGTAGCGGCGGCGGCCCGACACCCTGGCGCCGTTTGCCCCGCCGATTCGGCACGTTCGCGCCGAATCGGCATCGATTCGGCGCGAACGCGCCGGCTGGGCACGGGCCCGGCGGGCGCCGGCTGCGAAAGCGGCGAGGGCGGCCCCAGGGCGGACTACCCTTTTCGGCGATGCTCCACCTCTTCGACACCGCCCGCGGCGCGGTCGCGCCGCTCCAGACCCGCGAGCCGGACACGGTGTCGATGTACGTGTGCGGCCCCACCGTCTACGGCCCCCCGCACCTCGGCCACGGCCGGTTCTCGCTGGTCTTCGACGTGCTCCGCCGCTATCTCGAATGGTCGGGCTACACCGTTCGCTACGTGTCGAACATCACCGACATCGACGACAAGATCATCGAGCGCGGCCAGCGCGAGGGCCGCGACCCGGCGGAGATCGCGGTCAAGTGCGAGCGGATCTGGTTCCAGGCCATGGACCGCCTCGGCGTCGCCCGGCCCACGGCCGACCCGCACGCCACCGCCTTCGTGGGCCGCATGGTCGAGCTGATCGGCGAGCTGATCGAGCGCGGGGCGGCCTACACCACCGCCGACGGGGTGTACTTCGCCAGCGAATCGGTGGCCGACTACGGGCTGCTGGCCCGCCAGTCGCTCGACTCGCTGCGCGCCGGCGCCCGGGTCGAGCTCGGCGAGGAAAAGCGCTCGCCCACCGATTTCGTGCTGTGGAAGCTGGCCAAGCCGGGCGAGCCGACCTGGCCGTCGCCGTGGGGCGACGGGCGGCCGGGCTGGCACACCGAATGCGTGGTGATGTCGCTCGACCTGCTGGGCGAGGGCTTCGACATCCACGGCGGCGGCCAGGACCTCGCCTTTCCCCACCACGAGAACGAGCGGGCCCAGGCCGTCGCCTGCGGCAAGGCCTTCGCCTCGTACTGGGTGCACAACGGCTTCGTGGAGGTGGCGGGGGAGAAGATGTCGAAATCGCTCGGCAACTTCACCAACCTGCTCGACCTGATCGACCAGCACGACCCGCGGGCGTACCGGATGCTGGTGCTCCAGGCCCACTACCGCTCGCCGGTGGAGGTCACCGCCGACACGATCGAGGCCGCCGAGCGCTCGCTCGCCCGGCTCGACACCTTCGCCCAGCGCAGCGCCGCCCTCACCGCCGAGGCCGCCGCGCCCGACGAGGAGGCGCTGCGCCGCTTCCGGGCCGCCATGGACGACGACCTCAACACCCCCGGCGCCGTCGCCGAGCTGTTCCGCCTGGTCCGCGAGGGCAACAGCGCGCTCGACATCGACGACGTTGCGACGGCCGGCGCCGCCGCCGCCGCAGTGCGCGAGATCTGCCGCGCCGTCGGCCTGGTGCTGGTCGAGGAGGGGCCGCAGGGCCCGAGCGAGGAGGTCGTGGCCCTGATGCTGGCCCGCGATCAGGCCCGCGCCGGCAAGGACTGGGCGGAGGCCGACCGCCTACGCGGCGAGATCCAGGCGGCCGGCTGGCAGGTGCTCGACACGCCGTCCGGCACCCAGGTCAAGCCCCGCTAGCTGTTGCTGGGGGCTGCGCCCCCAGCGTCAACACGGCCGCCCGGCTGCCTAGCGCCCCACGGAGACGGCCTGGGCCAGGCTCAGCTCGAGCAGCACCAGCAGCGAATCGAGGGCCGACACCCGGTTCCGGGCGTCGAGCTGGAGCAGCGGCACGCGGCGGTCGATGTCGAGGGCCCAGCGCACGTCGTCGAGCACCGGCGGGGTCTGGCCGTCGAACACGTTCACGCCGACCACGAAGGGCACGGCGCGCTGCTCGAAGTAGTCGATGGCGGGGTAGCAGTCGTCGATGCGACGGGTGTCGAGCAGCACGATCGCGCCCAGCGCGCCGCGGATCAGGTTGTCCCACATGAACCCGAAGCGGTCCTGGCCGGGCGTGCCGAACACGTACAGCATGATGTTGCCGTCGAGGCGGGTCCGGCCGAAGTCCAACGCCACGGTGGTGGTCGTCTTGGTGGTCACCTGACCTCGGTCGTCGTGGGCGGCGCCCATCGAGGTCATGTGACCCTCGGTGGTGAGCGGCGGGATGTCCGAGATCGCGCCGACCAGCGTGGTCTTGCCCACGCCGAAGCCGCCGGCCACCACGATCTTGACCGGCACCGGGGCGGGGGGCCGCCTAAGTGCCAGCGACGGCCGCTGTCGCTCTGAGGGCGCGTACTCCACTGATGACTCTCCTGATCAGATCGACCTTGTCGTCCGCCTCGTCGGCGGTTTCGCTCTTCTCGAGCAGCCCTGCCTGCACCAGATCGCCGGCGAGCACGAGCGCCACCCCGATCGGCAGTCCCAGCCGCGCCGACACCTCGGCCACGGCCACCGGCTCTTGCGCCAGCGTGAGGATCGCCTCCAGCTCCGCCGCGTCCGAGCCGTCGGGCCGCCAGCCCTCCACCGTCGTGAGCATCGCCTCGAACCCGAGGTCGACCTCGGTGGTGGTGCGGCCGCCGGTGAGGAAGTAGGGGCGCACCGCGTCGGCGTCGAGCACGGCGGCCTCGTCGTCGCCCCCGAGCTCGTCGTCGCCGGCGGCCGACCATGCGGCTGCCCCCGAGCCGGCCAAGAGCCGGTCGAGGAAGCTGCCGCCGCCCGGCGGTTCGTCGGCCCAGTCCTGGCCGCTCATGGGGGCTCGCCTAGCGCAGGCCTCACCGGGTCACTCCTGCACGGCGTGGCGCAGCTCGGTCAGGATCTCGGGCGTGAGCTGGTCGCCTACCTTCTCGGCGAACAGCGTCATCTCGTAGCCCACGTAACCGAGGTCGCAGTCGTAGCTGGCGGCGACCCCGAGGGTGGCGGCGTCGCTGATCGTCGAGATCAGCAGGTAGCCGTCCTCGAGGTCGAGGATGACCCGCTTCAGCCGGCTGTGGTTGAGCAGCACCCGGGCCCCTTCGGAGAGGCTCTGCAGGCCGGTCACCACCGCCGCCATCTTGTCCGCCTCGTCCCGGGTCAGGCTGGTCGAGAGCGCGATCAGCAGCCCGTCGGAGGACACGGCGAAGGCGTGGTCCACGCCCTCGGTGCCGGTCTGGAAGCTGCTGAGCAGCCAGTTGAAGTTGCGGGCCTGCGCGCTGAGCATCGTGGAAGACATTCCTGGCTGCCTTTACTCGTGGTCCTGTGCGTTGCCCTGCCGGACTTGCTGTTCGGCTCGGCGCACGCCCGACTGGAAGCCGCTCAGCCGGTCGCGGTCGCGGGCGGCGTCCTCGGGCCGGTCCGGTCCGTCGGTGCGGGCCGGACGCAGCTCGGTCTTGGGCATCTGCGCCCCCTTCACCCGCCGCCGCAGCCCGTTGCGCTCATCGGCCTCCGCCGGCGCCGTGGCGGCGTCG
>JBJXGF010000197.1:0-6605 GCA_046153015.1 Acidimicrobiales bacterium | reverse complement strand
CCAGCCGGGCCGACCGCGCCAGCCGGGCCGACCGCGCCAGCCGGGCGGACCGCGCTATCCGGGCCGGCCGGGCGGGGCGGGGGGTCATCGCAGCTCGGGCTGGGGCGAGCGGCGCAGCAGGCCGCGGTAGGCCTCGGCGGGCGAGCGGCCGTGGTTGATCACGCCGTCGATCTCGGCGGTGATCGGCATCTCCACGTCGTACTCCTTGGCCAGCTCCATCGCCGTGCCCACCGTGCGCACACCCTCGGCCACCTGGTGCATCTCGGTCTGGATCTCGGTCAGCGAGCGGCCCCGGCCGAGCTGTTCACCGACCCAACGGTTGCGGCTCTGCGGGCTGATGCAGGTGGCGACCAGATCACCCATGCCGGCCAGCCCGGCGAAGGTCTCGGGGCGGCCGCCCATGGCCACGCCCAGCCGGGTCAGCTCGGCCAGGCCGCGGGTGATCACCGCGGCTCGGGTGTTGTCCCCGGTGCCGAGCCCGTCGGCGATGCCCGACGCGATGGCGATCACGTTCTTCAAGGCGCCGGCGATCTCGCAGCCGAGCACGTCGGGGTTGGTGTACACGCGGAACAGGTCGCTCGAGAACATGCGCTGGAGCGACTCGGCGATGTACGGCTCGGTCATCGCCACCACGGCCGCCGCCGCGTGGCCGGCGAGGATCTCCTTGGCCAGGTTCGGGCCGGTGAGCACGCCGGCCGGATGCCCGGGCAGCACCTCGCCGATCACCTCGGTCATCCGCAGCCGCGATCCCTGCTCGAGCCCTTTGGCCAGGCTGATGATCGGCGCCCAGGGGCGCACGAAGGAGGCCACCTCCTCCAGGCTCTGGCGGAAGCCGTGGGTCGGCACGCCCATCACCAGCACGTCGGCGTCGGACACCGCGTCCTCCAGCGAGGCGGTGGCCCGCAGCGATTCGGTGAGCGTGAAGCCCGAGAGGTACGCGCTGTTGGTGTGCTTCTGGTCCACCTCGGCGGCCACCTCGGCCCGGCGGGCCCAGAGCACGGTCGGCGCGTTCAGGGCCGCCAGCGACGCGACGCTCGAGCCCCACGAGCCAGCGCCGATCACCGCAACCCGGATCCTCATGCAGGACACAGTACGCACCTGAACCGCGCGCTGGGGGAACCGCGTCCGGGCCGTCGGCGGGGGCGCGGGCCGGCGAGGCGCCGGTCCCGCGGCGCGTACACTGCCGCCGTGGTGGCCTCCCCGGGCGGCTCGGCCGCGGCAGCGCTGATCCCGGTCAAGGCGTTCCGCCACGCCAAGGCCCGCCTGGCCCCCGCGCTCGACCCTGCGGAGCGGGCCGAGCTGGCCCGCCGCCTGGCCGAGGGTGTGGTGGCCGCCGCCGCGCCGCTGCCGGTGTGGGTGGTGTGCGACGACGCCGAGGTGGCCGACTGGGCGCAGAAGCTCGGGGCGGCGGTGCTGCGTCAGCCCGGCCCCGGCCTCAACGCCGCGGTCGCCGCCGGGGCCGAGGCGCTCGGCAAGCTGGGCTTCGCCCGGATCGTGGTGGCCCACGCCGACCTGCCGTTCGCGCAGCGCCTGGCGTGGACGGCGGAGTTCCCCGGGGTCACGCTGGTGCCCGACCGCCGCGACGACGGCACGAACGTGCTCGCCGTGTCGCCCTCGGTGGGGTTCCGGTTCGCGTACGGCCCGGCGTCGTTCCGTCGACACGCGGCCGAGGCCAGGCGGCTCGGGCTGGGGCTGCGGGTCGTGCGCGACCCGCATCTCGGCTGGGACGTCGATCGGCCCGACGACCTGCCGGCCGGCCCCTGACCCGGGCCCGGGCCGGACAGCGGCCGCCGGCGTCCCGTGATCGGCCCGGCCTCTAAGCTCTCGGGCCGTGAGCGTCGGCCTCGATCTCCCCATTCCCGGACGCGCCCTGGCCATCGCCGCCCACCCCGACGACGTGGAGTTCGGCTGCGGGGCCACCTTCGCCAAGTGGGCGGCGGCGGGCTGCGTGGTCAACCACCTGATCTGCACCGACGGCGCGAAGGGCAGCTGGGATCCGACGACCGACACGGCCCGGCTCGTCGCCCGCCGCCAGGAGGAGCAGCGGGCGGCGGCCCGCGCCCTCGGCTCGACCGGCGAGGTCGTGTTCCTCACCTGGCCCGACGGGGAGCTCGAGTCGGGGCTGCGCCAGCGGTGGGAGGTGGCCTACTGGATCCGCCGGCTCAAGCCCGACGTGGTGCTCTCACACGACCCGTGGCGGCGGTACCGTCTGCACCCCGATCACCGCCACGCCGGCTTCCTGGCCTGCGAGGGCATCGTCGCCGCCCGGGATCCGCACTTCTTCCCGGAGCAGGGCGTGGCCCCGCACCGGCCCGACGCGCTGCTGCTGTGGGAGGCCGACGAGCCCGACCACGTGGAGACGGTGGCGGCGGGCGGGCTCGAGGCCAAGCTCGCCGCGTTGTACTGCCACGAGAGCCAGTTCGAGTCGACGATGAAGATCAGCGACGATCCCTCCGCCCAACGAGCGGCGTTCGAGGAGCGGATCCGGTCCCGGGCGGCCGAGTTCGGGGCGCTGGGCGGCGTCGAGCACGGCGAGGCGTTCAAGCTGATCGACCGGCTGTGAAGGAAGGCGGCGCCGTCGCGGGGGTCGACGGCTGCCGGGCCGGCTGGGTCGTGGTCACCGTCGGCCCCGAGCCGGGCGAGGCTCGTCTCGAGCTGGTCGCGGAGATCGACGTGCTGTTGGGTCGCCTCGCCGGCGGCGCCTTGGCGGCGGCCGCGGTCGACATGCCGATCGGGCTGCCCGCCGTCGGCGCCCGCGCCTGCGATCGGGAGGCCCGCGCCCTGCTCGGGCCGCGGCGCTCGTCGGTCTTTCCGACCCCGATCCGGGCGCTGCTCGGCGCGGCGTCCTACCCCGAGGCGCTCGCCCTGGCCCGGCGCATCGACGGCAAGGGCCTCTCGAAGCAGGCCTTCAACCTGCTCGGCAAGCTGGCCGAGCTCGACGCGGCGATCGCCCGGCACGGCCGCTGCGGCCTGGCCGAGGCCAGCCCCGAGGTGGCCTTCGCCCTGATGCGCGGCGCGCCCTGCGAGCACCCGAAGCGGACCGCGGCCGGCCGGGCCGAGCGGCTGGCCGCGCTCGACGGGGCCCTGGCGGGCCTGGCCGCCTCGCTCGGGGCCCTTGACCCGCGCCGCGCGCCCCGCGGCGCCGCGCCCGACGACGTGCTCGACGCCTGCGCGCTGGTGTGGACCGCCTGCCGGGTGATGCGGGGTGAGGCCCGTCGGCTGGGTGACGGGGCCCGTGATCCGCGGGGGCTGCTGATGGAGGTGGTGGCCTGAGCTCGCCGGCCTCTGCCGGTCAGCGCCGCAGATCGAGCGGCTCGAAGCTGCCCCGGTCGACACGCCCGTGTTCTGCACCGGCGCGCTTGGCCCGCTTCGCGCGGTACATCGCCTCGTCGGCCCGGGCGAGCAGCGCCGCAGCCGACGCCTCGTCCTCGCCGATCACGGTCACCCCGACGCTGGCGGCCGGCGAGATCGCCTCGGACACCCCGGGCACCCGCATCGGCGCCCGTACCGCGTCGGCCAGCCGCGCCGCGACGACGTCGGCCTGGCCCGGGCCGACGTCGGAGCACAGCACGGTGAACTCGTCGCCGCCCAGCCGGGCGACGGTGTCGCCCGGGCGCACCACCTGCGCCAGCCGGGCCGCCACCTCGATCAGCACCTGGTCGCCGGCCTCGTGGCCGTAGCGGTCGTTGATCTCCTTGAACCCGTCGAGGTCGAGGAACAGCACGGCGAGATCGTCGCCCGAGCGCCCGGACGCGGCCAGCGAATGCTCGAGGCGGTCGAGGAACAACGCCCGGTTGGGCAGCCCGGTCAGCGGGTCCCGGAAGGCCTGGCGGCGCAGGGCGATCTCGGTGTTCCGGCGGTCGACGGCGAGGGCCAGCGCCGCGGCGAACACCTGCAGGAAGTCCGCCTCGGCGGGCTCGAAGGCGGGCCCGCTGCGCTCGACGGTGATCGTGCCCGGCGGCTCGGTGCGGGTGGCGACCACGGCGTGCAGGCGCGGCGTCGAGCCGGCGCGCTCTCCGGCGGGGGCGGCGGGCGTCCCCACCCCGCCCGGGCGCACGAGGGCCCGAGCGCCGAGAGCCTCGGCGAGCAGGCCGCTGGCCTCGGCCCGTAGGCGGGTGGGGGCCGCGCCGACGAGGGCGAGCTGGCCCAGCTCGGCGAGGGCGTTGCTGCGCCGGGCGGCGCCGCCGGCGCTCGAGCGGTCCGGCGCCGGTTCGCCGGCCGCGTCGAAGAGCAGGACCATGCCAGGGTGAAGCGCCCCGGCGCCCACCAGCGCGCAGCCGAGCGTGCCGAGGGCGAGCGCCCACAGCGGAGCGCCGTCGCCCTGGGAGAGGCTGAGGAACAGGCCGGCGTCGGCCGCCGCCTCCGCCGCCATGCCCGCCGTCACGAGCCAGACCGCGAGGTTGCGTCGGTCGAGGCGCAGCCCGATGCGGACGAGCGCGGTGAGCACCAGCGCGTACGCCACCGCCATGGCGCTCTGGTGGGCATGCGCCGCGTCCGCGCCGAAGGCTGCGCTCCAGCGCAGCGCGGCGAGGCCGGCGCAGCCCACGCTCAGCGCAAGGAGGCGCCGCCGCATGCCGCCGACGCCTCGGCGCGGTCGGGCGAGGGCGGCGACCGCGGCGGCCAGCGCCACGACCGCGGCGGTGAGCCCGGCGTCGGCGTCGGTCAGCGAGGCCGTCGCCGGGTCTCCCCCGGCGAGGGGCAGGAAGGCCAGGGTGGCGCCCAGGCAGAACCAGCCGATGCGGGTGGGCGGGCGGTGGCGGCCCACCCCGAAGCCCAGCGCACCGATGGCGAGCGCGCAGACCACCGTGGCGATCATCGGCGCCGACGCCGGCGCCAGCGACGCTCCCAGCGCCGCGCCGACGCCCACCCCTACGAGAACCCCCGGACCAACGCCTGTGCGGTCCATCGCGCGCTGCTCGACCTCCTCCTGGTCTATGTCGTCACGAACCCGCGAAGACTTTACGCGCAGCGATATCACCCAATGTGGATGGTTCTGCGCTCAGAGCGCGAATTCTGGGCCGAGGCCGGCGGCCGCCGCCGCCACCGCGGCGGCCGTAGCGGCGGCGGTCGCCTCGTCGGGGTAGGAGGTGCGGGGCCAGAAGAAGCCGCGCAGCCCGTCCTTCGGGCGCCGGGGGGCGATGTGCACGTGCAGGTGCGGCACGCTCTGGCTGACCTTGTTGTTCACCGCCACGAAGGCCCCCGGCGCGTCGAGCGCGAGCCGCACGGCCTCCGTCAGCCGCCGCACCCGCAGGAAGAGGGGCCCCACCAACTCCGAGGGAAGGTCGGGCAGGGTCTCCACGTGGCGCTTGGGGATCACCAGCACGTGGCCGGGGAAGAGCGGCCGCCGGTCGAGGAAGGCCAGCGACACGTCGTCGTCGTGCACCACGTGGGCGAGGACCTCCCCCGTCACAATGCGGCAGAACGTGCACGGCATGGGCGCGGAAGCGTATCGGGCCTGCTCGACTGCGGTAACGTGTCGGCCCGTGAGCTCGACGGGCGCCGCCGGGCTCGACCATCGGGCGGGTCGCCATCGCTTTCAGCGATGGGCCATCGAAAACACCTGAGCGATCGTTTGAGTCGATTGCTCCAGTTCACCTGCACGTCAGGCTAAGGTCGCGCGACGACTGAGATGCTTCAGGAGACCGCAGTGGCCGACGTGGTCGAGACCGCGGTGAGGCTGCTTCCGCGCTGGACCCAGCAGGGATGGATGGCGCACGCAGCGTGTCAGGGCAAGACCGAGCTGTTCTTTCCACCGAACGCGGAGCGGCCGCAGGCTCGCGCGCGCCGTGAGGCGAAGGCTCGCGTCATCTGCACCCAGTGCGCCGTGCAGGCGGAGTGCCGGAGCTACGCCCGGCTGAATCGGGAGTACGGGTACTGGGGCGGCGAGTCCGAGGAGGAGCGGGCGCTGGCCGGCTTCGCGGCGCCCTGCCCGATCGGGGTCCGCGCCCGGCGGAGCCGGGGGGAGTCACCCGCCGCGGCCGGCTAGCACCCACACGCTTGCGTTCCCCCGCCCCTCGGTCGTACACTCGTTCGTAGTTGGCGGCCGGCTGCGGCCGCTCCCGAGCATCACCACCGGGAGCATCCTCATGCCGCCCCTCCGTCCCCGTTCCTCGGGTCGCCCGTCCGCGCCCCGTTCTCCGCTCGAACGCCTGGCGCTCGGCCTGTGTCAGGTGGGCGCCGAGGCCGGGCTGGCCGCGGTGGTCGGCGTGGTCGCCGAGCGGGACGAGTTCGAGCTCTGGTGGCGCGACGCCGCCGAGGCGCCCGACCCGGTCCGGGTGCTCGAGGGTTTCGTGGCGCCCGCCGACTGGTGGGCCGCCGGGGTGGTCGCCGCGGCCCAGGTGTCGGTCGGCGCCGGCGCGCCGCGGGCCGCCACCATCGCGTTTCTCACCAGCCGTGAGGGCGAAGCGGCCGCGGCCTACGCCGCAGCCGGCGGCGACGGGCGCCTGCTCGACGCGGAGGCCCCGCTCGGCTGGGTGGTCGACGTGTGCCGGCGAGCGCTCGGCCTGCCCACCGACCCGCCGCCGGCGCCGGTGAGCGCGTGGCTGCTGGAGCTGTGGCTCGACCGCGTGGCCTCCGCGGCGGCGGCCGGCCCGCTCGGCTGGGCG
>JBJXGF010000174.1:0-3651 GCA_046153015.1 Acidimicrobiales bacterium | reverse complement strand
CCGTCGGCCACCCCCACCCGGCCGCGGCCCCGCCCAGCCAGCGCCTCGCTCACTGCGGCGACCACCTTGGCGGCGAGGGCGTGGTCGCCGCCGAAGTACCGCGACGGGCCCCGGGTGGGCAGGGCGCAGCTGCCCGGCCGAGCCAGCTCGACCAGCGGGCTGAAGGCCCCAACCGCGGCGACGACGGGTTCGAAGGCGCGAGCCTCGCGCCGCGCGTCTCGTTCGGCGAGCACCAGCTCGGGGCAGCGGGCCTGGGCGTCGCGCCGGCGCAGCCCCACCCGCACCCCTTCGCGCCGCGCGGCGGGCGACGCGGCGGCCACGCGGTTCGCCTCCAGCACCGCCGCCGGCCGATCGAGCAGCCCGAGCGCCGCCACCGGCCAGTCGGGGCACCACACCACCAGCGTGCGGACGACCTCCACGGCTCACCCCGCCTGCTCGAGCGGCGCGGCGACTAACGGCGCCGCCGACTTGGCCAGCGCCGCCGACTTGGCCAGCGCCGCCGGCTCGGCCAGGACGACCCGACCGGCGGCGTCGGGCAGCCAGAGCTCGGCGCGGCGGGGCCGATCGGCCTCCCGCCGGCCGCTCGTGCACACCACGACCCGGCGGGCGCTGAGCCGCCCCCAGCCCTGACCGAGACCCTCCCAGGCCACCGATTCGACCGCCGCCGCCACATCGGCGCCTTCGGGCCAGGCCCCCGCCGGCCAACCCACCCGCACCAGCACCCCGCCGCGCTCGCGGGCGCGGGCGGTGAGCCGGCGGGCCTCGGCCGCAGGCAGGCCCCGCCGGGGGCCCACCAGCACCACATCGAACCCCTCGATGGCCGCGGTGACCGCGGCCGCCCAAGCCCCCTCAGGGGCGGGGACCACCACCAGCCGCTCGAGCGCCAACCCGAGCTCGGCGGCGGCGCCGAGGCCCAAGGCCGGCAGGCCGACCGCCGCCGTCCACCCCCCGGCGGCCGACGCCTCGGCCACGAGGGCAAGAGCCAGCGAAACCGCCGCGCCGGCCCCCTCGACCGACACCTGGGCGCCTCGCCTCAACCCTCCCGGGAACAGCGCGGCGAACGGGGCGGCGAGGGGCAGCAGCCGCTCACCGGACAGGGAAACGGGCCGAGCCCGCCCGCCGACAGCCGCCAGGCGCGCTGCGCTTGACGCGCTCGCGGCGCGTTCTTCGGTGACGAGGCGGACCGCCCGCGCTGCCATGGGGCCAGTCTAGCGAACATCTGTTCGTACGCAACCGACGCGGCCGGCCGGCCGGCCTCACCCTTCGAAGACGGGAACCTCGACGCCGGGCCGGTAGTAGATGAACAGGTTCTCGATGATCTCCTGGATGCCGTCGGTGTCCGACGAGGAGAGATCGACGGTGATCATGTTGTTGTACACGTGCACCGCGTCGACGCCGCCGCGGGCGAAGAGCCGCCGGGCCAGCTCGTCGGCCGGGCGGGCGCCCTCGATCGGGCGGCCGGCGGTGTAACGCTCATGGCCCATGCCGGTGAGGTTGCGGTTGATCTCGTACCGCCGCACCTTCGGGTTGGCCGTCTGCTTCTCGATCACGGTCACGGGCTGGCCCATCGGCCCACGAGCGTACTGCACCCCCGCCGACACCCGGCGCGAACGACCTCAGCGCGGCAGCCGACCGGAGGAGGCGGCGGCCGCGGCGCGCTGTGACCGCAGCGCCCAGAGCGCGAGCCCGATCGACGCGAGGGCCAGCACCGAATGCACGGCCTTGAAGCCGACGGAGTACTCGCGGCCGAGGATCAGCACACCCCGCACGCCCCAGTGGACCAGGCTCCACAGGGCCAGGAGCCCGACGGCCGACGCCGCCCAGGCCTCGACCCGCCCCTGCCGCGCCCGCAGCGCGCCCACGAGCGCCGCCGCGCCAAGCGCGAGGAACGACGCGGCCAGCGCCAGGCGGCCGGCCCGAGCGAGGCCGGACAGCTCGTCGAGCTCGAACACGAGCCGCACCCGGCCGACCCACACCACGAGCGTCCACACCGCCAGCGCGGCGGCCGGGATCCAGGAGCGTACGCGCACACCGCGACGCTACCCGAGCGCCGGTCTAGAAGAGGGCGCCTTGGGCGCCGGCCGGGGTGAGGCGGCGCACCGCCGTCCACGGGATGCCCTCCATGAACACCCAGCTCCGCCGGTGGATCGCGCTCGGCCCCAGGCCCCGCAGCACCGCCTTGTGCCGGGGGCAGGGGTAGCCCTTGTTCGAGGCGAACTGGTACGCGGGGTAGTGCTCGTCCTCGGCTCGCATGATGCGGTCGCGGGTGACCTTGGCGAGGATCGACGCAGCGGCGATCGACAGACAGGTGGCGTCGCCCTTCACGATCCGGCGGCTGTTGCCGAGCCCGACGAAGTCCCAGTTGCCGTCGATGAGCACGGCGTCCGGCGCCGTTCCCAGGCCCTCGATCGCCCGCCGAGCGGCCAGCTTCTGCGCGGCGGACATGCCCAGCTCGTCGCATTCTGCGGCGCTGGCGTGGCCGACCGCCCAGGCCACGCACCACTCGGCGATCCGCTCGAAGAGCGCCTCCCGCTCAGCCTCGGTGAGCAGCTTGGAGTCGCGGATCTTGTTCACCCGCCGGTCCTGCGGGGCCACCGCCGCGCCCACCGAGATCGGCCCCGCCCAGGCGCCCCGGCCCACCTCGTCGACCCCGACCACCACCCGGCTGCCGGCCGCCCACAGCTCCCGCTCCTGGCGCAGGCTCGGCGCCCGACCCACCAGGGCGGGGCGCAGCTTCGGGGCGCTCGGGCCGGCCACGGCCGGACTCTACCCGCGCCCCGACGCAGGGCGGCTCACCCGAAGCTCGCCCCGGCCGGGCCCTCGGGGGGCGCGGCCAGGAGGGCTTCGCCGGCCAGCTCGCGGGCGGCGAAGGAGGGGTCGAGCGCCCCGGCCCGCAGCGCGAACGACGGCCCCGGCGCCGCCGGCGGCGTGAGCTCCCACAGCAGCGCCGGCCGAGGGCCGTGCCAGCGCAGGGCGTAGGACAGCACACCCCAGCGGGTGGAAAGCTCGTGCACGGCCCAGTCGACGCCGCGCTGGGCCGGGGAGAGCAGCGGGCACACGTCGAGCCCGGCGGCGTCGTCGAGCGCGTGCAGGCGGGCGACGAGGAGGAGGAACGCCGCCCCCACAGCGGGGTCGTGGCCGTGGCCGCCGCTCCCCCAGCCGGTGCGCGGGTCGAACGCGCTGGGCCACACGCCCTCCGGTCGGGCCCGGCTCAGCAGCCAGTCCAACCGGTCGAGCGCCGAGGGCCGGCGCAGGGCGAGCTCCGCGTGGCCGAGCACCGCGGTGTCGAGGCAGGACAGCCCGCAGGGCGGCGAGGCGCGGTGGACGCCGCCGTCGAGGAGCCGGGCCTCGCTCACCCAGGCGAGCGCCTGCTCGAGCGCCGGCGCCGCCGGGCCGAGCCGGTCGAGGAGGTCGAGCGGCCAGACCAGGGTCAGCGCGTCGATGCGGGAGTCGCCCGGGGGTCCGGGCAACGCGGCCCTCGCCGCCTCGGCGGCCCGCTGGGCGTCGGCCGCCAGGGCCGCCTCGTCGAAGGCTTCGCCCGCCGTTCGGAGCACGTCGGACGCACCCCGCAGCCCGGCCGCCCGCCAGCTCAGCTCCGCCGCGCCGCCCGGGAGCGGTCCGCCGGCCAGGCGGGCCAGCGCGAACTGGGCC
>JBJXGF010000155.1:0-9050 GCA_046153015.1 Acidimicrobiales bacterium | reverse complement strand
GCCCTCCGCGTCGAAGGCCAGCGCCGGGCTGCCCGGCGCCCGCGCGTCGTCGACCAGCGCGAACGCCGGGTCGAACGCGGCCTCGCCGAGGCGGATGCCCGAGCGGCCTTCCGCCACGGCCTTCGCGCTGAACGCCTCGAACCCCAAGAACACGGCGATGGTGGCGACGCACTCCGGCTCCAGCACCACCTCGTACTCGCCGGGGGCCAGGTCGGCGGCGTCGAGCCCGCGGCGGGCTCGTCCCGCGGCCAGCTCCCCGGCTGCGGCGCCGTCCAGGTCGGCGACGCGGATCGAGGTGGCGTGGGCCGACCCGGCGACCCCGCCGCCCTGCTGGATGCCGTCGATCGTGGCCCGCGTGGTGCGCCCCCACACCTCGTGGCCGGTGGTGCTGCACAGCGCCGCGGTTCTCGCCTCGGTGTCGCAGTAGCCGGCGGCCGCCAGGCCGGCGCCGGCGGCCACGAAAGCGGCGACGAGCGCGGCCCGCTGGTCGGGGCCGGCGTCGGCTGTGGCGGCGTCCCAGTGGCCGGGGTCGGGCGCGGGCTCGGGCGGCGCGAAGCCCGGCCAGCTCGGGTCCACCGGCCGGGCGTTGGCCGCCGCGGCCGCCGCCGTGGCCAACTCGGCCAGGCCGGCGGCGTCGAGCCGGGTGGTCGAGGCGGTGGCGGTGCGGCCCCCGCGCAGCACCCGAAGCTGCAGCGAGACGGTCTCTTCGGCCACGTTCTGGTGGATGAACGAGTTGGCGAAGCGGGTGAGCCCGGCCGCCGTGTGAACGGCCAGCGCCTCCGCCTCGTCGGCGTGGCGGCGCGCCTCGCGCAGGGCGGCGCGGCACAGCTCGGCCAGCTGCTCGCCCGAGGGTGCGGCGCCGGCGCTCATCGGCCGCTGCCGGTCACGCCGATGCGCACGTTGCGAAAACGTGTGGGGCTGGCCGAGTGCGCGGTGTGCGCCGACTGCATCGGCTGGCCCTTCCCGCAGTTCGGGATCCCCCAATGGACCCACTCGGCGGGCCCCGCCACCCGGTCGAGCCCGGCCCAGAACTGCGGGGTGATGCCGGTGTACGTGGGGTTGCGGAGCAGCCGGCCGCGGCGGCCCCGCTTGATCTCCCACGCCGCTTCGCAGCCGAACTGGAAGTTGAGGCGGCGATCGTCGATCGACCACGAGCGGTTGGTGCTCATCAGCACGCCGTCGTCGGTGTCGGCCACCAGGTCGTCCAGCGAGCCGGCGCCGGGCAGCAGGCCCACGTTGGTCATGCGCACCATGGGGAGGCGGTTGAAGCCGTCGGCGCGCACCATGCCGCCCGGCGCCACCCCGGCCAGGGCGGCCGAGTCGCGGCCCGAGAGCACGCCGACCCAGATCCCGTCGCGGACGATGTCGACGCGCTGGGCAGGCACGCCCTCGTCGTCGAAGCCGAACGTACCTAGGGCGCCGGGCAGCGTGGCGTCGGCGGTGATCTGCATGAGCGGCGAGCCGTACCGCAGGCGGCCGAGCTCGGCCAGCTCGAGGAACGAGGTGCCGGCGAAGGCCGCCTCCCAGCCCAGGATCCGGTCGAGCTCCACGGCGTGACCGACCGACTCGTGGATCTGCAGCGCGGTCTGGCTGCCGTCGAGGATCAACGTGGTCACCCCGGCCGGGCACGGCGGCGCGGTGAGCAGCGCCACGGCCTCCTCCGCCACCCGAGCCACGTGGCCGGGCAGGTCGAAGCGGCGGATCACCTCGTACCCGCCGGACTCGAACTGGCCGAAGGACTGCGGGTAGGAGCGCACCTGGGTCTCGGCGTCGCCCACGGCGGTGGCGCTCATGCCGCCGCCGCTCTCCACGAGCCGCTGATGGATGCGGCTGCCGTGGCTCGACACGAAATGCTTGTCGGTGTCCCAGAACGCGAGCGACGCCACGCCCTGGGCCACGCCGGGCACGGCCACGAGGCCGGCAGTGACGTCGACGAGCAGCCCGCACCGTTCGTCGAGCGGCACGGCGAAGGGATCCTCGGCGACCGGGGTCGACCAGTCGGCCGACACCACCGGCGCATCGGCCAAGGCGAGGGGCGGGCCGGGCGCCGCGTGCGACGACCGGGCGGTGGTCGCGGCCAGCTCGCCCGCATGACGGGCGGCTCGCTCGGTCAGCTCGGCCGTGGCGAAGAAGCCCCACGACGAGCCGATCAGCGCCCGGACCCCCACGCCCGACGATTCCGTCTGGTCGAGGTCCTCGATCTGGCCGTTACGGGCCGAGATCGTCTGCGAGCGCGCCGTGAGCGCCCGGGCGTCGGCGTAGCGGGCGCCGGCGTCGAGCGCGGCCTGCACGGCCTCGGCGGCGAGGTGGAACACGCTCGGATCGTACCCGCCGGCCCGAGCCCGGAGCCTCGAGCGCCGGCGGGCCTGCCGGCGCCGGGAGCGTGGAGATTCTCCGGTGTCGAAATGCCGGGGCCGGTGTCGCGCCCTCGGGGCGGGGGAGCGGGGGATGCCGGCGTCGGGTGTGTGGGGTTTCTCCGGTGTCGAAACGGCGGGGCTGGTGTCGCTCAGGGCCCGACGGCGGCTGGGGTGGGGCGGGCAGCGCCCGTGGTGGGTTTCGTCACCGGAGAATCTCGACGGGGTGCGGCCCATGGGGGCGGGGCCGGCGGCGGCCTCGCGGTGGGGCGCGCGACGCCGCCCGTGGTGTGTTTCGTCACCGGAGCATCTCGACGGATTCGGTGACCGGTAGGGCGGGTCGGCGGCCGGGCTCTGGTGCGGGCGGCCTCAGGGCGCAGGCGGCGTCAGCGCAGGGTCCACCACAGGGACAGGGCGAAGCCTGCGGCGCCGAGCGCGACCATCGTCACGATCGCCGAGCGAGGCACCTTGCCGTCCTCGGGCACGCCGGGCACCTTTCGCCGCACGAAGCGCAGGGCGCGATCGGCCCACGCGACGTCCCGGGCGAGGATGGCCAGCCCGGCGGCGACCGCCAGCCAGCCGGGACCCGGCAGCGGGATCATCGCGATGCCGGCGATGAGCACCAGGCCGCCGACCGACATCCGGGCCAGCCGAACAGCGATGTGCGCCTTGGCCTCGGCGAGGGTTTCCTCGACCTTGCCCGTTTCGAGCTCGGCCTCGACGGCGGCCTCCTCCAGGCGCTCGAGGAGTTGGTGTTCGTGCTCGGACGGCTGGTCGTCACGCATCCGACCAAACTATGGCCCACCGCCCGCTGCTTGTCGTCGGCGCCGTCGCCGTAGCCTGGTCCGTCGGTGACCCCCGCCTCCCTGCGCCGGATCGGCGCCGCCGCCGTGCTGCTGCTCGCCGCCGCGGCGTGCACCGGCTCTCGGGACGAGCCCTCCTCCGACGCCGCCGCGCCGTCCTCGGCCGCTCCCGGACCGAGCCGGCCAGCAGCCGAGGACGGCCCCGCCACCAGCGCCCCCGCTTCACCGCCCGCCGCCGCCGAGCCGCCGCTCGCGGAGTGGACCGACTGTGACCGGGGCTTCGAGTGCGCCACGATCAGCGTGCCCCTCGACTACGCCGACGCCAACCGCGGCACGATCGAGCTGGCCCTCGTGCGGCTGCCGGCCCGGCAGGCGTCCCGGCGGATCGGCTCGCTGTTGGTGAACCCGGGCGGGCCCGGCGCGTCGGGCGTGGAGTTCGTGCGGGACAACAGCGCGGTCTTCTCCGGGCTGCTGCGCGACCGGTTCGACCTGGTGGGCTTCGACCCGAGAGGGGTGGGTCGAAGCGCGGCGGTCGACTGCGTCGACACCGAGCTCTACGAGGACGAGCCCGGCTTCGCCCCCGCCGACGAGCCGGCGGTGACGGCTCGCACCCTCGAGCTGACCGCGCAGTACGTGGCCGGCTGCCAGGCCCGCAGCGGCCGCGTGCTGCCGTTTGTGGGCACGATGAACGCGGCGCGCGACCTCGACCGGATCCGGGCCGCGGTCGGCGACGAGCGGCTCACCTACCTCGGCTTCTCGTACGGCACCGCCCTCGGCGCGGCGTACGCCGCGATGCACCCCGAGCGCGTTCGCGCCCTTGCCCTCGACGGCGCCGACGCCCTCGGCAAGACCGACGCCGAGGTGGCCGAGGCGCAGTTCCGGGCCTTCGAGGCCGCGTTCGACGCGTTCGCCGCCGACTGCGCGCAGCGCCGCACCTGCCCCCTGCGCGCCGAGGGCGCCGACGCCGCGTTCGCCGCGGTCGACGCCCGCCTCCGTCGGGGCCGCCCGCTGCCCGTGTCGGACCAGCCCGGCCGCAAGGTGGTGCGAGAGGAGCTGTACCTGGCCACGATCGCCGCCATGTACTCCGAGGAGACGTGGAGCTCGCTGGCCACCGGGCTCGCCGAGGCGCAGCAGGGCGACGGCCGCATCCTCCAGCGCCTGGCCGACCTCTACCTCCAGCGCCGCGACGACGGCACCTACCCGAACCTGTTCGAGGCCAACACCGCGATCGGCTGCGCCGACAACGCCGAGCGGATGAGCACCGAGGAGGCCTTGCGCCGAGGCCGGGCGTTCGGCGCGCAGCTGGAGCACTTCGGCCCGGTGGCCGACACGATGCTGCTCGGCTGCGTCGGCTGGCCCGCCGCCCGGGAGCCGCTCGAGGCCCGCCCCTACCGCGGCCCGGCGCCGCTCCTCGTGGTGGGCGGCACCGGGGATCCGGCCACGCCCTACCAGTGGGCGGTGGACATGACCGAACTGCTCCAGCCGGCCACGCTCGTGACCCGCAACGGCGAGGGTCACATCAGCTACGTGGCCTCGCGCTGCGCGGCGCAGAAGATCGACTCGTACCTCGTCGACCTGATCGTGCCGACCGCGGTCACCTGCTGAGCGCGGGGCCGGCCCGGCGGCAACCGCCGGACCGGCCGCGCCACGGCCGACTCACACGTAGGTGGAGCCCTTCATTGCGCCGATGTCCTGGCGCATCTCCACGTTCACCAGCGCCGGCTTGCCCGAGGCGAAGGCCCGCTCGAGCGCCGGACGGATCTGGTCAGGCTCGGTCACGTGCTCACCGTGCCCGCCCATCGCCTCGACCACCTTGTCGTAGCGGGTGTAGTTGAGGCGGGTGGCGATGATCCGCTCGGCGCCGTACTGCGTGGACTGCGGGCGGATCATCTGACCCCACGCCGCGTCGTTGCCGACGATGCCGACGATGGGCAGGTTGAACCGCACGGCGGTGTCGAACTCGAAGCCGTTCAGCCCGAAGCTGCCGTCGCCGTAGATGATCAGCACCCGCTTCTCCGGGAACCGGGCCTGGGCGGCCAGCGCGAAGGGCATGCCCACGCCGAGCGTGCCGAGCGGGCCCGGGTCCATCCACGCGCCCCGCTTGGGCACCTTCACCACCTTCGACGACTGGGCGACGATGTCGCCGCCGTCGCCGATCACGATCATCTCGTCGTCGACGAAATCGGCGATCTCCCGGCAGAGGCGCAGCGGGTCGATCGGGACCTCGTCGGAGTTGAGCGACGCCAGCAGCGTCGCCTCCTCGGAGATCTCCTTCTCGCGCAGCACCGACGAGTAGCCCGAGAAGTCGAGCTTGATGTCCTTCTCCGCCATCACGTCCATCATCAGGGCGAAGGTGGCGCCGAGGTTGCCGACGAGCCCGATGTCGGCCGAGCGGTTCATGCCGACCAGCACCTCGTCGAGGTCCATCTGGATGATTTTCGCGTCGGCGGGGATGGAGCGGCCGAACTTCATCCGGAAATCAAGCGGGGTGCCGGCGAGGAGCACCACGTCGGCCTGGCCGAGGGCCACGGCCCGGGACCGGTTGAAGAACTGCGGGTGGTCCATCGGGATCAGGCCGCGGCCCATGCCGTTGGTGAAGACCGGGATGTTGGTGAGCTCCGCGAACTCGGTGAGCTGTGGCCCGCCCTCGCTCCACTTCAGCGCCGTGCCGGCCATGACCATCGGCCGTTCGGCGCGGCGCAGCACCGCGAGCGCCTCCTCGACCGGCGTCCGGGGCGCCGAGGCCTGCACCCGATAGTCGCGAAAGCGTGGGAAGGTCACGGCGTCGAGCTCGACCGGCGCCGACAGGATGTCGATCGGGATCTCGAGGAACGCCGGACCGGGCACGCCCGACAGCGCGGTGCGGATGGCCAGCTCGACGTACTCCGGGATGCGCTTGGTCGCGTAGCAGGCGTCGGAGTACTTGGTGATCGGCGCCATCAGCCCGACGTGGTCCATCTCCTGCAGCGAACCCTTGCGGAGCTGCGCGAACGGGCCCTGGCCGCCGAACACCAGGATCGGCGAGTTGGCCCGCCAGGCGTTGGCGACGCCGGTCACCCCGTCGGTCACGCCCGGGCCGGCGGTGACGATGGCCACGCCGACCTTGCCCGGGTTGAGCCGCGCCCACGCGTCGGCGGCGTGGACGGCCGCCTGCTCGTGGCGCACGTCGATGACCTGGATGCCCTCGTCGATGCAGCCGTCGTAGATCGCCATGACGTGCCCGCCGCAAAGCGTGAACACGCACTCGACGCCAGCCTGCTTGAGCGCCCTCGCCGCCAGCTTGCCCCCGTGCGACATGGATGCCGTCCTTCCCTGTGGATCTCCGATCGGCCCGAGGCTACTCGCTGCCCGTGGCCGCGGCCTCGTGCCAGGGCGGCGCCAGGCGGCCGGCGAAGCGGGGCAGGACCAGCTCACCGAAGCGCCGGGCCTCCTCGTCGTGGCGGTAGCCGGACAGGCAGAACTCCCGGCAGCCGGCGGCCACGAACTCCTCGAGGGTGGCCGCCACCTGCTCGGGGTCGCCCACCACCGCGGCGCCCGCCCCCGGCCGCAGCGTGGCGATGCCCGACCACAGGTGGGGGTGGCCGCCGAGGCGGTATCCGTGCGCCGCCGAGGCGGCGGCCAAGCGCTGCTGATGCCGATGAGCCTCGGACTGCTCCCACATGCCGGCCACGTACCGCCGCCGAGCGTCGGAGCCGCCCTCGATCAGCGCCCACGCCGCATCCCACGCCTCCGCCTCGGTGTCGCGCACGATCACGTGCAGCCGCATCCCGGCCGTGGGCGGCGCAGCCCGGCCCGCCGCGGCCGAGCGGGTCGCCAGCGCGCCCACCTGCTCGGCGATCGCGGCCGGCGTGTCGCCCCAGAACAGGTGCACGTCGGCGTGGCGGACCGACAGCGCCAGCGCAGCCTCCGAGCTGCCGCCCAGGTAGAACGGCGGGTGGGGCGACTGGAAGGGCCGGGGCACGCAGCGGGCGCCCGCCACCCGGTAGTGGCGGCCGGCGAAGTCCACCGGTCGGCGCTCGGTCCAGACCCGCTTCATGATCTCGACCGCTTCGTCGATCATCGCGTAGCGGTCGTCGTGGTCGGCGAAGAGCCCGTCGGCCGCCATCTCCTCGACCCCGCCGCCGGCGATCAGGTTGACCCGGACCCGCCCGCCCGAGAGCTGGTCGAAGGTGGCGATCATCTTGGCCATCACGGTCGGCGCAACGAACCCGCCGCGGGCGGCCAGCAGCGCGGAGAGCCGGGTGGTCTGGGCGATCACGAACGCGCAGGTGATGTACGCCTCCCAGCAGGCAGTCTGAACCGGCACCAGCACGTACTCGAACCCCGCCGCCTCGGCGGCCCGGGCCACGGCGAGGAAATGCTCGGCTGACGGCGGGATCTCGAGCGGCGCGGCGCCGAGCCGGGTCGTGTCGCCCGAGGTGGGGATGAACCAGCCGAAGCGGAGCCGATCGGACATGGCCGGATCGTAGGCGCCGGCCGCCCGCTCCGAACGCCCGCCTCGTGCCGCTCTACACGCCGCACCGGGAGGAGAACAACTCGCCCGATGCGGAGGCGATCGTGGTCAACCTGCCCGCTCTGCGACTCGAGCGAGGCCTCCCCGCAAGCTTGTGGCGGGTTGTTCGCGCAGGCCCAAGTATGGGCCGCGCGTACAAGCTTGTGAGCTGGGCAAATGCCATGACGAAGCGGCGGGCTGCTCGACCCGACGCGAACAACCCGCCACAACCTCGGCGAATGGCCCCCATCCGCCCACGTTGCGCGCTGGGCGTGGCGGCGCTGGCCGTTCTGGCGTGCGGGAGCACGGCGCCAGGCTGGGACTCGGCGCCGGCCAGCCCCAGGGCGGTGCGCCACGAGGGCGCCGCCCGCTCCGAACGCCCGTCGGTCCGCTCAGCGGACGCGGGCCAGCTCGTAGAAGGCGACTGCGGCGGCGGTGGCGACGTTGAGCGAGTCGACGCCCTCGACCATCGGGATGCGGACCCGGAGATCGGCGTGGTGCAGCGCGTCGGGCGAGAGGCCCACGCCCTCGGCGCCGAGCAGCAGCGCGCTGCGCCGGCCCCGCAGCGAGTCGGCCGCCGCGCCGAGCGGCGCGGCGGTGGGCTCGGGCGTCAACGCCGCCAGCGTGAACCCCCGGGCCCGCAGCGCCGCCGCCGCCTCGGGCCAGGCGGGAAGCGTGGCGAACGGCACGCGCAGCACGTGACCCATCGACACCCGAACGGCGCGCCGGTACAGCGGGTCCGCGCAGCGGGGGGAGAGCAGCACCGCGTCGACGCCGAAGGCCGCCGCGTTGCGGAACAGGGCGCCCACGTTCTCAGTGTCGGTCAGCGCCTCCAGCACCGCCACGGTCGAGGCTGCGGCCAGCACCTCGTCGAGGAGCGGCGGCGGGGGACGCTCCGCGGCGGCCACCGCGCCGCGGTGGATCGAGAACCCGGCCACCTCGTTCATCACCGCCTGAGCGGCCACGTACACGGGGGCGCCGAGCAAGGCGAGGTCGCCTTCGAGGGCGGCGAGGCGGGCGGGGGTCACGAGCGCCGAGCGGGCGCGGTACCCGGAACGGGCGAGCTGCGCGATGCACAGCCCGCCCTCCACGATGAACACGCCGGCTCGGCCCTCGAAGGCGCGGCGCAGCTCGGCGTCGGTGAGGTGCAGGTAGTCGGCCACTCGCGGGTCGGCCGGGTCGCTGATCTCCTCGACCCTCACCCCGGCCCCGCCTCGCCGGCGTGAACCTGCAGCGCGTTGGGGACGAGGTCGGCGACGAAGAACCGGTCGGCCTCGAGCGGCGCCGGATGCGGGCGGGGAGCGGCCGGCGAGGCGGCGCCGGGCAGCCACGGGGCGAGGAGGGCGGCGGCCACATCGGCGCCGGTGTCGGCCTCGAAGCGCTCGAACCGGGCGACCGGCG
>JBJXGF010000139.1:0-4657 GCA_046153015.1 Acidimicrobiales bacterium | reverse complement strand
CGTTGCGCCATGCGGCGGCGCTCTGCGCGGCGCGGCCCTCGGGCTGGACCTCGAGCAGCACGAGGGCGCCGACGCCGCAGCCCACCGACGCCTCGACCAGCTCACCCGGCGCCGCCCGCGCCGCGTCCCGCTCGCCGCTCGGCGCCAGCCGGGCCCGCAGCACCTTCAGCCGCCGGCCTCGGAACATGGTCCAGGCGCCGCCGACGCGCACCACGCGGTGCAGCTCGGCGGCCGGACGGGCCCAGTCCAGCTCGAGCTCCGCCGGGTCGATCTTGGGCGCGTAGACGGCCTCACCCACCTGGGGGGCAGGGGGCCCGAAGCCGTCGCGCAGCGCGGCGAGCAGCAGGCCGACGCCGAGCTGGGCGAGCCGGCCGCGCAGCTCGGCGGCGGTTTCGTCGGGTCCGATGTCGACCGCGGCCGAGCGGTACACGCCGCCGGTGTCGAGGCCCTCCTCGATCTGCATGAGGCACACCCCGGTGCGGGCGTCTCCGGCGAGGATCGCCCGCTCGACGGGCGCGGCGCCGCGCCAGCGCGGCAGCAGCGAGAAGTGCAGGTTGACGAACGGCAGCCGGGTGAGCAGGTCCGCCTTGATCAGCCGGCCGTAGGCGACCACCACCGCCAGGTCGACGCCGGCGTCGAGCAGGTCGTCGGCGCGGTCGCTCACGGCCAGGCCGCGGGCCACCGCCGCCGCCTTGACCGGGCTCGGGACGAGCGCCGAGCCGCGGCCCCGGCGACGGTCGGGCTGGCTGACCACCAGCCCGATCGGCCAGCCGGCCTCGACGAGGGCGTCGAGCGGCCCGACGGCGGTCGCGGGCGAGCCCAGGTACGCCAGCCGGCGGGGGTGCAGGGGGGGCGGCGGGAGCACGAGCCCCGCGGTCATCGGCCGCCGACGCGACGAAGCATGAGCGCAGAGTACCGTCGCTCCGGTGAGCCTCCCGACCGCCCGGCCGCGTGACGGCGAGGGCCCGGTCGCGCCCTCCCACTACTTCGACGCCTCCCCCGCCGCCCGGTCGGCGCCGCGCCGGGTGCGCCTCGACCTGCCCGACCTCGCCCTCGAGCTGCTCACCGACCGGGGGGTGTTCTCCGCCGAGCGGGTCGACCCGGGCACGAAGCTGCTGCTGCTCGACGGGGGCCGACCGCCGGCCGAGGGGCGGCTCCTCGACCTCGGCTGCGGCTACGGGCCGATCGCCGTGGCGGCGGCGCGGCGCAGCCCGGCGGCCGAGGTGTGGGCGCTCGACGTGAACGAGCGGGCCCGTTCGCTGTGCGCCGCCAACGCCGCGGCGGCCGGCGCCGCCAACGTGATCGTCGCCGCGCCCGACGACCCCCGCCTGCCCGGCTTGGCCTTCGACCGGATCTACAGCAACCCGCCCATCCGCGTGGGCAAGGCCGCGCTGCACGAGCTGCTGGAGCGGTGGTTGGACCGCCTGAGCCCGCAGGGTTGGGCCACGCTGGTCGTGCACCGACAGTTGGGCGCCGACTCGCTGGCCGACTGGCTGGCCGGGCGGGGTTGGCCGACCACCCGCATCGCCAGCCGCGCCGGCTACCGGCTGCTGCAGGTGGCGCCCCACGCCGAGGAGGGCCGATGAGCGCCGCCGGGGACCCGCCGGCGGCGGGGCGTCCGGGCAGGGCCCGGAGCCTGAACCCCACCGAGCTGAAGCGGCTGCATCGGGAATGGCGGCGACGCACCTCGGCGCGAACGGCGCTGCTCCTCGACGCGGTGCAGACGCCCTACAACGTCGGCTCGATCGTGCGCATGGCCGCCGCCTACCGGGTGGAGCAGCTGTGGCTGGCGGGCGGGGCCGAGACGCCGGCTCACCCGGGGGCGCGCAAGACCGCGCTCGGGGCCGAGCGTTTCGTGGCGTGGTCGGTGGTCGACGGGGCGGCGCAGGCGGTCGAGGAGGCGCGCGCCGCCGGTTTCCGGGTGGTCGGCGTGGAGCTGGCGGCCGGTGCGGCGCCGCTCCACGAGCTCGACCTGTCGGGCGACGTGTGCCTGGCATTCGGTCACGAGGACCGGGGGTTGAGCGCCGCCGCGCTCGCCGGCTGCGACGCGGTGGGCTTCATCCCCCAGCTCGGCAAGGTGGGCTCGCTCAACGTGGCGATGTCGGCGGCGATCGCCCTCTACGAGCTGCGCCGCCAGGAGTGGACCGCCGAACGCTGACCGCGCTGGCTGCGCTGGGCGCGTTGGCCGTGGCTGCCCCCCTGGCGCCAGCCCAGGCGACCCGAGCAGAGTCGGCGCCTCTTCCGCCGAGCTGAGCTGGTCGGCGGCGGCGGCGCCCGCGCCGGACGCCGGTGGTCCCGGGGGGCGCCGGCGGCTGGTCGGTCAGCAGGAGGAGCCGACGCAGCCCTGGTCAGGAGCGGCGATTCGGTGGGCGGCGGCGATTCGGTGGGCGGCGATTCGGTGGGCGGCGCAGCCGCCGGCGGCGCCCAGCACCAGCACGAGCACGGCCGCGACGGCCAGTGCGCCGCGCCGACGATCGAGTCGGCGCCGGGGCCGGGCAGCGGCACGTGTCGGGAGCGCCGAATTCGCAGGCGCCGCCGAATGAGCGGGGCCGGCGCCGCCCGCTTCGGCCGGCTGCGGCCGCCAGATGCCCCGCGGGGCCGAGGCGACCCGCCCGGCCAACGGCGGATCCAGCAGGGCGCCTGGCGCCGCCGCCTCCGGGCAGGCCCGCAGCGCCGCGGCGAACGCGCCCGCCGAGGGGCGGGCGGAGGCCTCGGCGGCCAGCGCCTCCTCCAACAGGCGCACCAGCGCGCCCGACACGGCCCGGCCCTCACCTGGCGACCACCCCGGAGCGGGCGGTGCGCCGGTGAGCGCGGCGACGCAGGTGGCGGCCAGGCCGTACACGTCGTCGCTCGGGCCTCCGCTCGGCTGGGGCGGCGCGTAGCCGGGCGTGGCGAGGGCGCCGCCGCCCAGCGCGAAGTCGATCAGCAGTGGCTCGCCGCCGGCGGTCAGCACCACGTTCGCCGGCTTCACGTCGCCGTGGTGCAGGCCGTGGCGGTGCGCGGCGTCGAGCGCGGCGGCCAGCCGCGCGGCGAGACCCACCACTCGCGCCGCCGGGAGCGGCCCGCCCACCTCGAGCGCTCGGGCCAGGCTGCCCCCCTCGGCCAGCGGGATCACGAGCGCCCAGCCCTCGCCGTCCCGAGCCAGGTCGAGCAGCGGGCAGACGTGCGGGTGCACGAGCGCGGCGAGCGCGCGGGCGCGGGCCAGCAGCGCCGCACGGTCGCCGGGTGCAGGCTGCAGCCGCTTCACCGCCACCAGCCGGTGGAGCGGCGCCGGCGACCGGGCGAGCCACACCTCGCCGTCGCCGCCCCGCCCGAGCAGCTCGATCAGCGTGCAGCCCGCCACGATCCGGCCCATCCCGCGCCTGTATCGGCCGCCGCCGGTGTGTCCTCAAGTGGTCAGGCCCGCTGCGGGTCGACCTCGATCCGCACGCGGCCCCGGGGGCGGGGGGCGGCGGCCAGCGCGTCGCACAGCTCGGCGTGGGACGCCGCCCGCACCAGCCAGCGGTCCTCCGCCGGTCCGAGCACCGCCGCTCCGGGCTGGTCGTGCAGGACGGCGGCCAGGGCCGCGGCCAGCTCCGCGCCGCCGGGGCCCGACAACACCGCCAGCGCGCTGTAGGGCGGCCAGCCCAGCGCCCGCCGGCGGGCCCGCTCGGCGTCGGCGGCCCGGCCGGGGTCGGCGTGGCGCACCGCCTCCAGCACGTCGTGATCGGGCAGGCGGGTCTGCACGAGGAGCCGCCCCGGCCCGTCCCGGCGGCCCACGAGGCGGGCGGCGCGGGCGAGCAGGCCCATCGCCTGCTCCGCGGCTCGGTGGCGAGCGGCGAGCAGCTCCTGGTCGATGTCGAGGAACGCGACGAGCCGGGCCCGTTCCACCCGGTGCAGCGCCGCCTCGGTGCCGACCACCACGCCCGAGGAGGGCACGACCTCCGGCGGGCTCGCCGAGGTGAGCTCCACCACCGGCGCGCCCACCAGGGCCTCGAGCTCCTCCCGGGCCCGGCCCACGCCGACCCGGAGCGTCTTGTGGGCCAACGCCCCGCAGGCGGCGCACACCGCCGGGCGGGCCTCGCCGCAGCGGGCGCACAGCAGCTCGCCGCCGGGGGCGTCCTGGCGCAGCGCGGCGGTGCAGCGCTCGCAGCGGGCGAGCTCACCGCAGCTCCGACAGGCGAGCAGCCGGGCTCGGCCGGTGCGGTTGAGCACGCACACGGCCAACCCGTCGGGCTCCGCCCGCACCGCCCGCAGCCGCTCCACCAGCCGGCTGGTGTATAGGCCCCCGCGGGCGGGGTCCTCGCCACGGCGGTCGACCACCTCCAGCAGCGGCCAACCCCGCCGCTCAGCGGCCCGCTCCAGGCACAACAGCGGTCCGGCGTCGAGCGCTTCGAGGCTGGGGGTCGGCGACACCAGCAGCGCCGGCGCGCCGGCCCGGCGCGCCCGCTCGAGGGCCACGTCCCGGGCGTGCCAGGTGGGGCTGCGCTGCTCCTGGTACGCCTCGTCGTGCTCGTCGAGCACCACGACCGCGGCCAGGCCCGGCGCCGGGGCCCACGCCGCCGCTCGGGCGCCGACCACCACCTCGACGCCGGCCGCCGCCCGGGCCCAGTCCTGCGGGTGCAGCGCAACGTCGACGCCGCGCCGGTGCAGGCGCCCGGCGAGGCGGGGGGCCGCC
>JBJXGF010000126.1:0-10865 GCA_046153015.1 Acidimicrobiales bacterium | reverse complement strand
CACCCAGGCCAACCTGGCCGGGCTGGCTATGGCGAAAGCGCAGCTCGAGGTGCGCGTGGACGGCGAGGACCCGGGCGACGACGTGGTGTGGCTGCTGGCCGCCAACCCCGGCGCCCCGCCGGCGCCGCTCGCCCGGGCCGCGTCGGGCGGCGAGCTGGCCCGGGCCATGCTCGCGCTGCGGCTCACGCTGCTCGGCGTCGGCCCCGACGGCGTCGACCCCGCGGCGCCGGAAACGCTGATCTTCGACGAGGTCGACGCCGGCATCGGCGGCGCGGCGGCGATCTCGGTGGGCCGAGCCCTTGCCCGCCTTGGCGCCGGCCGCCAGGTGCTGGTGGTGACCCACCTCCCGCAGGTGGCGGCGTGGGCCGACGCCCAGGTGGCGGTGGCCAAACGCGACGACGGCGCCTCGACGGTCTCCGAGGCCCTGCGCCTCGCCCCCGAGGCCCGGGTGGTGGAGCTGTCGCGCATGCTGTCGGGCTCGCCCGAGAGCGCGTCGGCACGCGCCCACGCCGAGGAGCTGCTGGCCGAGGCGGCGGCGGCGCGGGCCGCGGCCCGGGCCCCGGCCCGCTCGGGGCGTCGCCGCTGAGCGTGCCGGCGCATCCACCGGGACCTCGAGAGCGGCGCGCTAGCGTGGGCCAGGCGCGGGTCGGGCCGGCTTCTGGGGCCTGTCTGGTCGCGCCAGCGCACGCACCGGTCGACGCGGAAGGGGCGAGAGGGCGAGCATGGCGAAGCACATCTTCGTGACCGGCGGCGTGGTGAGCGGGCTCGGCAAGGGGCTCACCGCGTCGGCGCTGGGCCGGCTGCTGCGCTGCCGGGGGCTGCGGGTCACGATGCAGAAGCTCGACCCGTACATCAACGTCGACCCGGGCACGATGAACCCGTTCGAGCACGGCGAGGTCTACGTGACCAACGACGGGGGCGAGACCGACCTCGACCTCGGCCACTACGAGCGGTTCGTCGACACCGACCTCACCCGCGAGTCCAACGCCACCACCGGCTCGATCTACCTCTCCGTGCTCTCCCAGGAGCGCGAGGGCGCGTACCTCGGCAAGACCGTGCAGGTGATCCCGCACATCACCGACGAGATCAAGCGGCGCATCGCCCGGTTGGCGACTCCCGACGTCGACGTGGTGATCACCGAGGTCGGCGGCACCGTCGGCGACATCGAGATCCTGCCCTTCCTCGAGGCGATCCGGCAGTTCCGCCTCGACGTCGGCCGGGAGCACGTGTTCTACCTGCACGTGACGCTCGTGCCGTTCATCGGCCCGTCGGGCGAGCTCAAGACCAAGCCCACGCAGCACTCGGTGACCGAGCTGCGGGGCCGGGGGATCCAGCCCGACGCGATCGTGTGCCGCAGCGAGAAGCCGATCTCGATGCACCTCAAGCAGAAGATCTCCAACCTCTGCGACGTGCCGGTCGACAGCGTGGTCAACGCCCCCGACGCGTCGAACCTCTACGAGATCCCCCTCGTGCTCCACGATGAGGGCCTCGACCGGGCCGTGTGCCGTCACCTGCGCATCGCCGAGGACCGCCAGCCCGACCTGGGCGAGTGGGCGCAGCTCGTCGCCCGCGTCGAGCAGGCCGTGCGGCCGGTCCGCATCGGCATCGTCGGCAAGTACGTGGCCCTGCCCGACGCCTATCTCTCCGTGGTCGAGGCGCTCAAGCACGCCGGCTTCCACCACGGCGCGGCGATCGATCTCGACTGGATCCACGCCGAGGAGGTCGAGGCGCTGATCGGCGGGAGCCGGCTGCGCCAGCTCGACGGCATCGTCATCCCCGGCGGGTTCGGCGAACGTGGGTTCGAAGGCAAGATCGCCGCCGCCGGCTTCGCCCGCCAGCATCTCGTGCCCTGCCTCGGCCTGTGCCTCGGCCTGCAGGCCATGACCGTCGAGTACGCCCGCCACGCCCTGGGCATGGTCGGCGCCAACTCGAGCGAGATCGACGGGCACACCCCCTACCCGGTGATCGACCTGATGGAGTCCCAGCGGGGGGTGAGCGAGAAGGGCGGCACCATGCGCCTCGGCGCCTACTACGCCGAGCTGACGCCCGGTTCGCAGGTGGCCGAGCTCTACGGCAAGACGATCGTGTCGGAGCGACACCGGCACCGCTACGAGTTCAACCCGCGTTTTCGCTCCCGCTTCGACGACGGGGAGTTCGTGTGCTCCGGGGTGTCGCCCGACGGGCTGCTCGTGGAGTTCGTGGAGCTGCGCGGCCATCCGTTCTGGGTCGGCACCCAAGCCCACCCCGAGTTCAAGAGCCGGCCCGACCGCCCGGCCCCGCTGTTCCGCGAGTTCGTGCGCGCCGCCCTGTGCCGCGCCGAGGGCCGCAACCCCCACCTGCCGGTGTTCGAAGACGTCGAGGTGCTGCCCGGGTGAGCGAAGCGAAGCCGGACGGCCGGGGTGAACGCGGCTCGAGAGCTGCTACACAGGCGGGGTGACGAGCGCGTCGAGCGGGTTCGAGAAGATCGCCGAGCAGGAGCTGCACCGGGGCCGGGTGATCCGGCTCGTCGCGACGCAGTTCCGCGGCCCGGGCGGCGAGTCGTTCAGCCGCGACGTGGTCCGCTCGCCGGGCGCGGTCGGCATCGTGGCGGTGGAGGAGGGGCCCCGCGGACCGGAGGCGGTGCTGGTGCGCCAGTACCGGGCCCCCATCGAGGGCTTCCTGCTCGAGATCCCCGCCGGTCTGCGGGACAAGCCGGGTGAGGCCCCCGAGGAGACCGCCCAACGCGAGCTGGCCGAGGAGGTCGGCCTGCGGGCGGGCCGCCTCGAGCACCTCGTGACGTTCCTCAACGCGGCGGGGATGACCGATCAGCGCACGTTCGTGTACCTCGCCACCGGGCTCGACGCCGTCGACCAGGCCGCCGACGGCGTCGAGGAGCAGTACATGACCGTCGAGCGGGTGCTGCTCACCGACGTGCCCGAGCTCATCGCCGCCGGCGTGCTGGCCGACGCCAAGACGCTGATCGGCTTGAGCATGGCCGCCGCCCGCTACCGGGCGACGTGAGCGGCGAACACGCCCACCTCGCCCACCTGGCGCGGCGTTTCGGGGCCGGCCTCGTGCGGCGGCCGCCGGCCCCCCGCGACGAGGCCTGGGCCCGGGACCGCCTCAGGGAGGCGGAGCTGGCGCTGTGGGTCCGTTTGGGGCCCGCCGATCGCCGCCACGCCATTGCGGTGGCCCGGGCCGTGGACGGGCCCGACGCCCCGGCGTGGGTGGCGCCGGCGGCGCTGCTCCACGACGTCGGCAAGCTCGACGCCGGCCTCGGCGTGCTGGGCCGCACGTTGGCGGCGATGGCCGAGCGGGCCGGCCGCCGGCCCGGGGGCCGCATCGGGCGCCACCTCGGCTACCCCGCCGCCGGCGCAGCGCTGCTCGCCGAGGCCGGCGCCCTGCCCGAGGTGCAGGCCTGGGCGGCCGAGCATCACCTGCCCGCCGCGTCCTGGACGCTGGACCCGACGTGGGCCGCCCGCCTGGCCGCCGCCGACCACGCGCCGTGACGCGCCGTGACGCTCTGCCGGCGCCCGGCTCGCTGGCGCTCAGCCGGGCGGCAGCAGGCCGAGCGCCTCGCGGGCTCGGGCGAGGGTCTTGTGGGCGATGGCCTGCGCCTTGGCCGCGCCCTCGGCGAGGATCCTCGTGACCTGGCCCGGGTCGGCGGCCAGCTCCGCGTAGCGGGCCTGGATCGGCGCCAGCAGCGCCGTCACCGCCGCCGCGGTGTCGGCCTTGAGCGGCCCGTACTGGGTGTAGCCCGCCGCGGCCTCCTCGGGCGCCCGGCCGGTTGCGGCGGCGAGGATCGAGAGCAGGTTCGACACGCCGGGCTTGTCCCGGATGTCGTAGCGGACCTCCGCCTCGGTGTCGGTGACCGCCCGCTTGATCTTGCGCTCGACGCTGGCGAGGTCCTCCAGCACGTTGATCGTGCCCTGGGGCGACAACGCCGACTTGGACATCTTGTTCGTGGGGGTCTGCAGGTCCATCACCCGGGCGCCGGCCCGCGGGATCGCCGCCTCGGGAACGACGAAGGTTGGCCCGTAGCGCGAGTTGAACCGCATCGCGATGTCGCGGGCCAGCTCCAGGTGCTGGCGCTGGTCGTCTCCCACCGGCACCCGATCGGTGTCGTAGAGCAGGATGTCGGCCGCCATCAGCGCCGGGTAGGTGAGCAGCGCAGCGGAGACGAACTCCGCCCGGTCGGCCTTGTCCTTGAACTGCGTCATGCGGCGCAGCTCCCCGTAGCTGGCCGTGCACTCCATCAACCAGGCCAGCTCGGTGTGCGCCGGGACGTGGCTCTGCACGATCAGCGTGCACACCTCCGGGTCGAGCCCCACCGCCAGCAGCAGCTGGGCCAGCTCCACGGTGTTGGTCCGCAGCTCGGCCGGGTCCTGGGGCACGGTGAGCGCGTGAAGGTCGACCACGCAGAAGATCGAGTCGAACTCGTGCTGGTCCACCACCCAATTGCGCAGCGCCCCGAGGAGGTTGCCCAGATGCAGCTGCCCGGTCGGCTGGATGCCCGAGAACACACGCGCCATGCGCCCGATCGTAACGGCGCCGCCCGAGACCCGGGTTTCGTTTGTCGCGCCCGGGGTCCGCCGAGAACGACACGGCTGTGATTACACTGGTGTCGTGGCCTCTCAGGTCCGGACTCCCGTCTTCGAGGGCCCCTTCGAGGTGCTGCTGCACCTGATCCTGCGCGAGCAGGTCGATCTTTGGGAGCTGCGCCTCGCCCCGCTGGTCGACGCCTACCTCGCCGAGGTGGCGCGGCTCGGCCGGCTCGAGCTCGACGAGGCCACCGAGTTCCTGCTCATCGCGGCCACGCTGGTCGAGCTCAAGGCCAGGCGCCTGCTCCCCAGCCGGGACGAGCTCGAGCTCGACGACGAGCTCGCCCTGTGGGATCAGCGGGACCTGCTCCTCACCCGGCTCGTCGAGCACCGGGTGTTCCGCGGCGCGGCCCGGGCCCTCGCCGCCTGCCGGGAGGCGGCCGCGCTCAGCGCGCCCCGCACCGCCGGGCCGGAGGACCGCTACCTCGAGCTCGTCCCGCCCGTGCTGGCCGGCGTCACCCCCGAACGGCTGCGGGACGCGTTCCTCGCCGCGTCGGCGCCCAAGCCCACCCCCCGCGTGTCCATCGAGCACCTCGCCCCCATCCGGGTCAGCGTGATCGACGCGCTCGAGGGCCTGCTCGCCCAGGTGCGCGCCGTCGGGCGGGCCAGCTTCCGGGCGCTGAACGAGGGCGTCACCGACCGCCTCGAGATCGTGGTGCGGTTCCTCGCCGTGCTCGAGCTGTTCAAGCGGGGTCTCGTCGAGCTGGACCAGGTCGGCGCGTTCGGCGAGCTGGTGGTGAGCTGGAACGCCGGGGACGGCGAGCTCTCCGCGGCCGACCTCGTGGCCGTCGACGCCTACGATGGTTGAGGTGATCGACGAGGTCGACCGGGCGCTCGAGGCGGTGCTGATGGTGAGCACCGAGCCGGTCGAGCCCCGGCTGCTGGCCCAGCTCGTGGAGCGGCCCGCCGAGGAGATCGACGCCCGCTGCCGGGCCCTCGCCGCCGGCTACGAGGCCGAAGGTCGCGGCTTCCAGCTAGCGCGCATCGCCGGCGGCTGGCGGTACCAGAGCCATCCCGCCCAAGCGCCGTATATCGAGCGCTTCGTGCTCGACGACGGCGGGGCGCGGCTGTCGGCGGCGGCGCTCGAGACGCTGGTGATCGTGGCCTACAAGCAGCCCGTGTCCCGGGCGCAGGTGGCGGCGATCCGAGGCGTGGCGGTCGACGGGGTGATGCGCACGCTGCACCAGCGCGGCCTCATCGCCGAGGTCGGCCGCGACGACGGGCCCGGCCAGGCGGCGCTGTACGGCACGACCGGCCGGTTCCTCGAGCAGCTCGGCCTCGACGGGCTCGATCAGCTGCCCGCCCTCGGCGGGTTCGTGCCCGATTCGGCGGCGGTCGAGTCGCTCGACGCCGAGCTGCGGGGCGACGATCCTGGCGCCTGAGGGCGACACGGCCGGCGGGCCGGGCCTGCCTGACGCGAGCGGCGATCGGCTGCAGAAGGTGCTCGCCCGGGCGGGCCTCGGCAGCCGCCGCCACTGTGAGGAGCTGATCGCCGACGGGATGGTCACCGTGAACGGCCGGCTCGTGGTGCTCGGCGCCCGCGTGGACCCCGAGCGGGACCGGGTCGAGGTCGACGGGGTGCCGATCGGGGTGCGGCCCGGCCTGGTGTACTACCTCCTGCAGAAGCCGGCCGGGGTGATCACCACCGCCGCCGACCCGCAGGGTCGAGCCACCGTGGTCGACCTCGTGCCGGCTACGCCTCGAGTGCACCCCGTGGGCCGTCTCGACGCCGACACCGAGGGCCTGCTGCTGCTCACCAACGACGGCGAGCTCACGCACCGCCTCACCCACCCGAGCCACGGGGTCGAGAAGGAGTATCTGGCCCAGGTGCGGGGCCGGGTGCGCCCGGGCGAGCTCCGCCGCCTGCGGGAGGGCGTGGACCTCGACGACGGGCGCACCGCGCCGGCGCGGGCCAGCCTCGTGGCGCCTGACCTGATCCGCCTCGTGATCCACGAGGGCCGCAACCGTCAGGTGCGGCGCATGTGCGAAGCGGTCGGCCACCCGGTGCTGCGCCTGGTCCGCACCCGCATCGGCCCCCTCAGCGATCAGACGCTGGCGCCCGGACACTGGCGGCGCCTGGACACGCCCGAAGTGCGCGAGCTCGAACGGGCGGCGGCGCTGCGAAGCGGTCCGGCGGCGACGCAGTAGCATCCCCGGCGTGTCAGCAGCTGTCCGCGCCCTGCGGGGCGCCACCACGGTCGACGACGACACGCGTGAGCAGGTCGAGGAGCGGGTGAAGGCGCTGCTCGACCAGCTGTTCCAGCGCAACGGGGTGCAGCCGGACACGCTGATCAGCATTCTTTTCACCGCCACCGACGACATCCACTCGATGTTCCCCGCCGAGGCCGCCCGTCGCGCGTTCGACCTGCGAGACGTGCCGCTCATGTGCGCCCGCGAGCTCGACATCGCCGGCATGCTGCCCCGCTGCATCCGGGTGCTGGCGCACCTCTACACCGACCGGGCCAAGGACGAGATGGAGCACGTTTTCCTGGAGGGCGCCACCCGGCTGCGCCCCGATCTCGGCCAGTGAGCGGGCGCGGGTGATGGCCGCCCGGCGGCGCGCCTCGGTCGTGGGCATCGGGCTGATCGGCGGCTCGATCGGCATGGCGCTGCGCGACCGCGGCTGGACGGTGACGGGGGAGGACCGCGACCCGGCCCGGGTGGACAAGGCGCTCGAGATGGGCGTGATCGACGCCGCCGGGCTCGATCCCCAGGCGGATCTGACCGTGGTCGCCACGCCGGTCAAGGCCGTGCCCGGCGAGGTCAAGCGGGCCCTCGACCAGACCCAGGGCCTCGTGACCGACGTCGGCAGCGTGAAGGCCTCGATCGTGGAGGCCGTCGGCGACCCTCGCTTCGTGGGCGGCCATCCGATGGCCGGCTCCGAGCGCGAAGGCGTGGAGGGCGCCGACCCCAACCTGTTCCGCGGCGCCGTGTGGGTGCTGACCCCCACCCCCGGCACCGACGCCGCGGCCTTCGCGGCCGTGCGCTCGGTGGCTGTGCAGCTCGGCGCGGAGGTGATCTCGCTGGCGCCCGACCAGCACGACGCGCTGGTGGCGGTCGTCTCCCACGTGCCCCACCTCACTGCGGCCACGCTGATGGCCGTGGCCGATCAGCGCTCCGTCGATCATCGGGCCCTGCTGCGCCTCGCTGCGGGAGGCTTTCGGGACATGACCCGGATCGCGTCGGGCCACCCCGGCATCTGGCCCGACATCGTGTCGGAGAACCGCCCGGCGATCCTCGGCGCGCTCGACCAGCTCATCGTGGGCCTCACCCGGATGCGCGGCATCGTCGCCGACGCCGACCACGACGGGCTCGTCGAGATCCTCGCCCACGCCCGGGCGGCCCGCATGAACCTGCCGGTCCGCTTCGGCCGCCCCGCGCAGCTCATGGAGCTGCTGGTGCCGGTGCCCGACCAGCCCGGGGTGATCGCCCAGGTGGCGAACCTGGCCACCGAGCTCGACATCAACATCCTCGACCTCGAGATCCGCCACTCCGCCGAGGGCCCCCAGGGCGTGCTCCACCTGCTGGTCGAGGCGGAGCGGGCCGAGGAGCTGCGCGCCGCGCTGAGGGCGCGGGGGTTCCCGTCGTCGATGCGGAGCCTGGTGTGAGCGGGCCCGACACCACGCCTCCGGCCCCGCCGGCGCCGTCTCGGCTGCGGGTGCAGGGCCCCCGCCCCCTGGTCGGCGTGCTGCGCATGCCGGGCGACAAGTCGGTGTCGCACCGAGCGCTGCTCCTCGCGGCGTTGGCCGAGGGGGTGTCGACGATCAGGGGCCTCTCCGACGGCGACGACGTGGCCCGCACCCGCCGGGCCGTGGAGGCGCTCGGCGCGGAGGTCGACGAGCTCGGCGGCGGCGCGGTCCGCGTGAGCGGTGGGCTCCTGCACGAGCCCGACGACGTGCTCGACCTCGGCAACTCCGGCACCGGCATCCGGCTGCTGGCCGGGCTCTGCGCCGGCCAGCCGTTCCTGTCGGTGCTGCGCGGCGACGCCAGCGTGCACCGCCGGCCGATGGAGCGGATCACCGGCCCGCTGCGGCTGATGGGCGCCCGGCTCGACGGCCGCGACGGCGGCCGCCTGGCGCCGCTCGTGATCCGGGGCGGCAGCCTCCACGGGATCGACTACGAGCTGCCGGTGGCCAGCGCGCAGGTGAAGAGCGCGGTGCTGCTGGCCGGTCTGTCGGCCGACGGCGAGACGATCGTGCGCGAGCCGGCGCCCTCCCGGGCGCACACGGAGGAGATGCTGGTCGAGTTCGGCGCCGACCTCGAGACCGACCGGGACGCCGGCTGGGTGCGGCTGCGGCCCTCGGCGCTCACGCCTCACGACCTCGACGTGCCCGGCGACCCGTCCCAGGCGGCGTTCTGGCTGTGCGCGGCGGCGGCCATCCCCGGCAGCGACCTGTCGATCGAGGGTCTCTACCTCGGGCCGGCCCGGGCCGGGTTCCTCGACGTGCTCGAACGGATGGGCGCCGAGCTGCACGTGGACCGGGAGGCCGGCTCGGTGCGGGTCGTGGGCGGCCGCCTCCGCGGCGTCGACGTGGCCGCGGAGGAGGCGCCGGGCCTGGTGGACGAGGTGCCGGCGCTGGCCGTGGCCGCGGCGCTCGCCGAGGGCCCCACCCGCTTCGCCGGCGTCGGCGAGCTGCGGGTGAAGGAGAGCGACCGGGTGGCGACCGTGATGGCCGAGCTCGGGCGGCTCGGCGCCAGGGTGAGCGTGCAGGGCGACACGCTGACCGTCGCCGGCGGCGCCGGGCTGCGAGGAGCGGCCTGCACCAGCCATGGCGACCATCGCATCGCCATGGCCGCAGCGGTGGCCGGGCTCGGCGCGGTGGGCGAGACCACCGTCGACGACGCCGGCTGCGTCGGCACCAGCTACCCGGGGTTCGCACGCGACCTCGAGACGGTGACCGGCTCGTGACCGACGCGTCGCCGCTCGTGGTGGTGGCGATCGACGGCCCCGCCGGATCGGGCAAGTCCACCGTCGCCCGGGCCCTCGCCCGCCGGCTCGGCCTCGAGTACCTCGACACCGGGGCGATGTACCGGGCGGTGACCCTCGCCGCGTTGCGGCGCGGGATCGACCCGGGGGACGAGGCGAGGGTGGCCGCGCTGGCCCGGTCGCTGCGCCTCGAGGTGAGCGGCTCCGAGGTGCTGGTGGACGGCGTCGACGCAGCGCGTGCGATCCGCGGGGGCGAGGTGACCGCCGCGGTGAGCGCGGTGGCCGCGCACCCGCAGGTGCGTGACGAGCTCCGCCGGCGCCAGCGGGCGTGGGCCGAGGCCCGGCGCGGCGGCGTGATCGAAGGACGCGACATCGGCACGGTCGTGTTCCCCGACGCCCGCCTGAAGGTGTATCTCACCGCCTCGGCGCAGGTGCGGGCGCAGCGCCGCTCGGCGGAGGACGGCAGCGTCGACGTGGAGGCCGTCGCCGCCGACCTGGCCCGCCGGGACACGCTCGACTCAACCCGGGCCGCGTCGCCCTTGGCGGTGGCCGACGACGCGTTCACGCTCGACACCAGCTGCCTCTCGGTCGAGCAGGTGGTCGACGAGCTCGCCGCTCGCGTGGGGAGCACCGGGTGATCGGGGCGGACACCCCCTCGGCCCGGCGCTGGAACGAGGGCCGGCCCAGCCTGTTCTCCCGTTTCGCCTACGACGTGGTGCGCAACGTGTTCTCGATCGCGCTGCGGGTGTGGGTGCGCCTGGAGGTGCACGGCGCGGAGCGGATCCCGCTGACGGGGCCGGTGATCCTTGCCCCTGTCCACCGCTCGAACCTCGACGCGCCGGTGGTGGCGGCGCTCACCGGCCGCCGGTCCCGGTTCATGGGCAAAGAGGCGCTCTGGAAGCACCCCCGGCTCGGCCGGCTGTGGAGCGCGATGGGCGCGATCCCCGTGCTGCGGGGCAGCGTCGATCGGGAGGCGCTGCGGGCCTGCGAGACGGTGCTCTCGATCGGTCAACCGCTCGTCATGTTCCCCGAGGGCACCCGACGCGAGGGCGCCCTGATCGAGAACCTCTTCGACGGGCCGGCGTTCCTCGCCGCCCGCACCGGCGCCCCGATCCTGCCGATCGGGATCGGCGGCTCCTCACACGCGATGGGCCGAGGCGCGAAGTGGGTCCGTCCGACGAAGGTGGTGGCGTTGATCGGCGAGCCGATCCCGGCGCCGGGGCCGACCGAGGGCGGCCGGGCCTCCCGCCGAGCGGTGCGCGACCTGACCGCCCGCCTCGAACGGGAGCTGCAGGCCCTCTACGACGAAGCCCAGGCCCGAGCCGGGCAATGAGGTTTCGGCGCGCTCGCGCCGAATC
>JBJXGF010000121.1:0-11834 GCA_046153015.1 Acidimicrobiales bacterium | reverse complement strand
AGCCCCCACAACAAGCACAGCGGAGCGCAGCGACGCCTGCCGGCCGCGCGAGCGCAGCGAGCCGGCCGGCCACGGGGTCTGGGGGCGCAGCCCCCACAACAAGCACAGCGGAGCGCAGCAACGCCTGACGCTTGCGTGGGTGGAAGATACTGAAATAGATTCAGAGTCCTTCCCCTCGTTCGGCGTCTTCAGAACTCAGCCGGTGAGGAACCATGGAACAGTCCGCCAGCCCGCTCGTGTCTCGCGTCAGCCCTTGGGCCGATCCGGTGGTCGACGAGGTGGGCCACGATCCCCGCTCCACCTACGTGGAGACCTTCTGGCTCGGCGTGCTCGGCCCCAGCGCGGTGTGGCTGCTGCGGCGCTTCGCCGCCCTGCTCGAGCAGTCGCCCGAGGGCGCCGAGCTCGACGCGGTGGAGACGGCCCGCGCCCTCGGGCTCGGCGGCTCCCTCGGGCCCAACGGCGCGTTCTGCCGCACGGTGGTGCGCCTGCGCCAGTTCGGCATGGCTCGCGAGGTGGGCGGCGGCGAGCTGGCCGTGCGCCGCCGCCTCCCGCCGCTGGCCGAACGCCAGCTCAGCCGGCTGCCGGAGGTGCTGCAGCACCAGCATCGGGTGTGGCAGGAGGCGGAGCTGCGCACGCCCCGCCGGCTGGCCGTCGAACGGCGGGCCCGGCAGCTGGCGCTCGGCCTGCTGGAGCTCGGCTGCGACCTCGACGGCGCGCAGCTCGAGCTCACCCGCTGGCGCTACGAGCCCGCGGTCAGCGCGGCGGCCGCGCAGTGGGCGTGGCGGCGCCATCGCGCCGCCGAGCGCCAGCTCGACGCGGCGCCGGGGTGAGCGAACGCGTCAGGACGCGGCGGCCCGCTGGGGCGGGGCGAACCGGGAGACCAGCTCGGTCAGCAGGCGCACCCCGAAGCCGGTGCCGCCCTTGGCCCACTCGCCGTCGTCGTTGTCGGTGAAGGCCGGCCCGGCGATGTCGAGGTGCGCCCAGGGGATGCCCTCGCCCACGAACTCGGAGAGGATGATCCCCGCGGTCAGCGCGCCGGCGGAGGGCCCGCCGATGTTCTTCATGTCGGCCACCGGCGAATCGACCATCTTGCGGTACTCGCCGGGCAGCGGGAGCCGCCACACCTGTTCGCCGGTGGCCGCGGCCGCCGCCTCGATCTGGGCGAGGAGCGCGTCGTCGTTGCCCATCACCCCGGCGATCTTGGGGCCGAGCGCCATCACGCAGGCGCCGGTCAGCGTGGCCAGGTCCACGATCGCGTCAGGCTTGGCCTCGCTCGCCAGGGACAGCGCGTCGGCCAGCACCAACCGGCCCTCGGCGTCGGTGTTGAGCACCTCGATGGTCTTGCCGTTGCGCAGCTTCAGCACGTCGCCCGGGCGAGTGGCGTCGCCGCCGAGCATGTTGTCGGTGGCGGCCACGTAAGCGGTGACCTTCACCGGCGGGGCCAGGGCAGGCAGCACCGACATGGCGGCGATGGCCGCCGCCGCGCCGGCCATGTCGCATTTCATGGTGGCCATGCCCGCCTGGGTCTTGATCGACAGGCCGCCCGAGTCGAACGTGATCCCCTTGCCCACGAGGGCCAGCGACCCCTCCACCGGCCGGCCCGCCTCGGGCGAGTAGCGGAGCTTGATGAACCGCGGCGGGTTGTCCGAGCCCCGGTTCACGCCGAGCAGGCCGCCGAGGCCCTTCTTCTCGATGTCGCGCCGCTTGAGGATCTTGCACGCCAGGCCCTCGCGCTCGGCCATCTCGTGTGCCTCCCGAGCCAGCGCGGCGGGGGTCAGCTCGCCGCCCGGGCGGTTCACCAGGTCGCGCGCCCAGCAGGCGGCGGCGGCCACCCGAGCCCCGAGCTGCACCGCCTCGGCGGCGCCGCCTCCCGGACCCCCCACGATCGCCACGTGGCCGAGGGCCTGGGGCTTGGGGTCGGACTTGTAGGGCAGGTACTCGTACGCGCCGAGCACGGCCCCTTCCGCGATGGCCTGCGCCGCGGCCCGCATCCCCACCGACGGGCCGCGGGCGTCGAGGAGGCGCAACGCGACGCGCTCCTCCTTGCGGACCGCCTTCACGAACGCGGCGGCCGCCTTGCGCAGCGCGGCGGCGTCGACCTTGGCCGACTCGCCGAGGCCGAGCGCGATCGTGATCGGGCCGGCGCCGTTGGGCAGGGCCTGCACTTGCCCGGGTTTGCCCTCGAACCCGCGGCGACGCAGGTAATCCCAGTCGAGCCCGTCGCCCTCCATGCGATCCGAGCACACCGGCGCCCCGACCGAGGTGGCCTCGGCGGGAACGGTCTCGACCAGGCTCAGCTCGACAGGCACGCCGACCTCCTCGTGTTCGCGGCCCCGTCACGCTACCGACTCTCCCGCCCCCGGCGCCCTGCTCTCCCGCCTCCGGCGCCCTGCTCTCCCGCCTCCGGCGCCCTGCTCCCCCGCCTCCGGCGCCCTACGTCGCCTACCTGGGTCACGCGCGAGCGATCATGGAGGCGTGTGGTTCCAGCTGGTCCTCGTCGGCGCGCTCATTCTGCTCAACGGCGCCTTCGCCGGCACCGAGATGGCGCTCGTGTCGCTGCGGGAAGGCCAGCTCAACCGGCTGGAGCAGCGAGGCCGGGCCGGGCGCCGGCTGGTGGAGCTCGCCCGCGACCCCAACCGCTTCCTCGCCGCCATCCAGGTGGGCATCACCGCCGCCGGGTTTCTCGCCTCCGCCACCGCGGCGGTGTCGCTGGCCCGGCCCCTGGAGCCGGCGCTCGAGTTCCTCGGCGGCGCGGCCAAGCCGGGCGCGGTGGTGCTCGTGACGCTGGTGCTCACCTACCTCACGCTCGTGCTCGGCGAGCTCGCGCCCAAGCGCCTCGCCATGCAGCGCGCCGAGCGCTGGGCGCTGATGGCGGCCCGGCCGTTGGCCTTCGTGTCGCTCATCACCCGTCCGGCGGTGTGGTTCCTCGCCAAGTCGAGCGACGTGGTGGTGCGCCTCTTCGGCGGCGACCCCCGCCTGCGCCGGGAGGAGGTGACCGAGGAGGAGATCCGTGACCTCATCGCCGCCCAGGAGTCGATCCCGCCGGAGCAGCGCTCGATCATCGCCGGCGCGTTCGAGATCGACGAGCGGCGGCTCTGGAGCGTGCTGCGCCACCGCAGCGACGTGCTGGCCTTCGAGGCCGACACGCCGGTGAGCGACGCCCGCCGCCAGCTCGTGGCGAGCGGGCATTCACGAGCGCCGGTGCATGCCGGGGGCCTCGACCACGTGATCGGGGTCGTGCACCTGCGCGACCTCGTGGAGGCCGACGGCGTGGTCGGCGACGTGTCCCGGCCGCCGCTGCTGTTGCCCGAGACCCTCGGGGTGCTCGACGCCCTGCGGCGGCTGCAGGCCGAGCGGGCCCAGCTCGCGCTGGTGGTCGACGAGCACGGCGGGATCGAGGGGATCGTCACGGTCGAAGACCTGCTCGAGGAGATCGTGGGGGAGATCTACGACGAGTTCGACCGCGACCTCGGCCCGATCGAGGCCAGCCCCGACGGCAGCCTCGAGCTGCCCGGCACGTTCCCCGCCCACGACCTGGTCGACCTGGGCGTCCACATCGAGCCCGGCCGTCACGCCACGCTCGCCGGGCTCGTCTACGAGGCGTTCGGCCGGGTGCCCGCCCCCGGCGACCGGGCCCGGCTGGGCCAGTGGGAGGCCGAAGTGCTGGAGATGGACGGCCCGGCCATCGAGCGGCTGCGGCTGCGGAGGGCGGGCTCGGGCGAGCGCCAGCCAACCTAGACCGACCGGCTGGCCAGCGACTTGCCGTCCTCCTGCCAGCGGGCGAGGGTCCAGGCGAGGTCCGAGAGGCGGTTCAGGTAGACCACCGCCAGGGAGGCGGGGTCGAGCCCGGCGCGCAGCGTCTCGCGCTCGGCCCGGCGCACCACGGTCCGGGCGAGATCGAGGGCGGCGGCCGTGGGGTTCTGGCCGGGGATCACGAACCCGGTCGGCGCCTCGAAGCGCGCGGTCGCCTCGTCGATCATTCCCTCGAGGGCGTCGACCATCTCCTGGGTGACGAGCGTGACGCCGGGCTTGAGCTTGTGACGGTTCTCCGGCAGCGTCGCCAGCTCGGCCATCAACACGTACAGGTCGTGCTCGAGCCGCACGAGCAGCGCGTCGAGCTCGCTCCCCCGCTGGCACTGAGCGCGGGCCAGCCCGAAGCAGGCCTGAGCCTCGTCGACGGCCCCGTAGGCCTCCGGCAGCGGCGAGTCCTTGCGGACCCGGCCGCCGTAGAACAACGAGGTCTCACCGTCGTCGCCGGTGCGCGTGTAGATCTTCACCCCGCCGACCGTACCGCCGCCCTGCGCCCCCGGCGGCGTCGGCAATAGCGTCACCGGAGAATCCCGACACGCCGCCGGGGAGGCCGCCCCCGAAAGAGGCGCTCACGATCGCGCAGCCCCCCGTTACCCTTGGGACGATGCGCGCCTACCTCGACGCGGTGGCCGAGCACGTCGTCGTCTTCGACGGCGCGACCGGCACCTTCCTGCAGGAACTGGGTCTCACGGCGGACGACTTCGGGGGCCCGGCGCTCGAGGGATGCAACGAGATCCTCGTCGACACCCGGCCCGACGCCGTGCTCGACATGCACCGGGCGTACTTCTCGGTGGGCGTCGACGCGGTGGAGACCAACACGTTCGGCGCCTTCGCCGTGCCCCTCGGCGAATACGGCCTGGCCCACCGCACCCGTGAGCTCAACCGCAAGGCGGCCCTGCTCGCTCGCCAGGCGGCCGACGAGTTCTCCACCGCTGACCAGCCCCGCTTCGTGGCCGGCTCGGTGGGGCCGGGCACCAAGTTCCCGAGCCTCGGCCACATCCGCTACGCGGAGCTGCGCGACGCCTACGAGGAGCAGGCCCTCGGCCTGATCGAGGGCGGCGTCGACCTCATCCTCATCGAGACCATGTTCGACCTGCTCACCGCGAAGGCGGCGATGAACGGGGCCCGGCGGGCGATGCGCACGCTCGGCCGAGAGGTGCCCCTCCAAGTGCAGGTGACGATGGAGCTCACCGGGCGCATGCTCCCCGGCACCGAGATCGCCGCCGCGCTCGCTGCGCTCGACGCGATGCGCCCCGACGTGGTCGGCCTCAACTGCGCCACCGGCCCGGTGGAGATGACCGAGCACCTGCGCCACCTCGCCCAGCACGCCCGCATGCCGATCTCCTGCCTGCCCAACGCCGGCCTGCCCTCGGTGGTCGAGGGCGCCATGCACTACGACCTCACCCCCGACCAGCTCGTCGAGCACCACACCCGTTTCATCACCGAGCTCGGCGTGCAGGTGGTGGGCGGCTGCTGCGGCACCACGCCCGAGCACCTGCGCCGGGTGGTCGAGGCGTGCCGGCCGCTCACCCCGGCGCCGCGCCGCCCCCAACACGAAGACGGCGCCACCTCGATCTACAGCTTCGTGCCGTTCCGGCAGGACACCAGCTTCCTCATCATCGGCGAGCGCACCAACGCCAACGGCTCCAAGCGCTTCCGCGACGCGATGCTGGCCGGGGATCTCGACACCTGCACCACGATGGCCAAGGAGCAGCTCAAGGAGGGCGCCCACGTGCTCGACGTGTGCGTCGACTACGTGGGCCGCAACGGCGCCGCCGACATGGACGAGGTGGCCCAGCGCTTCGCCACCCAGGCCGCCGCCCCGCTGGTGCTCGATTCCACCGAGCCGGAGGTGATGGAGGCCGGCCTGCAGTGGCTGGGCGGGCGGGCCATCCTCAACTCGGCCAACCTCGAGGACGGCGACGCGCCCGGCAGCCGGCTCGACCGCGTGTTCAGCCTCGCCCGGGAGTACGGCGCCGCGGTGATCTGCCTGCTCATCGACGAGGAGGGCCAGGCTCGGGACGTGGAGTGGAAGCTGCGCATCGCGCACCGCATCCACGACCTCGCCGTCGACCGCTATGGGCTCCAGCCGGGGGACTTGATCTTCGACGCGCTGACCTTCCCCCTCTCCACCGGCGACGACGAGCTGCGCCGCGACGCGCTGGCCACGATCGAGGCGATCCGGCGGATCAAGGTCGAGCTGCCCGGCGTGTACACCACGCTCGGCGTGTCGAACGTGAGCTTCGGCCTCTCGCCCGCCGCCCGCCACGCGCTCAACTCGGTGTTCCTCCACGAGTGCGTGCAGGCGGGGTTGGACTCGGCCATCGTCCACGCCGGCAAGATCATGCCCCTCGCCCGCATCCCCGACGAGCAGCGCCAGGTCTGCGTCGACCTCGTCCACGACCGGCGCGACCCGAGCCGCCGGTACGACCCATTGGCCGCGCTGCTCGACGTGTTCGCCGGCGTCAAGGCCACGGAGAAGGTGGTCGAGGACCGCTCCGGCTGGTCGCTCGAGCGCCGCCTCAGCCAGCGCATCATCGACGGCGACCGGGACGGGCTCGAGGCCGAGCTCGACGAGGCGCTGCGGGTGATGCCCGCGCTGGAGATCATCAACGACGTGCTGCTCGCCGGCATGAAGGTGGTGGGCGACCTGTTCGCCTCCGGCGAGATGCAGCTCCCGTTCGTGCTGCAGTCCGCGGAGACGATGAAGGCGGCGGTCTCCCACCTCGAGCCGCACCTGGAGCGGGTCGACGGCGAAAGCGGCAAGGGCCGCATCGTGCTCGCCACGGTGAAGGGCGACGTGCACGACATCGGCAAGAACCTCGTCGACATCATCCTCACCAACAACGGCTACGAGGTGCACAACCTCGGCATCAAGGTGGCGATCGGGGAGATGATCGACAAGGCGCTCGACGTGCGCGCCGACGCCATCGGGATGAGCGGCCTGCTGGTGAAGTCCACGCTGATCATGCGGGACAACCTCGAGGAGCTCAACGCCCGCGGCCTGGGCGCGCTGCCCGTGCTGCTGGGCGGGGCGGCGCTCACCCGGAGCTACGTGGAGCGCGACCTGCGTCAGGTCTACGACGGACGCGTCTTCTACGGCAAGGACGCGTTCGAGGGCCTCCGGGTGATGGACCGGCTGGGCGAGCTGCGCCGCACCGGCGAGGACGACCCCGACTTCGGCCGGGCGCTCACCGGCCGGGTGTTGCCCAAGCGGAGCGCGCCGGCCGAGAGCGGGGCGCTGCCGGCGCGCTCGCCCGAGGTGGAGGCGGACAACCCTCTGTTCACGCCGCCGTTCCTAGGTTCGAAGGTGGTCAAGGGCATCGCGCTGGACGACATCGCCGCCTACGTGAACGAGACGGCGCTCTTCCGCAACCAGTGGCAGTTCCGGCCCGAGGGCGGCGAATCAGACGAGGGGTTCAAGGCCCGCATCCGTCCGGTGCTGCGGGAACGCCTGGCCGAGGCGAAGGCCACGGGCGTGCTGGTGCCCCAGCTCGTGTACGGCTGGTTCGCCGCCAACAGCGACGGCGACGAGCTGGTGATCTGGAAAGACGGCGACCGCACCGCCGAGTGGCTGCGCTTCCGCTACCCCCGCCAGCGCCAGCACCCGCACCTGTGCATCGCCGACTTCTTCCGCTCGGTCGACTCGGGCGAGGCCGACTACGCCGCGTTCCACGTGGTCTCGATGGGCGCCGCCGTGTCCGAGGAGACGGCGCGCCTCTTCGCCGAGCACCGCTACCAGGACTACCTGCTGCTCCACGGCCTCGGGGTGGAGCTGGCCGAGGCGCTGGCCGAGCTCTCGCACCGCCGCATCCGGGAGGAGTGGGGCTTCGCCGACGAGGACGGCCCCAACCTCCAGGGCCTGTTCCGCCAGCAGTACCGCGGCGGGCGCTACTCGTGGGGGTACCCGGCCTGCCCCGATCTGGAGGACAACGCGAAGGCGGCCGAGCTGCTCGACGCCGACCGCATCGGCGTGATCTGCAGCGAGGAGACGAGCTGGCAGTACCAGCCCGAGCAGACCACCAGCGCGCTCATCTGCCACCACCCGAAGGCGAAGTACTTCGTCGCTCGCTGAGGCCGGCTGACGCCGGCTGGCCGGGGCCGGCTCAGCCGCCTCGGTGCAGCACCCCCCGCTCGTACAACGCAGCGATCTGCGCCTCGGAGAGCCCGAGGCGCCCGGCGAGGATCTCCTCGTTGTGCTCGCCGAGCTCGGCGGTCACGATGTCGGGCAGCTCGGGCTGCGCGCCGAACTTGAACGGGAACCCCGGGATCGGCACCGGGCCGGTCTTGGGGTCGTCGATCCAGCGGACCATGTCACGCGACTTGAAGTAGGGGTGGTCCAGCGCGTCGATCGGTGAGAGCACCGGCCCGGCGGGCACGTGGAAGCGCTCCAGCTCGTCGAGCACCTCCTGGTCGGTGGCGAAGCCGGCCATCCAGTCCTCGATGATCGGGATCAGCTCGTGGCGGCGGGCGGTGCGATCGGCCATCGCCGCGTACCGCGGGTCGTCGATCAGGTCGGGCCGGCCGAGGCAGTTGCACAGGTTGGCCCACTGCAGCTCCAGAGCCAGCACCACGATGTAGCCCTGCGGGGCCTTGAACGTGCCCGCTGGGAACACCACCGTGTGGTGGGTTCCGTACCGGATGGGCTCCCACTCGTGGTCGGTGAAGTGATAGCCGGCGAGCTGGCCCTCGTGGAAATGGAACAACGCGTCGGTCATCGAGATGTCGAGGTGCTGGCCCTTGCCGGTCTTCTCCCGGTAGTAGAGGGCGTAGCCCACCGACGCGAAGCCGTGCACGGCGCCGTTGGTGTCCCCCACCGCGGAGCAGGCGAAGTACGGCGGGCCGTCGGGGTCGCCGGTCATGTGCATGATGCCGGACACGGCTTGGGCGATGTAGTCGTAGCCCGGCTTGCCGGCCCAGGCGGAGTTGCGCCCGAAACAGGAGACCGACAGGTAGATGACCCCGGGGTTCACCGCCCGGATCGACTCGTAGTCGAGGCCCCGCTTGGCCATGATCTCGCCCGAGGAGAAGTTCTCGGCGACGATGTCGACGTCTTTCGCCAGCTCCAGCAGGAGGGCCTGGCCCTCCTCGGTGTTCCAGTCGACCGACAGGCTCTTCTTGCCCCGGTTGTGCTGGATGAAGAACCCGCTGCGCTCGTTGCGGAAGAACGGCAGCAGCCGGCCCGGGTCGCCCACGTCGGGGATCTCGACCTTGATGATGTCGGCCCCCAGCTCCGCCATCATCCGGGTGACGCCCGCCCCCGCCAAGTACTGCGTGAAATCGAGGACCTTGCAGCCCTCGAGGATCCGCGGCTCACCGTTCGACTGCGGCATCGGCGCTCCTTCCCCCCGGCCCGTGCGGAGCCAAGGTTAGGCGGCAGGTGACGTCCGCCGCATGCTTGTGTCGTCTACCCTGCTCAGCGGGTCGCGGTGTGACTGATGTCATAGAATTCGAATCGAGAACGGGGACTTCCACGTGATCAGGAGATCACTGCGCCTCGGCGCAGCGATAGTGGCTGTCGGGCTGGCTGCGGCCGCCTGCGGCAGCAGCGGAGACGACGAGGGCGCCGCCACCACCGGGTCCACCAGCGGGGGGGCGTCGGCCACCACCGCGAAGGGCGCGGGGGCCGTCGGGCGCGACGGCGACGACCCGACGAAGTGGGGCGTGAACGGCAAGACCGTCACCGGCCCGGGCGGGTATACGATCGACCTCTCGAAGTGCCCGGCCAACTGGAAGGACAACGAGGGCGTCACCGAGACCGAGATCCGCCTGGCGCACAGCTTCGCGTTCTCCGGCCAGCTCGCGTTCTACGGCGGCATCTCCAACGGGGTGAAGGCGTACCTCGAGCACATCAACAAGACCGAAGGCGGCGTGGCCGGCAAGAAGTTCTCGCTGGCGGTGAAGGACGACGCCTACGAGGCGGCCCGCTCCAAGCTCAACACCGACGAGCTGCTCGAGACGGTCAAGCCGTTCTCCATGCCGGTCATGGCCGGCACCCCGGCGAACCTGGCCATCTACGACAAGCTGAACGAGTCGTGCGTGCCGCACCTCTTCGCCGCCACCGGCCACCCGGCGTGGTCCGACCCGGTGAACCACCCGTGGACGACCGGCAGCTTCCTCACCTACCCGATCGAGGCGTCGATCTGGGCGGAGTACATCGAGAAGACGTGGGGCAAGGGCACGTCCGTGGCCGCGCTCGTGCTCAACAACGACTTCGGCCTCTCGTACCGCAACGCCTTCGACAAGGCGGCGAAAGAACGCGGCCTGAACCTGGTCAAGGCCGAGCTGCACGACGCGGCGGCGGCCACCGTCACCAACGAGATGACCACGCTCGCCTCCACCAACGCCGACGTGGTGATCCTGATGACCGCCGGCACCGCGTGCCCGCAGGCGATCCAGTCCCTGGCCGCCTCGTCGTGGAAGCCCAAGGGCAAGTTCATCGCCTCCACCTGCGCCGGCATCTCGACGGTGTTCAAGCCGACGGGCGAGGCCGGGCGGGACTTCCTCATCACCCAGTACTGGAAGGACGGCAGCGACGCCTCGTTCAAGGACGACCCGGATGTGAAGAAGGTGCGGGACCTGATCCAGGCCGGCGGCTTCAACCCCGACGACTCCTGGACGAACTGGGGCGTGTGGTACACCATGCCGCTCGTGCAGATCTTCAAGAACGCGGCGGCGCGCCCCGGTGGGCTCACCCGCACCAACCTGATGATCGCCGCCTGGTCGCTCAGCTACGACCATCCGCTCAACCGCGGCCCGGCCGGCAACCGCATCAAGTTCGAGATGTACGGCCCGAAGGATCCGGCCTTCACCGAGGGCGCGATCCTCTCGCGCTACACGATCGACCCCGGCGCCGAGGTGGGCAAGCACGTCGAGTTCGGCCAGGTGATCGAGCAGAACGGCAGCAGCGCCACCTGCGCCTGGGACGGCAAGCAGTGCAAGTAGGCGTGTAGGCGCCCGGCCCGAGCTACACCGGCAGCTCCTGACGGAGCTGCGCGGTGGGGGCGAACAGGTCGCCCAGCTCGTCGAGCCGGGCGCAGACCTGGTCCGCGGTGAAGCGCAGCGAGGCGCCGTCGGCGGCGGCGGCGACCTCGCTCCAGCTCACCGGGGTGGACACGGTGGGCTCGGGCTGGGCCCGCAGCGAGTAGGCGCACACGGTGGTCTTGTGGCGGGAGTTCTGGCTCCAGTCCACGAAGACCTTGCCGGTGCGGGCGGCCTTGGCCATCGTGCTGGTGACGGCCTTGGGCCGGCGGCGTTCGAGCAGCTGGGCCACGGCCTGGGCGAACGCCGAGGCCCGCTCGTGGGTGCAGGGGGTGTTGAGCGGCAGGTAGAGCTGCAGCCCCTTGCCCCCCGAGGTCTTCGGCCACAGCTGCAGGCCGAGGGCGCCGAGGTCGTCGGCGATCTCGAGCGCCACCCGGGCGCACTCGGCGATGCCGGCTGGGGCGCCGGGGTCGAGGTCGAAGACCACCATCGTCGGCGACTCGATGTCGTCGGCGCGCGCCATCGGCGCGTGCAGCTCGAGCGCGGCCATGTTCGCCGCCCAGGCCAGCGCGGCCACCGAGTCGAGCCGGCAGTACCCGATCGCGCCGTTGTGGTCCCCTGGCCCGAGCACGGCGCCAATCCAGCTCGGGCGGTGGCCGGGGCAGCGCTTCTCGAAGAACGAGGGGCCCTCCACGCCGTCCGGGTAGCGCCGCAGCGTGACGCCGCGGTCCCCGAGGTGGGTCAACAGCGCCGGCGCGACCCGCACGTAGTAGTCGACGACCTGCGCCTTCGTGAAACCAACCGCGGGGTAGAGCACCTTGGCCAGGTTCGACAGCGAGAGCTGGTGCTCGCCGATCGTGACCTTCACCGAGGCGCCGGCCGGGGCCACGCGCCCCCGCTCAGGCCGTCTTGCGCTTCGGCGCCGGCTTGGCCTCGGCCGCCTTCGCCCTCGAGGCGCGCTTGGGCCTGGCCGGCTTGCGCCCGCCGCCGCCCGCGCCGTCGGCGGCGGCCTCGGCTTCGGCCGCCTCGTCGGCGTCCTCGGC
>JBJXGF010000119.1:0-23797 GCA_046153015.1 Acidimicrobiales bacterium | reverse complement strand
CACTACGTGTTCCTCGGCGCCTGCGAGTACGACCTGGCGACGGGCCCCGGGCTGGTGCTCACCGCCCGGGCCGAGACCGCGCTCGGGCTCCTGCGCCTGCGGCCGGGGCCGCGGGTGCGCCGCCTCGACGCGGCGGCCGGGGAGGTGGCCGCGCAGGCGCGGGCGCCCCGGGTGCTGAACCTCACCAAGACCAACGCCATCTCGCCGGTGCATCGCGCCGCGCACATGGACTACGTGGGCGTCAAGCGCTTCGACGACGCGGGCGCGGTGGTCGGCGAGCGGCGCTTCATCGGCCTCTACACCGCCGACGCGCTCACCGGCGGGGCCCGCTCCTCGCCGCTCGGACGGCGTCGGCTCGAGGCGGTGCTGCGCCGCGCCGGCTTCGAGCCCGGCGCCCACAACGCCAGCGCGCTGGCCGCCGCCCTCGAGCGCCTGCCCCGCGAGGACCTCTTCGCCGGATCGGTCGAGGAGCTCACCGCGCTGGCCCTGTCGATCATGCGTCTGGCCAACCGGCGCGAGGTCGGCCTGTTCGTGCGGCGAGACCGCTTCGGGCGCTTCCTGCGGGTCTTCGTCCACATCCCGCGGGACCGCTACACGACCAAGGTGCGCCTCGCCATCCAGGACCTGCTGGCCGAGGCGTTCGGCGGCGGCGAGATCGAGTACGCCACGCAGGTGGGCGAGCAGTCCCACGCGCAGCTCGTGTACACGATCTGGACGAGCTCGCCGCTGCCCGCCCCCCAGGAGCTCGCCGCGCTGCGCCTGCGCCTCGCCGACATCGTCCGCGACTGGGACGACGCGCTGGAGGCGGAGCTGGCCGCGTCGCTCGGCGAGGAGGAGGGGCGCATGCGCCGGCGCCGCTGGGGGCGGGCGTTCGGCCCCGCGTACACCGACCAGCACAGCGCCGCCGCGGCCGTGCTCGACATCGAACGGCTCGAGGCCCTCGCCGCCCGCGGCGGGCCCGACGGGCGGCCGGCGCCGCAGCTCGACGCCGTGCTGCACCGCCCGCTCGGCGCGGCGCTCGGCGAGCAGCGGGTGGCGCTCTATCGCTCCGGCCCGCCGATCACGCTCTCGACCGTGCTGCCGATGCTGCAGAACCTCGGCCTCGAGGTGATCGACGAGCAGCCCCACGAGGTCCTCCCCGCCGACTCCGAGCCGCTGTGGATCTACGACATCGGCGTGCGGGTCCCGCCCGCCGAGGGCGACGGCGAGCCGGCCGACCTGCGGGACCGCCTGCAGGACGCGTTCCTCGCGGTGTGGCGCGGCGACGCCGAGAACGACGAGCTCAACGCGCTCGTCACCACGGCGGGGCTCACTTGGCGGGAGGCGGCGCTGGTGCGCAGCCTCGTGCGCTGCCTGCGCCAGGGCGGCCTCGGCTTCAGCCCGGCGTACATGGCCGCCGCGCTGCTGGAGCACGCGGAGCTGACCCGCCAGCTCCTGGAGCTGTTCCACCTGCGCTTCGACCCGGCCAGGGCATGGTCGGACAGCGACTGGCCCGGCAGCCAGGGGCGGGCCCTGGCGGAGGCGGCGGCCGTCGACCGCCTCGACGCCGCTATCGACGCCGTGGCCAGCCTCGACCACGACCGGATCCTGCGAGCGGCCCGCGACCTCGTGTTGGCCACCGTTCGCACCAACTTCCACCAGCGTGACGACGCCGGCCGCCCGCGGCCCTGCCTCGCCCTCAAGCTCGACCCGGCGCTGCTCCCCCACCTGCCCGCGCCCCGCCCGCGCCACGAGATCTTCGTCGACGGGCCCCGCGTGGAGGGCGTGCACCTGCGCGCCGGGGACGTCGCCCGCGGCGGCATCCGGTGGTCGGACCGCCTGGAGGACTACCGCACCGAGGTCCTCGACCTCATGCGCACCCAGGTGGTGAAGAACGCGCTGATCGTGCCCACCGGCGCCAAAGGCGGCTTCGTGTGCCGCCGCCTGCGCCCGGGCGGGCCGCCGGCCGGGGGCGAGGTGGCGGCCTGCTACCGGCTGTTCGTCAACGCGCTGCTGGACGTGACCGACAACCTCGTGGACGGCCGGGTCGTCCCCCCGCCCGACACGGTTCTCCACGACGGGCCCGACCCCTACCTGGTGGTGGCGGCCGACAAAGGCACCGCCGCGTTCTCCGACCTGGCCAACGAGCTGGCCGAGGGGCGCGGCTTCTGGCTCGGCGACGCGTTCGCGTCGGGCGGGCGCACCGGCTACGACCACAAGGCGCTCGGCATCACCGCCCGCGGCGCGTGGGAAGCGGTGCGCCGCCACTTCGACGAGCTCGGCCTCGACCCCGAACGCGACCCGCTCGCCGTCGTCGGCGTCGGCGACATGTCGGGCGACGTGTTCGGCAACGGCCTGCTGGCGTCTCGCTCGCTCCGCCTGATCGCCGCGTTCGACCACCGCCACGTGTTCCTCGACCCCGACCCGCCCGACCCGCCCGCCGCGTGGGCCGAGCGGCGGCGGCTTTTCGAGCTGCCCGACTCGAGCTGGGACGACTACGACCGGAGCCTGATCTCGGCTGGCGGCGGGGTCTATCGCCGCGACGCGAAGTCCGTGCCGGTGTCGCGCCAGGCCCGGGCGGCGCTTGGCCTGCCCGAGCCCGTCGGGCAGACGGCGCTCGAGCTCACGCCCGCCGCGCTGGTGTCGGCCATCCTCGCCGCGCCGGTCGACCTGCTCTGGAACGGCGGCATCGGCTGCTTCGTGAAGGCGTCGAGCGAGACCAACGCCGAGGTCGGCGACCGGGCGAACGACGCTGTGCGCATCGACGCCGCGCGCCTGCGGTGCAAGGTCGTGGCCGAGGGCGGCAACCTCGGGCTCACGCAGCTGGCGCGGGTGGAGTTCGCCCGGGGCGGCGGGCGGGTCACGAGCGACTTCGTGGACAACGCCGCCGGCGTGCACACCTCGGACCGGGAGGTGAACCTCAAGGTGCTGCTCGAGGCCCCGGTGCGGGCGGGCGAGCTCACCGTGCGCCAACGCAACGAGCTGCTGGCGGAGGCGGCCGACGCGGTCGCCGATCAGGTGCTCGCCGCGCAGCGCTCGCAGGGCCGGGCCCTCACCGACGCCGAAGCGGCCGGCGTGGAGCTGCTCGACGTGTACGAGCGTCAGCTCGACGCGCTGGCCGCGCACGGCCTGGACCGCGAGCTGTGGCGGCTGCCCGACGCGGCCGAGCTGGCGGCGCGACGCGCCGCCGGCGAGGGGCTCTACGCGCCCGAGCTGGCGCTGCTCCTGGCCTACGCCAAGATCGCGCTCCAGGAGGAGCTGACCGAGCACGCCGCGCTCGCCGCCCCGGGGCCCGAGCCCGCGGACAGCTCCGACAGCGCCGAGAGCCCGGCCTTCGCCGACGCGCTGGCGAGCTATTTCCCTCCGACCCTGGCCGAGCGCTTCCCGCGGGCGGCGGCCGAGCATCCGCTGCGCGGCCAGATCGTGGCCACCGAGCTGGCGAACCGCGCGCTCGACGGGGGAGGCCCCTCGCTCGTGTTCCGCCTGTGCGAGGAGACCGGCGCCTCCAGCGCTGACGCGGTCGCCGCGCACCAGGCCGCGTGGGAGATCCTCGGGCTCGACGCGCTCTGGGAGGACATCCACGACGCCGCACCCGGCCCGTTGCAGGCGGCGCTGCGCAAGGAGGCGCGCCTGGCCGCCGAGCGGAGCGCCCGCTGGCTGCTGCACAGCGGCCTCGCCCACGACGGCCCCGCCCCGCTGCGCCGTCGCGCCGTGGAGGCGTTCGGCCAGGGGGTGGCCGAGATCGCCCGCCGGCTGCCCGAGTGGTGCGGCGCCGACCGGGCGGCGGAGCTGGCCGACGCGGTCGAGCGGTGGCGCCGGGACGGGGCGCCCTCGGCTCTGGCCCGCCGGATCGCCCCGCTCGGCTCGTTGTCGGCGGCGCTGGCCATGGTGGAGCTGGCCAACACGCTCGGCTGCCCGCTCGAGCTCACCGCCCGGGTGGCGTTCGCGCTCGACGAGCAGCTCGGCCTGGACGACCTGCGCCGCCGGGTGATCGAGCTGCCCCGCGACGACCGCTGGGCCGGCCTCGCCCGCTCCGCCCTGCGGGACGACCTCGCCCGGGAGAGCGGGCGGCTCTGGGCCCAGGTGCTCGAGGCGGCCGAGGCCGGCCGGTCCGGCGCGGCCGGGGCTGGGGCTGGGGCTGGGGCTGAAGCTGCAGCCGGCGAGCTGGTCGCCGCGTGGGCCGCCCGCCGCGCCGAGGCGTTGCTGCGCTGGCGGCGCGTCGAGGCCGAGCTCGACGACCCAACCGAGCTGGCGCAGCTCTGCGTGGCCCTGGCCGAGCTGCGCCGCCTCGCCGGTTAGCGTGCCGGCATGCCTGGAACCGTCCTGTACGAGCGCACCGGCCGCATCGCCACCATCACGTACAACCGCCCGGAGCGCATGAACGCGGTCAACGGCGAGCTGCGCCGCGACCTCAATGCCTGCTTCGAGGAGCTGCGCAACGACGACGACGCCTGGGTGTGCATCGTCACCGGCGCCGGGCGGGCCTTCTGCGCCGGCGCCGACCTCGACGACCCGGCCAGCGCGGTGGGCAACGACGAGCACTCGTTCTGGGAGGTGCCGAGCTTCACCTCGCTCGAGTCCGGCATGGAGATCTGGAAGCCGATCATCGCCGCGGTCAACGGCTACGCGCTGGGCTTCGGGCTGACGATGGTGGCCGCCGCCGACTTCGCCATCGCCTCGGAGCGGGCCGAGTTCGGCTTCCCCGAGGTGCAGCTCGGCGTGCCCACCATCCAGGGCGCCGTCCGCATGCCGCAGATGATCGGCTGGTCCCACGCCATGGAGCTGCTGCTGATCGGCGACCGGATCGACGCCGCCCGGGCGAAGGAGATGGGCCTGGTGTGGAAGGTCACACCCCACGACGAGTTGATGGACGAGGCCCGAGCCCTAGCCGGACGGCTCCTGAAGGGCGCGCCGCTGGCCGTGCGGGCCACGAAGGAGGTGGCCTGGCGGGGCCAACAGATGGGCTTCGCCGACGCGATCCGCTTCGGCGAGACCATGCGCAAGGCCGCCGCCCAGACCGCCGACGCCAAGGCCTTCCGCCAAGGCGGGGGCCGCAAGGCCCGCCCCGAATGGACCGGCCGCTAGCGCTCAGCGGCTGCGCCCACTGGCCGCTCAGCGGCTGCGCCGCTCAGCGGCCTTTGAACACCGGCTCGCGCTTCTCGACGAACGCCTTCGACGCTTCGAGGTGGTCCTCGGTCTGGCCGCAGCGGAGGTGGTGCACGACCTCGGCGTCCATGTAGTCGAAGAGGTCATGGTCGTGCGCCCGGTTGATGTTCTCCTTCATGTACCGGTAGGCGATGGCGGGCCCGGCGGCCAGCCGGGCGGCCAGGCTGCGCCAGCCCGCCTCGAAATCGTCGGTGGCGAAGACGTGGTTGAGCAGGCCGAGGCGCAGGGCCTCGGCGGCCTCGATGCGCTCGGGCAGGAAGTACAGCTCCTTCGCCTTGGCCGGGCCCACCAGTTGGGTGAGGAACCAGCCGCCGCCGTAATCCCCGGAGAAGCCGACCCGGGCGAACGCGGTGGTGAGCACGGCGGTGTTGACCGCCACCCGCAGGTCGCACGCCAACGCCAGCGACAGCCCGGCGCCGGCCGCCGGCCCGGGCAGCACGGCGAGCGTGGGCTTGGGCATGCGGTGCAGGGCGCCCGAGGTTTCCCGCTGGTCGAGGCGCTGGTTGTGCACCCGCTCGTCGAAGGACAGCGGCCCCGTGGAGGCCGACCCCTCGGCGAAGCCCTTCACGTCGCCGCCCGCGCAGAACGCGCCGCCGGCGCCGGTGAGCACCACGCAGCGGACATCGGAGGCCGTCTCCACGTCGGCCAGCGCTGCCCGCATCCCGACCAGCATGTCGGTGGACATGGCGTTGCGGCGGTCGGGCCGGTTCATCGTGAGCACGGCCACGCCGCCCTCCACCACGGCGGTCAGCTCCTCGGTGCCGGTCTGGATCGTGCGGGGCATGTGGGCCTCCCGGGTGCGCGCCCGCCTCGGTGCTGGGCGAGCCGATGCTGGGCGAGCCGATGCTACGCGTCCCCGCCCTCGCTCACGGCCCGGCCGCGCCCTGGCCGTACTCCTCGGCGGCGAGGCGGAGCGCGAGCTGGTAGGCGCGCCGCCGGGCGACCCCGGTGGCGGCGGCCGCCGCGGCCGCGGCGTCTCTCGTGGAGCTCCCGGCGCCCAGCGACTCGCGCAGCGCGGCGGCCAGCTCGTCGTCGGTGACCTCCGCCGGCGGCGGGGCGCCCTCGATCACGATCGCCAGCTCGCCCCGCAGCCCGTCGGCCGCCCAGCGGGCGGCGCCGGCGAGATCGCCCCGGTACAGCTCCTCGTGCAGCTTGGTCAGCTCCCGGGCCACCACCGCCTGGCGTTGGCCGCCGAGCGCCTCGGCGAGGTCCGAGAGGGTGTCGGCCGCTCGGTGCGGCGCCTCGTAGAGCACCACCGTGCGGCGTTCCGCGGCCAGCTCGGCGAGGCGCTGGGCCCGCCCCGAGCCCTTGCGGGGCAGGAAGCCCTCGAACGCGTACCGTCCTGCGGCAAGGCCGCTCACCGCCAGCGCGGCCACCGCCGCCGATGGCCCCGGCACCACCTCCACGACCAGGCCGGCGGCCGCCGTCGCCCGCACGAGGCGCTCGCCCGGGTCCGAGATGGCGGGCATGCCGGCGTCGGTCACCAGGGCGACCCGCTCGCCGCGGCCCAGCCGGGCCAACACCTCGCCGATGGCCCTAACCTCGGTGTGGTCGTTCACGGTGAGCAGCGGGCGGCGGGGGATCCCGGCCAGCTCGAAGAGGCGGCCGGTGCGCCGCGTGTCCTCGCAGCACACCAGGTCGGCCTCGGCCAACGCCTGCCGGGCGCGGGGGGAGAGATCGCCGAGGTTGCCGATCGGGGTGCCCACGAGCACCAGCGCGCCCGCCCCGGCGGGCACTACCACCTCACCACGAGGCAGTCCCCGGCTCGAACGCCCCACCGGTCCAGCGCGCCCGCCTCGGCCTCGAGCACCACGTTGGCCCGCCGCACCGGCGCCGCCACCCGATGGGGCTTCATCGTGCGGGCCTTCAGCACGGTCAGATGGTCGCCGTCGCCGGCGCAGTAGGCCACGTCGATCGGGAAGCGCATGCCCAGCGTGTGAACCGCCCGGGCCGGCCGCAACAGCAGCACGCCCTCGATCGAACGCCGCCCGAGCAGGCCCTTCAGCCGCTCGGGCAGCGTGTCGGCGATCTCCACGCTCGCCAGCACCGTCGTGTCACGCAGGAGCCACGCCATAGCCAACACGAGCACTCTAGAGCCTCGTCGCGCCGCCCCTGAACGGGGCGCGGCCCCCGGGTTCGCCGCCACCGCCTCGTCGCCGTTCTATTGCCGCGCGGGCCCGTTCGTAGTAGGACCGTAACAAACGTAACGCAATCGATATGGCGGCGTTCAGCGGGCGGCTGCACCGGAAAGCGAACCACATGCGAAGCCGTACCCGTACTGTTCTCCTCGTCGCGTCCCTGACCGCGGCGGCCGCGTGCGCCCCCGAGCCGGTGGCGTCCCCGCCCCCGAGCCCCACGACCTCGATGCGGCCGGCGGCGACCACGACCACCACCGCCGCCGCCACGGCCACCACAGCCAGCACGGCCGTGCCGGCGACCACCTCCACCACCGCCGCAGCGGCGCCGACCACCACGAGCACGACCGCGGCAACCGCGCCGACGACGACCACCAGCACCACCAGCCCGGCCGCCGGCGTGCGGCTGGAGCGGATCGCGGCGCTCACCCAGCCCATCGCGCTCGTCGACGCGGGCGGCGCCACGCTCCTCGTGGCGCAGCGCGACGGGATCGTGATGGCCCTGCGGCAGGGCGCCGCGGCCACGCGCGTGCTCGACATCTCGGCCGACACCACCGCCGAAGGCGAGCGGGGCCTGCTCGGCCTGGCGTTGTCGCCCGAGCGGACCCGCCTCTACGCCGGGTACACCGACAAGGCCGGCAACACCGCCGTCGACGAGTTCGCCTTCACCGCCCCGGCGACGGTCGACGCGGCCAGCCGCCGGCGGGTGCTCTCCGTGGAGCAGCCCTTCGCCAACCACAACGGCGGCCAGCTCGCCTTCGGCCCCGACGGACTGCTCTACGTGGCGCTGGGCGACGGCGGCAGCGCCGGGGACCCGCAGGGCAACGGGCAGCGCCTCGACACGCTGCTCGGCAAGATCCTGCGCATCGACCCGCGCCCCGGCCCGGGCGGCGCGCCCTATCAGGTTCCCGCCGACAACCCCTTCGTGGGCGTCGCCGGCGCCCGGCCCGAGATCTGGATCTCCGGCGTGCGCAACCCGTGGCGCTTCTCCTTCGACCGGGCGACGGGCGACCTCTGGATCGGCGACGTCGGCCAGAACGCGCTGGAGGAGATCGACCGCCTCCCGGCCGGGCCCGGCGGCGCCGGCAAGGGCGCCAACCTCGGCTGGAGCCTCTACGAGGGCAGCCGGCCCTTCGGCTCGAACACCGCGCCGCCGGCCGGGCTCACCGGCCCGGTGTTCGAGTACGGCCGCAGCCGCGGCTGCTCGGTGACCGGGGGGTATGTGTACCGCGGCGCGGCGATCCCGTCGCTCGTGGGCGCCTACGTCTTCGGCGACTTCTGCGAGTCGAAGGTGCGCACCCTGCGCCTCGACGCCGCTGGCCGGGCGGTCGACGAGGCGCCGCTCGGGCCGACGCTGCCGGCGGGCTCGCTCGCCGCCTTCGGCGAGGACGCCGCCGGCGAGCTCTACGTGCTCTCGCTGGCCGAAGGCGCGGTGCACAAGCTCGTCGCCGGGTCGCGCTGAAACCGCGGGCCCGGCCGCCGCGGCAGACCCCGCAGTAATGTCTCGCCATGAGCACGATCACGGTTGGAGACGCCACGATCACGCGGGTGGAGGAGACGCCGCTCGCCTTCCCGGCCGACGCCGTCCTTCCCGGCTACAGCAAGGGCCTTGTCGAGGAGATCGGCCCGCAGACGATCGGCCAGTTCATGGAGATCGACACCGAGCTGCTCAAGATGCACGTGCACACCTGGGTGCTGCGCACGCCGCAGTCGACGATCCTGATCGACACGTGCAACGGCAACCACAAGACCCGCTCGATGGAGCTCGGCCACATGCTCGACACCGACTGGCTCGACCGGCTGGCCAAGGCCGGGGTCAAGCCGGGCGAGGTCGACTACGTGATCATCACCCACATCCACCTCGACCACGTGGGCTGGAACACCTCGCTGGTGAACGGCGAGTGGGTTCCCACGTTCCCGAACGCCAAGTACGTGGTGAACCAGACCGAGTACGAGTTCTGGAACCCGTCGAACCCGGGCCAGGCGGCGCTCGAGTTCAACGCCGGCTGCTTCGACGACTCGATCGCGCCGGTGTTCGACCGAGGGATGGTGCAGCTCTGGCAGAACGACGTCGACATCGACGGCTGCCTCCACCTCGAGACCTACCCGGGCCACACGCCGGGCAACGCCGCGGCCTGGCTCAACTCCAAGGGCGAGCACGCCTGCTTCGCCGGCGACACCATGCACTCGCCGATCCAGGTGTTCCGGCCCGACATGAACAGCGGGTTCGACGTGGACGGCCCCGGGGCGCACGCCAGCCGCAGCAAGCTGCTCGAGCAGTGCGTGGAGCGCAACGCGCTGCTCATGCCGGCGCACTTCTCGGCGCCCCACGCCTACCGGGTCGTGCCCAAGGGCAACGCCTTCACCGCCGTCGGCATCTGAGCCGCGTCCGGCTGGGCCGCCGGCGGGTCAGGCCCGCCGGCGTCGGCGCGGCGTGCGGCAGCGCGCCGCGGACCGGGGGATGGCCACCCACACGGTCTTGCCGGCGGCGCTCCGCTCGACGCCCCACGCCGCCGCGCAGGACGGCGCCGCCGCGCTCAGCTCGGGCGCCTCGGCGCTGTCGTCGCTCACCGCGATGCGGACGCAGTCGGCCTCCACCGAGGCGGCCACCGTGAACGGGGCGGCGGATTGACGGGCGGCGTTCGCCGCCAGCTCGGTCGTGACCAAACCCGCCTCCACGGCCAATGCCCGGGCCGGCGTGGCCACGAGGAACTCCTGCACGCAGCGCCGAGCCGCGCCTATGGACGCCGCAACCGGCGCCAGCGGAGCGGAGGTCATCGCCTCGGCGGTGCTCTGTCGGGTCACGAGCGGCGTCATACCCTTCCGAGCGCCGGCAAACCGGCTTCGTACACCTCAGGGGGCAAAGGCCGGCGCGTCCGGGCTCAGGACGGCGCTGCGCAGCGCGACGTCGGGGAGGTGCTCGGCGAAGAGCGCGGTGAACGACGCAACGGCGGCGGCCACGGTCTCGGCGGCGGCGCCGTGATGGGCCTCGGTCACGATGAGGGCGCGGGTGGAGCCGGGGTGCACGGCGCTGGCGCTGCTCTGGCGCCAGCACCAGCGCCGGGCGGCGACCTCGCCCTCGGCGTCGACGAAGACGACCTCGCCGGGCTCGGGATGCTCGCCCGGCGTGCCGCCCAGGTCGTCGAAGCGTTCGTCGCCCCGGGCGAAGGCCACGGTGAGCCCGCCGCGCACCCGGTCGGGGTCGATGACCGCCACCGGGACCTGGTGCCGCACCGACACCAGGTTCCCGAGATCGACCAGGGTCGACACGGCAGGCAGCTCCCCCTGCTTCTGGAGTCGACGCAGGAGGGCCTCGGCGGCGTTGCGGTACTTGGTGGGGGCCACGCCGAAGGCGGAGAACGCCCGGCGCCAGGCGGCGATGGAGGCGAGCTCGGCCAGCGACTCGCCGGCGAGCTGGGCGCCCACCGCGCGTTGCTCGGCGGCGAACGCGGCGGCCAAGGCGGGCGACGCCGGGCCGTTCACCACGCCCTCGGCCAGCACGATCCCGGCGCGGATCCCGGGGAAGCGCTCGAGCACCTCGGGGTCGTAGCGGAACATGCGCCGGACGCTACCGGGCTCGCTCGTCGGCCGGTCGCCAACCGGCGCCGAATAACCGGTGCGGCTCGATCGGGGAGGCTGCGTATGCTTCGCGACGTGTCGGCGCGGGCGACGGTCGGAGCGGCTCATCCATGATGCTGACGATCACCTCGTCGGCCTCTCCCGCCACCGATCTCGGCTTCCTCCTCCACAAGAACCCGGACCGTGTGCACGAGAAGGAGCTGTCGTTCGGGCTGGCCCGCGTCTGCTATCCGGAGGCGAACGCCGAGCGGTGCACGGCCGCGCTGATCGTCGAGATCGACCCCGTGCAGCTGGTGCGCGGGCGGCGGGGCGGGCCGCGGGGCGCGGGGTTCTCGCTGTCCCAGTACGTGAACGATCGCCCCTACGCGGTGTCGTCGTTCATGTCGGTGGCGCTCAGCAAGCTCTTCGGCACGGCGATGACGGGGCGCAGCAAGGATCGGCCGGAGCTCGCGCAGCAGGCGATCCCGCTCACGGTGCGGCTCCCGGTGTGCTCCCCTGCCGCGGCGGTGAAAGAGTGCTGCGGGCGATGTTCGAGCCCCTCGGCTACCACGTGGCGGCGGCGGCGATCCCGCTCGACGACGCGTTCCCCGAGTGGGGCCTCAGCCGGTACCTCGACGTCACGCTGACCGCCTCCGTTCGGCTGCGGGAGCTCCTCGAGCACCTCTTCGTGCTGCTCCCCGTGCTCGACGACGACAAGCACTACTGGGTGGGCGACGGGGAGGTCGACAAGCTGCTGCGGCGCGGCGGCGACTGGCTGGGCGCCCACCCCGAGCGCGAGTGGATCGCCCGCCGCTACCTTCGCCACGATCGCCGGCTGACCCGCGAGGCGTTGGCGCGTCTGATCGAAGCGGACGGCTCGTCCGAGGACCCCGACGAGGCGCAGCGCACGCACGCCGAGGAAGAAGCGGCGATCGAGCAGCCGGCACGGCTCAACGACCAGCGCATGGCCGCGGTCGTGTCGGCGCTGCGCGAGGCGGGGGCGCGCCGCATCGCCGACCTCGGATGCGGCCAGGGGACGCTCGTGCGCGCGCTGTTGAAGGAGGCCTGGGTCGACCGCGTGGTGGGCGTCGACGTCTCCTGGCGTTCGCTCGAGGTCGCCGGACGCCGCCTGCGGCTCGACCAGATGCCGCCCCGCCAGCGCGCCCGGGTGGACCTCTGGCAGGGCGCGCTCACCTACCGCGACCGCCGCCTGCGCGAGTTCGACGCGGTGGCCGTCGTCGAGGTGATCGAGCACCTCGACCCGCCGAGGCTGCCGGCCTTCGAAGACGCGTTGTTCGGCGACGCGCATCCGCGAACGGCGATCGTCACCACGCCGAACGTCGAGTACAACGCGTTGTTCGACACCATGCCCACCATGCCCACCATGCCCACCATGCCCACGGGCCGGCTGCGTCACCAGGACCACCGCTTCGAGTGGACGCGGGCCGAGTTCGAGGCGTGGTGCGCGGCCGTTGCCGGCCGGCACGAGTACTCGATCACGATCTCGGGCATCGGACCGACCCACGACGTCCTCGGCAACCCCACGCAAATGGCGGTGTTCACCCGATGAGGCTCGCCCTTCCGGAGCTGAGCCTCGTCGTGCTCGTCGGCGTGTCCGGGTCGGGCAAGTCGACCTTCGCCGGTCGGCACTTCCTGCCCACCGAGGTCGTGTCGTCCGACTTCTGCCGCAAGTTGGTGAGCGACGACGAGAACGACCAGAGCGCCACCGCGGCGGCGTTCGCGGTGCTGCACACGATCGCCGCGAAGCGTCTCGAGTCGGGGCGGATCACGGTGGTCGACGCCACCAACGTGCGGCCCGAGGATCGCCGGCAGCTCGTGCAGCTGGCCCGGGACCATCACGTGTTCGCCTGCGCGGTCGTGCTCGACGTGCCGGCCGAGATCTGCCGCCAGCGGAACGCGTCGCGTCCGGATCGCGCGTTCGGCGACCACGTGATCCGCAACCAGCGCGCCGCGCTCCGCCGCTCGCTCACCAACCTGCGCCGCGAAGGCTTTCGCCGGGTGTACGTGCTGAACGGCGTCGACGAGATCGACCGCGCCGAGGTGGTCCGCGAGCGCCTGTGGACCGACCGGCGAGACGAGACCGGCCCGTTCGACATCATCGGCGACGTGCACGGTTGCCACCGCGAGCTGGTCGACCTGTTGCGCCGCCTCGGGTGGACGGTGGACGACGCCGGCCTGGACGCCAGCCACCCGAGCGGACGGCGGGCCGTCTTCCTCGGCGACCTGGTCGACCGCGGCCCCGCCTCCCCGGCGGTCCTGCGCCTGGTCATGAACATGGTCCGGGCCGGCGCCGCGCTGTGCCTGCCCGGCAACCACGAGAACAAGCTCAGGCGAGCGCTCGACGGCAGGAACGTCACGCCCAGCCACGGGCTGGCGCTGACGATGGCGCAGCTCTCGAGCGAACCCGAGGCATTCCGACGCGAGGTCGCCGAGTTCATCGACGGTCTCGTGAGCCACGCCGTGCTCGACGCCGGAGCGCTCGTGGTCGCGCACGCGGGGCTCCCCGAGGTGATGCACGGCCGGTCGTCGGGCGCCGTGCGATCCTTCGCCTTGTGCGGCGACACGACCGGCGAGACCGACGAGTTCGGCCTGCCGGTTCGGTACCCGTGGGCGGACGACTACCGAGGGCGCGCCGCGGTCGTCTACGGCCACACGCCGGTCCCGGACGCGACCTGGGTCAACGGCACGATCTGCATCGACACCGGGTGCGTGTTCGGCGGCTCGCTCTCCGCGCTGCGCTGGCCCGAGCGCGAGGTGGTCGCAACGCCCGCCCGGGCCACCTACTACGAACCCGTCCGGCCCATTGCGGCCACGGTCGTCGAGCGCCCGCCGGGCGTGCTCGACCTCGACGATGTGGTCGGCAAGCGGATCATCGAGGCCCGCCTCACCGGGACCGTGACGGTCCGCGAGGAGAACGCCGCCGCCGCCATCGAGGTGATGAGCCGCTTCGCCATCGATCCGCACTGGCTGGTGTACCTCCCGCCGACGATGTCGCCCTCGGCGACCTCGACCCGCGAGGGTCTGCTGGAGCACCCGGGGGAGGCGTTCGAGGCCTACCGGCGCGACGGCGTGACGCAGCTCGTGTGCGAGGAGAAGCACATGGGGTCACGGGCGGTCGTCGTGGCCTGCCGGGACGAGGAGGCCGCCCGGCGCCGCTTCGGCGTGGCCGGTCTCGGCGCGATCTTCACCCGCACCGGCCGCGCCTTCTTCCACGACCGCGCCCTCGAATCGGCGATGCTGGCCAACCTGAGGTCGGCGCTCGAGTCGGTCGGCATGTGGGCGGAGCTCGAGTCCGACTGGTTGGTGCTCGACTGCGAGCTGCTGCCGTGGTCGGCCAAGGCCGAGGACCTGCTGCGCACCCAGTACGCCCCGGTTGGCGCCGCCGCGGTCGCCGCGCTGGCGGCCGAACGCGACGTGCTCGCCGCCGTGGCCGGCCGGCTGACGGACGCGGCGCCCTTGGCGGAGCGGGCGGCGGAGCGAGCAGCGATGGCCACGCAGTTCGTGGAGGCGTACCGCCGCTACTGCTGGCCGACGGTCGGGCTCGAGGGCCTGCGCCTCGCTCCGTTCCAGGTGCTCGCCTCCGAGGGTCGGGTCCGTGCGCTCGATCCTCACCCGTTGCACCTCGCCGTGGCCGACCGGCTGGCGGCGGCGGCGCCGGAGACCTTCCGTGCGACCCGCAGCATTCGGGTCGACCTCGACGACGCCGGGTCGGCGGCCGCCGCGATCGCCTGGTGGGAGGAGCTCACCGGGGCCGGCGGGGAAGGCATGGTGGTCAAGCCGGTCGACGTCGTCGCGCGGTGGACGCGCGGGGTGGTCCAGCCCGGCGTCAAGTGCCGTGGCCCCGAATACCTCCGCATCATCTACGGCGCCGAGTACACGTCGCCGGCGCAGCTCTCCCGCCTGCGCGAACGGGGCCTGGGGCACAAGCGCAGCCTTGCTGTACGCGAGTTCTGCCTCGGGATCGAGGCCCTCGAACGCTTCGTGGCCGGCGAGCCGCTGCATCGCGTGCACGAATGCGTCTTCGGCGTCCTCGCCCTCGAGTCCGAGCCGGTCGATCCCCGCCTGTAGCCCGCCGCCGTATTCTCAAACGATGAACGGGAGCAAACGCCACAGCCATCCCGTCGATGGCAGCCGAAATATCGACGGTGAGCAGCGAGCTGACTCCGAACTGTCGACTCTTGCGGCGCTCGCCGGCCGCTGCCCGTGACGTTTGCTCCCACTCAGCTCAGGTGGTTCACGCACGTTGAAGCGGGAAGCCGGCGTCAGCCCCTCTCAGCGCGCAGGTGTGTGACCACGGCGAGCACTCGGCGGTTGGTCGCGCTGTCAGCGTGGAGCCCGAGCTTGCCGAAGATCGAGCTGACGACCGGCTCCACGGTCTTGATGCTGAGGTGGAGCTCCCCGCAGATGGCGCTGTTCGACAGGCCCCGCGCCATGAGCTCGAGCACGTCCCGCTCGCGCGGCGTGAACCCGGCGAGCAGACCGTCGTGGCGGGCGCGGTCGAGGGTGGCGGCAAGCGCACCCAGCCCGATGTGCTCGATCACGAATCGGCCGTGCGCCGCCAGGTCGTCGAAGAGGCATTGCTCGCTCAACGAGAGCTGATCGGCGCGAGCACGGGCCACGCTCAACGCTCCGATGACCTGCGTGCCGTTCGTGATCGATCGGACGTGGCGATCAGGCGCTTCCTGCAGCACGTCCAGCGTCGTTGGCGCCGCCAACTCGTCGGTGTCGGGCCACACACCCACGGCATGGACCTGGTCGGCGCCGATCCAGAGGGTCGCCGCCTTGGCCTGCAGCCCCTGGGCAGCTGCCCGGGCGAGACCGTTCGGCAGGTCGCCGTCGCCCGACCCGGCGCGGGCGAGCCAGCTCAGCGCCGTGTAGCGGGCGAGGCGCCGTCCGTGCACGACCGCCCACCCTGCAGCGAGCGGGACGAGCGCCGCAGCCAGGATGCCGGGTCGGGGCGTTCCCCAGAGCGCGAGACCGGTGAGCAACGCAACGATCGACGCCGCGGCGGCTGCGCCGAGCACGGCGAGCTGCGCCCGCGCGATGGCCCCTGCACGGCGCCACCGGACCACGACGGCGATGACCCACAGCGCCTGGAACCCGACATAGGCCGGTCGGGCGATCGCCGCCCATACGGCCGAGATGGCGGCGGGCGCCTCGGCGTTGAGGGGGTGCGGCGTGGTGAGGCCGACCTGTGCGTACTCGACGGGCCACAGCGCCGACAGCGCCGAGCAGATCGTCGCCACCATGGCGATGGCCCACACGACCGGCCGCCAGCGCGCAGACGGCAGCCGGCCGTCAGGGAAACAGAGGACGGCCATGGTCGTCAGCGCTATCGCTGCGGCCACCGGCCAGACCCCGAACCATGCCCACCAGCGTTCGGCGCCGCTCGCGGCCCCCGCGTGGCCGACCTGGCGGCCGGCGAACATCACCGCATGGACCGATGCCGTCGCCAGGAACAGCCGGCCGAGGCGATGGCCGGGGCGCTCGATCCACACATAGGCGCCGATCGCCCCGAAGGCGAGGGCCAGCACCCCGTTGTGCAGGTTCGACAGCCGCACATCACCCGCGAAACCGACCGCCGCCAGCACGACAACCCCGCTCAACACCACGAGCGGGAGATAGGCCCGCCCGCCACCGTCACCAGGATCTCGTGAGGACACGCCAGGAATGATCGCACGCGCCCTGACCTGGTCGTAGTCCAGGGTTTTCCCTGATCTTCGAGCTCCAGGGCGATCCCCGTGGCGCACGGTCAGGCGGCGCCGAGAGAGTCGGCGCCGACCCGTTCCGCTATCCCGCAGAGGAGTGATCCATGACCACCACCGCCATTCCGACCGCCGCAGCCGGGCCCGGCGCCGACGCAACCGCCGCGACCCCGACCGAGCGGCTCTTGACCGCGTCTCTCGCCGTCGCGCCGTTGCTCTACCTCGCCGCCGACGCCACCTACGCCGCCCGGGGATGGGACGACGCGACCGCGGGCGTGCTCCATGTGCTCGGCGCCATCGCCTACGGATTCGTCGTGCTCCGCATCGCGGCATGGCTCCCGGCCCGCAGCCGGCTCGCCGCAGCGATCCTCCTCTGCGGCCTGATCGGCCTGGCCGGCAACGTCGCCTACGGCTTCGACACCATCCACACGTCCTACGGTGACGTGCAGCTGGTCGACCGGTCAGGCGCCGCCAACCTCATCAAGCCGCTCGGGCTGTTCTTCCCGATCTCGTTCGTCCTCATCGCCGCGGCGCTCGCCGCGCTGCGTCACCGGGCGAACGCGGCCCTCGTCCTCGCCGCGATGGTTGCCTGGCCCGTGGCCCACATCGGCAACATCGCCCCCCTCGCGGTGGCGTGCAACGTCCTGCTCGTCGTTGCGCTCGGCAGTCTTGTCCGACGGCCCGACCCCCGCACGTGACCGCGGCCCGACGGCGATCCGCTGCTGTCGAACTCGGCCGGGTACACCGCTTCGCCCACGACGCAAGCGGCCGGTCTTCGATGCGCGGTGGGCGAGGCGATCCGCCTCATCCGACCCGCTAGAGAGCCATTCCGCTCATGAGCGGACCTTCGCGGGGTCGAGCCGCTCAGCGGCTTCCGCGGGGGCAAGCAGCAAGGTGCCCAGCCAGTAGATGGACGGCGCCCACAGCCCGACGAAAATCCCAGCCACCACCTGGTCCTTCACGGAATAGAGCCAGACGGAGAGCAGGAAGGAGAGGAAGCCAGCGACAAGGAACGGCAGCCGTGCTCGGACCGCCAGGGGCAGAGACCGCATGGTTGACCCTTATGATTGGGGTTAGGCTAACGTTCTTAACATCACTTAGTCCGAATTTGTTCCTGAGCGCTCACAACCCACGACGCTCGTGATCAACCCGGCCCGCTCGAGCGCCTGCCTCGGCTCCATGGGCCACCCATCGAATGGACACCATGAGCTGTGACACCCGGAGCCGATCCTGTCGCTGAGCGATGCGGACGGCGCCAGAAGTGGCGCAACCCGCCAGAGGCGGCTGCCACGATAGTCATGACGGAGGCGATCACCGCGAGCCCACCCGATGCTGTGCGCCATCCCGTCATGCTGCAGGGCTGGTACGACCTCACCGCCCTGCACTGGCGCTACGAGCCGGCCGAGGTGCAAGCGCTCCTCCCCCGCGGGTTCGTGGTCGACACCTACGACGGGTCGGCCTGGGTCGGCTTGATCCCCTTTCACATGCGCCGCATCCGCGTGCCCGGCTTGCCGCCTTTCGGGCGCCTCTCGACCTTCCCCGAAACGAACATCCGCACCTATGTCATCGACCCCGCCGGCCGGCGCGGCGTGTGGTTCTTCAGCCTCGACGTGACCCGGCTCGTGCCCACGCTCGTGGCCCGCGCCACCTACCGCCTCCCCTACTGCTGGTCGGCGATGACGATCCTCGGCGAAGGCCACGGCGAGGGTGCGACCAGGCGTTACACCTCCTGCCGCCGGTGGCCGCAGGGTGAGGCCGCGAGCCAAGTAGCGGTACGCATCGGCCGCGAACTCAACGGCCGCGACATGAGCGAGCTCGACCACTTCCTCACCGCCAGATGGGCGCTTGGCACAACCTTCGGCCGGCGCCTCATGTGGGCGAGGGTCGCCCATCCGCCGTGGCCGATCCACGCCGCCGAAGTGGTCGAATGTGACGAGTCACTCACGCGGGCCGCAGGGCTTCGCCCACCGGCCGAACAGCCGATCGCCCGCTGGTCGCCCGGCGTCGAGGTGCGCATCGGACTGCCACGGCCCATTCGCGAGCTCGCTCAGCGTTCTTGACGCACCCGGGCTGCGGCGTCGGCCACGAGGCGACGCGCCAAGGCGCGCCAGATCACCGCATGCACGGGGAGCAGCAACCACCAGTAGAGCCGACCGGCGATCCCACGGGGGTGGAACCGCGCCAACTGGCACAGGGTGGTGCGGCCCGTTTTCTCGTCGGTCCCCAGGTCCCACTGCAGCCATGCGTCACCGGGAACCTTCATCTCGGCCCGCAGCCTGAGCAGGCGGGGCGGCTCGTAGGTTTCGACTCGGAAGAAATCCACCGCGTCGCCCACACGAAGGCGGTCCGGGTGCCGGCGGCCTCGACGCATGCCGACCCCGCCGATGAGCTTGTCGAGCCACCCTCGCATCGCCCAGAGCGGCTTGGCCACGTACCAGCCACGCGCACCTCCGACGCCGCAGATCGTGGCGAACAGCACCTCGGGCGGCGCGTCGGTGAGGACGGTTTGGCGGTCCTGGTACACCGTGCCGCCCGACCAGTCGGGATCCTGGGGCATCGGGGCAGCCGGGCTCCCCGACGGCGCGCTGTCCATCCAGGTCGTGGCGACGTCGAGGTCTTGCACTCGGCTCATCGCACGGCGCAGGGCCTCGTCGAAGGAGAGAGGTTCGTGGGCCACGACGTTGCCGATGACCCGGGCCGGGTCGACGACCACGTCGTTGACGAGGCTGTCGACCAGCGGCCGCGCCAGGCGATAGGGCAGAGGTGTCACCAGGTTGATCCAATGCGAGGACAGGCGCGGTGACAGAACTCGGATGGGCACGATGATGCGCCGGCGCAACCCGGCGACGGCGGCGTAGCGGTCCATCATCTGCCGGTAGGTGAGCACGTCAGGCCCGCCGATCTCCAGCACCCTTCCCTTGGTTTCCGGCCGATCGAGCACTGCGACGAGGTAGTGCAGCACGTCGGCGATGGCGATGGGCTGACATCTCGTGGTCGTCACCCAACGGGGGCACACCATGGCTGGCAGCACTTCGACGAGGTGGCGCAGCATCTCGAAGGACACGCTGCCCGAACCGATGATCACGGCGGCCCGGAGCTCGGTCACGGGGACCGGCCCGGCTGCGAGGATATGGCCGACCTCGTGCCGACTGGCCAGATGGGCCGACAGCTTCGCCGGGTCATCCTCACCCAGGCCGCCCAGGTAGACCAGTCGCGACACCCCAGCCGCATCGGCCGCGCGTTGGGTGTTCTCGGCGCCGATGCGGTCCGTCTCCTCGAAGTCGCCAGATTGGCCGAGGGCATGCACCAGGTAGAACACCGCCTCTTCGCCGGCGAAGGCGGCCTCCAAGGATGAGCGGTCGAGGACATCGGCGGCGACGACGTCGACATCGTGGCGCCAGGGCACGTCGTTCAACCGGCTTGGTGTGCGGGCAAGGCAGCGGACCTGGTGGCCCGCAGCCAGGAGCTCCGGGACCAGTCGCCCGCCGACATATCCGGTGGCTCCGATTACTGCGACCCTCACACCTGTTCTCCCTCTGCGAGCGCACTGACCCTACGGAGCGCCACGCGACAGATGGCGAGATAGGGCAACGCGACCAATGGCACACCGAACGCCGCTCGGCTCCGGCCGTTGCCGATGTCATCGACGCGGTGATCGGTGGCGCGGACACCGGCGACAGCCCACGACCAGGACTTTCCCGGTTCGAAGCGCGTAATGACGAACGGCGCCGTAACCCCCAACACCGTCGTCACGCGGCCCCGACTGCCGAGCTGCAGGTGTGGCGTGCTCAGCTCGGCACGACGGACCGACGGTCCCCATTCGGGCCATCGATTGACATCGACCAGCAGCGCCCAGACGACTTCGACGGGAGCGGCGATCTCGCGCTCGGTCCAACGGGCCTTCACGAGCGGGGCGGCATGGCGGCCAGCGTTGAGGTCATGAACGAAGGCGACTTCGGCGAGCGAGACGCTGCAGCTCGTTGAGGCTGGCGCCGGGGTGGCCGATGAGAACCGGCGTGCCCAGCTGCTCCAACGTCGCAGCGGCACGGGCGGCAGCCTCGAGCGCCTCGGCATTGGTGACCGTCAGCACGACGAGGTCCACCGCCTCGGCTGCGCACAACCGGGAGAGCTCATCGCCAGGAAGGTCCGACCCGAGGTGGCGCACGCGCCAGTTGTCCTCACGCAACGCGGCCGCGGCCATCAGCGTCGGCAGCGCGTGCCGGTCGCCGGACGGCGCCGCAACCACCGCGACGCCGCGGCGACGCCCCCGCGGCGATGGCAGGTTCGCGGCGAGGACCCGTTCCACAATGGCCGACGCCTGGTGCTCCTCGGCGATGGTGGTTCGGCCCGCCGCCCAGTTCTCGCCGATCCGGCGCATGACCGGCGCGATGACCTCTTCGATGGTCGTGGTCACCGATACGCCATCGCGCAGCAAGTCGGCAACGAGGCGGCGGGCAGCACGCTCCTCGTTGCCGACGAGCTGTGCATGGAGGCGATCCCTCAGCCGCTCGAAGCCGTCCCTCGGGCGACGGGGTGACGGACGTGTCGGTCGCGACCGCGTGGCCGCGAACCGGGACAATGCGTCGGGGTCGATGCGATAGCGACCCGCCACCAATGACGCTTCGAGCACCCCGGAACGGGCCCATCGATACGCGGTTTGATAATGCACCCCGAGCCGGTCGGCAGCGGTCTGCAAGTCGAGCGCCTCGGCACTCGTCATGATCCCCCCAGGAAAAGGCGCCAGAAGGAGGCCGGGCTCGCTGAGTCGATCATCACGCAACCACGTCAACCCTCTTTAGCCTGCTTTATTCCAAGCCGGTCTCGCCCGCCGACCCAGGGGATGACCGCGACGCGGTTGTCCCTCTGCGACGCGACCGGTTGATGGTCGCCGATAGCCGCGGTGGCCCCGGTTGGAGGCGCGCGGGCGCCATCGCCTCGGCGATCTCGTGGGAATGCCGCCCGCCCATCAAGCGTTAGTAGAGTTTAGTGTCAATTACTCACGCCATGGCCGAGAACCCCATACCCCAACGCCGTCCGGGCGGCAGCGAAGTCATCGCCTCCGGTGTCACGCCGGCGCGCCTCGCGAACCTGCGCAGGTGGAACATCGGCCTGACGGTGCTGCACGCCGTGCAGGCGGTGCTCATCCTTGCGCTGGCGAGCGACTTCGCCATCACGGTTACCTCCACCTTCCCCCAGGGGCCGCCGGGCACCCGATTGGCGACGCCGCAGGGGCTGTTCGATGTCACCATCGGTCTGGCCATCGCCGTTTTCCTGGCGCTGGCCGCGTTCGACCACCTCGCCACGGCCACGTTCGCCCGCAGGAGGTACGAAACCGATCTGGGCCGTGGCATCAACCGCTTCCGATGGATGGAGTACTCACTCAGCGCCACCCTCATGGTGCTGCTGATCGCCTTCTATAGCGGCATAACCGACATCACCACCGTGTTGGCGATCGGCGGTGCAAACGTCGCCATGATCCTGTTCGGCTGGCTACAGGAACGCATGAATCCGCCCGGTCGGGCCTCGACGACGATGATGCCGTTCTGGTTCGGCACGATCGCGGGTGTTGCGCCGTGGGCGGCGATCTGGGTGAACGTCATCGGAGCCGACACCGTGCCCGGCTTCGTGTACGGGATTGTCGTTGCCGAGCTCGTCTTCTTCTTCAGCTTCGGCCTGAACCAGTGGCTTCAATACCGAGGCATCGGCCGCTGGCGCGACTATGCCTTCGGCGAGAAGACCTATCTCGTGCTCAGCCTCGCAGCGAAGTCCGTGCTGGCCTGGCAGATCTACGCCGGGTCGCTCGCCAACTGACGTTTCTAGACCGCGCCGAGTTCGACGCAGCGGTGGCCTCCTACTGGCAAGGTGTAGGTCATTCGGACCCGGCGCGAAGATCGTGCCGACCAGGCGCCACCAGATCCACATGGCTCACCGACTACTGCCGCGCGTTCGCGTCGGTCCGCTCCGAGAGGCGCGAGTAGGGCCAGCGCCGAAATGCGTCGACGGCACTGGAGCGGGTCAGCCATCGTTCTTGAAACGCTTGTAGTTCTTGACGGCCCGGCCGAAGCGGCGTTCGGCAGCCCGCCGGCCGTGTTCGTCGGCCCGCAACGCCGCGGCCCTCGCCTCTCGGCGCAGTGACTCCCACGCGGTGAACCGTTCGGGCGACACCTGGCCGCCCGCCACCGCTGCACGTACGGCACAGCCCGGCTCGGGCCCGTGGGTGCAGTCCCGATAGCGGCACGCCACGGCGTGCTCCTCGATCTCGGGAAAGACGGAGTCGACGCTCGACTCGTCGGTCCAGAGGCCGACCTCACGCAGCCCTGGCGTGTCGACGAGCACACCTCCGCCGGGGAGCGGGTGCAGCTCCCGCGACGTGGTCGTGTGACGACCCCGGTGGTCGGTGGCCCGAACAGCCGACACCGCTGCGACGTCGCCCCCGACGAGGGAGTTCACCAGCGTTGACTTGCCCGCGCCCGACTCGCCCACCAGCGCCAGCGTCTTCCTGCGGACATGACGGCGGAGGTTCTCGAGACCCGCGCCGGTCACGCAAGAGACCGCCACGACATCGAGCAGCGGGTCGATCTCGTGCACCCGGCCGATGAGCGCCTCGACCCCACCGTCGTCCTCAACGAGATCGGTCTTGGTGAGCACGACCAGCGGGACCGCTCCCGCATCCCAGATCTGGGTCCGCATGCGGAACAAGCGACCGGCCTTGAGTGGTCGGTCGGCGCCGAACACCATGGCCACGACGTCGATGTTGGCGGCGAGGAGCTGCTCGTCAGCCCCGGGATCGCGGCGGCGGAGCAGGGACGAGCGTTCGAGGCGGTCGACGATGACTTCGCTGCCCTCGACGACGACCCAATCGCCGACCGTCAGCTCGCCGATGGTGCGCCGCACCGGCAGATGGACGAGTCCGCGCGACGTCGCGGCGAGCGGCGCAGCGCGATCATGGCGCACGATGCGGCCTGGTTCGGTGTCATCGCCCGAGAAACGGGCGAAGAGCGCCGAACAGTGGTCATCCCATCCGTAGGCGCCGAGCATCGCGTTCATCAAACTGGAGGTCCGCGGCAGCGACCAGTTCCGCCGTGGTCATCGGGCGTCCCACATCGTGCATGCTCGTCCAGCACAGGGGTTGACGCCCAGGGCCCGAGGTCCTCGACCACCGATCCTCGTGCCGATCGCGTCGATCAGCTCAGGCCCGCAGCTGGCTCGGCGTGCCGGCGGCGGTTGCCCCGG